>CBFGWV010000470.1:0-1646 GCA_965652545.1 uncultured Candidatus Competibacteraceae bacterium | reverse complement strand
CTACATATCGTTGCCCATGGCGGTCAGCGGCGTAGCCTCCTAGCGGAAAGCGGCGCCATTTGCCGCAACGCCCGTCTCGTGCCAGTGTTCACCCAGGAGACGGACTCCGCAGCAGAACCAATCCCCTTAAAGAGGACACGACCGATGCTGGATCACGCGAAACTGGTCTATGGCGACCAGGTGCTTGAGTTGCCCATCGTGGTGGGCAGCGAGGAGGAGCCGGCGCTGGATATCCGGGCGCTACGCGAAAAAACCGGGCTGATCACCCTGGACCCGGGCTTCGGCAACACCGGCAGTTGCAGCAGCGCCATCACGTACATCGACGGCGAGAAAGGCATTCTGCGCTACCGCGGTATCCCCATCGAGCAGTTCGAGGAGAGCCCCAACTTCACCGAAGTGGCCTGGTTGCTGATCTTCGGGCGTCTGCCCGATCAGAGCGAGTACGAGACCTTCCGCGACCAGCTCACCCAGCACGCCACCTTGAACGAAGCCATGAAGCACCACTTCGAGGGCTTCCCGACCGGCGCACCACCCATGGCCATCCTCTCGGCCATGATCAACGCCCTCTCTTGCTTCCATCCTGAGATGTTCGATCTGGCCTCCGACCGGCAGTTTCAAAACGCCGCGGCACGGTTGATCAGCAAGATCCGCACGATTGCGGCCTTCGCCTACCGCAGTTCCGTCGGCCGGCCTTATATCTATCCAGACCCTGGGCTGACCTACGCATCCAACTTCCTGCACATGATGTTCTCGCAGCCCTACGCTCAGCACATCGCCTCCGATGTGGTGCGCAAGGCGCTCAATCTCGTGCTGATCCTGCACGCCGATCATGAGCAGAACTGCAGCACTTCCACCGTGCGCATGGTCGGCTCCAGCGGCGCGAACCTGTTCACCTGCTGCGCGGCGGGTGTCTGCGCCCTATGGGGGCCACGTCACGGCGGCGCCAACGTCGAAGTCCTCAAGATGCTGGAGGAGATCCACAACGGCAACATGACCCCCGAGGACTACGTCCGCTTGGCCAAGGACAAGACCTCCGGCGTGCGCCTGATGGGTTTCGGGCACCGTGTGTACAAGAACTTCGATCCGCGGGCGCAAATACTCCAGCGCGTGGCCGACGACCTGCTGACGGAGCTGGGTATTGCGGACCCGCTGCTGGACATCGCGCGCAAGCTCGAAGAGATTGCGTTGAACGACCCGTATTTCGTCGATCGCAACCTGTATCCCAATGTCGACTTCTACAGCGGCATTATTCTGCGCGCCATCGGTATACCCACGAACATGTTCACCGTCATCTTCGCCATGGGCCGCCTGCCCGGCTGGATCGCACACTGGTGGGAGCAAAACAACGAAGGCAGCCGTATTGCACGCCCGCGACAGGTATATACCGGCCCCGGCCTGACCGATTACATCGACATATCACGTCGTTGAGAAGACCTCCGCACCAAGCCGTGATCCCCGGGTGGGGCATGGGTGCGAACCGCACTACTTGCCTTGAGCAGCCACCGCTGTAAGCCCGGGACGAGCCGGTAGGTCGTGGGCCGACCGTCGGCAGCATGGATGCTACCGTCGAGCTCACACGGACGTGTTAACAGCGCGTCGGAGCACGACCTACCGGCTCGTCCCGGGCGGATTCGGGCGCCTGACGC
>CBFGWV010000469.1:0-1840 GCA_965652545.1 uncultured Candidatus Competibacteraceae bacterium | reverse complement strand
TCGCCCAAGGAGGAGCATTGATGACCGACGGTACCCGCTACAACGTCCTACTCATTCTCACCGACCAGTTCCGCTACCCACGCTTCGAGTACGGCCCCGACTACGGCTTTCTCGACCCTATCAAACAGATCACCGGCTTCGCCGACGGCGTCACCGAAAACACCCAATACGCCGACATGTTCCCCGGCCTGATGGCCTTGCGAAAGCAATCGGTCGTGTTGCGCAACCACATCATCGCCGCCACCGCCTGCATCCCCAGCCGCGCCACCATCATGACCGGCCAGTACGGCACCCGCACCGGCGTCACCCAGACCAACGGCCTGTTCAAGAGCGGCGATGCGCACAACTTCCCCTGGCTCGCCGCCGACGGCATCCCCACCGTCGGCGACTGGTTCCGCGCCGCCGGCTACAGCACGCACTACTTCGGCAAATGGCATGTCTCCAACCCGCCCGACCACAGCCTCGACCGCTGGGGTTTCAGCGACTGGGACCTGTCCTACCCCGAGCCGCATGGCAAGGCGGTCAACAACCTCGGCACCTATCGGGACTTCGGCTTCGCCGATCTCGGCGCCACCTTCCTGCGCCGCAAAGGTCTCGGCTGGGGCTGGGACCGCAAGAACGCCAACATGGAAGAGAACCACCCCTTGTCGCAGCAGCCGGTGCCGCCGGACAAGCCCTGGTTCGCCGTCGTGTCGTTCACCAACCCGCACGACATCGCCGCCTACCCGGCCCTGCCGCGGGCGCTCGACCCCACCGGCCAACTGCCCAGAGCACCCGTGCAAGTGCCTAAGCAAGGCGCACGCAGCCCCGCGCCACAGGGCGGCACGATGCAGGTGGACCTCAACCCGCGCGGGTTCACCCAGGAGGGCTCGAACACACCGCCGGACAACGTCATGTACGACGAGCTGATCAACAAGCCCGCCTGCCAGTTCGACTACGCCTACAAGTGTGGGCTGGGGCTGGCCAGCGGCGGCGGCTCGCTGACGTTCGCCCAGAATTCTCCACTGCCGTTCCAGCTCAGCGACGACCCCGACGGCTGGGCGCTGGCCTTCATGCGCTACTACGCCTATCTCATCCACGCGGTGGATACGCACATCGCCAACATCATGGCCACGCTGGAGCAGGCCGGTCTGCGTGAAAACACCATTGTCGTGTTCTCGTCCGATCACGGTGAGTACGGCATGGCGCACAACATGATGATCGAGAAATGGCACGGTGCGTACGAGGAAGTCGTGCGCGTGCCCATGGTCGTCAGCGCGCCCTGGGTAACCGCCGGCGACGGCAGCACCCTGCCGGCGGTGGATGCGCTCACCAGCCACATCGACATCGCCCCGACGCTGCTCGGCCTGGCCGGTGTCCCCCAGTCCGAATGGCCGTCACTGGCCGCAAGCATGGAAGACCACCAAACCCCGCCGCCCTTCCCCGGCATCAACCTCGCCTCACTGATCCAGCAGGCCGGCCAGGGCACCGCGCCCGATCAGCGGACCCCGCCGACCGACAAGGACGGCAAGCCGCGCGATGCGGTGTTGTTCATCTCCGACGACTGCATCACCGAACCTCTGCCGTACGCGGGCGATCGCCACAACGCGGCCGGCATCCAGGCCTTCGAAGTCTTCCGCAAACGTGTGGAGGAAGCGCGCGAGAGCGTGCCGCGGCTGCGCCCGGGCGCCGTCACCCAGCCCAACCACGTGCGTTGCCTGCGCACCGCCGAGTGGAAGCTGGTGCGCTACTTCGACCCGGCGGGCAACCACACCGACGAATGGGAGCTCTACGACCTCATCGCCGACCCGCTGGAGATGCACAACCTGCTGGTGTTCAATGCCGCTTTTCCGACCGTCGT
>CBFGWV010000468.1:0-1932 GCA_965652545.1 uncultured Candidatus Competibacteraceae bacterium | reverse complement strand
TCGTTGTCGATCTGGAACGCCGCGATCGCCTGGTGCGCACCCGGCCATTTATCCTTCACCCCGGCCCAGGACACCTTCCAGATCGGCCCGCGCGGCTTGCCGCAGTCATGGGTCATGTCCGGGTTGATACCCCAGGCCGGATCGGTGTAGCACTCGGGCTCATAGGCAGGAAACGCCACCCACTCCCCCTCGAACTTCGCCGGCGCCCAATGCGGCGCGTACACCCACAACAAAATCGGCGCCTTGCGCTGATACGCCGACTCCAACTCCGCAAACAAGGCGGCATCCGTACCGGCATGCACCACCTCGTAGTCCAGCTCCAGCGCCTCCACCCGCTCCTCGTCGAACCCGCCCCACGTCACCGGGCCACCCAGATAGCGGCCGGCCGGCAGCGTCTCCGCCGTCCCAAAAGCTTCCGCACAATCGTTCAGCGCCTCCCAGTCCGGCAGACCGGGGCACTGCTCCTTCATATATGTGGGGTACCACCACTCCTCGATGGCCTCCATCCCCGTCTCGCCCAGGTTCTCCACCTGGCCGGTCGCCACTGCCTCGTCCATCGCCTCGCGGCCGGTGGTCTCCCAGATCTCCATGGCCACATGCAGATCGCCGGTCTTCAGCCCCGCGAACTGCGCCAGATAATCGGCCTGCACATACTCGATGGTGTAACCGGCGTCTTTGAGCACCTCGCCCATCAACTTTGTCGTGATGAGCTGCCCGGTCCAATCGTGCAGGGTGAGCTTGATCGGGTCGGTGGACTCCACCGCGTGTGCGGCACTGCCCAGGACCAGCGCCAGACTGCCGGCCAGCAGCGTGGCTTTCTTCAATGGCATCATCGTCGGCCTCCGTTGGGATTGAACATCACAGGCTCGGGTCACCTGCATCTACGTATAGCCCAATACCCGCAACAATCCACAAAAAACCACACTGTAATTGGAAAATTGTGGATTTACCCTACACTGGCAACCATGAATGACCACAACGACCCGCCGCAGTCCGCCACCTCACGCCACCAGAGCGACATCCTGCGGCTCGTACACGCGCGCGGCAGTTGCACCGTGACCGAACTGGCCGAGGCCCTGGCAGTGTCCGACGAGACCGTGCGCCGCCATCTCAAACCGCTGGCCGACCGCGGCCTGGTGGTCAAGGTGCACGGTGGCGTCATGCGCCCCGAGCCGCTGGAAGAACCCCCGTTCCAACGCCGCATGCAGGTCAATGCCGAGGCCAAGCGCCGCATCGCCGCGCGGGTGGCCGGGCTGATCGGCAACGGCGATGCGCTCATCCTCGATACCGGCTCGACCACGCTGTACGTGGCCCAGGCGCTGACCGCCCATCAGGGGTTGATGGTGGTCACCAACTCGGCGGAGATCGCGCGCACCCTGGCCACCCGCAACGGCAACCGCGTGTTCATGGCCGGTGGCGAACTGCGGGCCGACGACGCAGCCGCCTTCGGCAGCGAGGCGCAGAACTTCGTCCGTCAGTTCCAGGTGCGCTTTGCCGTGCTGTCCATGGGCGCCATCCACGCCGAGCTCGGCTTCATGGACTACCACCTGTGCGAGGCAGAGTTCTCGCGCGCGGCCATGGGCCAGGCGGAGCAGGTCATCGTGGCCGCCGACAGCAGCAAATTCGGCCGCCGCGGCTTCGTCAACGTGTGCAACCCCGACCGCGTCGACATGCTGGTGTGCGAGCAGGCGCCGCCGCCCGATCTTGCCGAACGCCTTGGCGCCAGCCAGGTACGCGTGCAGGTGGCCGATTGAGCAAAACGCCCACGCCTGTGGCATCGTTGACGCCGCTTCCCCCTACCGACAGCCCCAAGCCGCGAGAGCCGACCATGGCAGCCGACCCGACACCCACGCTTGTCGCCTTCGCCGGCGAACTGGCCGACACCGCCCGCCGCATCGCCTTGCCGCATTTCCGCTCTGGGCTGGCCATCGA
>CBFGWV010000467.1:0-1970 GCA_965652545.1 uncultured Candidatus Competibacteraceae bacterium | reverse complement strand
TAGCGGCCTCTAAGGTGACGGCGCGGATATGGTTGTCGACGATGGCGACCATCTGCCCGTACTGGCCTTGTTCGATCAGCGCGACCGCACCGGCACCCAGGCGCAGCGACAACACCCGATCGAACGCTGTCGGCTGCCCGCCGCGCTGCAGATGGCCAAGCACCAGTTCACGGGTCTCAATGCCGGTGGTCTCGCCGATACCCACGGCCACCTGGGCGGCGATACCGCCCAGGCGTTTGTCGGCCTTGTAGCGCAGTGTCCCGTCTATCGGGCGGGCACCCTCGGCCACCACCACCACACCGTAGCCCTCGCCTGCGGCGAAGCGGCGCATCAGGTGGTGGCAGACCTCGTCCATCGAAAAAGGTATCTCGGGCAGGAGAATCACGTGGGCCGTCCCGGCCAGCCCGGCATGCAGGGCGATCCAGCCGGCATGGCGGCCCATGACCTCGACCACGATCACGCGGTCGTGGCTCTTGGCGGTCGGGTGGAGCTTGTCCAGGGCCTCGGTGGCGGTGGTGACCGCGGTGTCAAAACCGAAGGTGTAGTCGGTGCAGTCCAGATCGTTGTCGATGGTCTTGGGAACGCCGACCACGGCAAGTCCATAACGCTGGTAGAGCTCGTTGGCGATGGCCAGGCTGCCGTCGCCGCCGATCGCGATCAACGCATCGAAGCCAAGCTCGCGAAACCGCGCGACCAGTTGCTCGCTGTGATCCTGTGTGTCCCCGTTCGGGCCGGCCAGGGCGAACGGGTTGCCGCGGTTGTTGGCGCCGAGGATGGTTCCGGCCTTGCCGGTGAGGTCGGCTACGGACTCTGGGGTCAGGCGGATCAAGCCATCAGCCAGGCCCAGTAGGCCGGCATAGCCTTTGCGTATGCCCCAGGCCTCCCAGCCACGACGATGGGCCGCGAGCACGGCGGCGCGGATGACGGCGTTCAGCCCCGGCGCATCGCCGCCGCCGGTGTTGATGGCAATCTTTCGCATGCCCCACTCCTTGTCATGGCCGAAGGAATAAGAGTCGCGGGGCACACGTCTGTTTGCAAGTCGCCACGTGTGCTATGAACGTATTTACATAACCTTCGCGTATAGGCTCAATACGTTGTTATTACCGATGATAGGGGAGGCGGCGCCGTGAAGCTGCAGCAACTGCGTTATCTCACCGCGATTGCCAAGAATGGACTGAACATCTCGGCGGCCGCGGAGAGCCTGTATACCTCGCAACCGGGGGTGAGCAAACAGATCCGCCTGCTGGAGGACGAACTCGGGGTCGAGTTGTTCACCCGCAACGGCAAACACCTCTCGCATGTCACTCCAGTGGGCAAGCATGTGATCGAGCGCGCAGAGGGCATCTTGCGCGAGGTGCGCAATATCCAGGTGCTGGCCGATGAGTACCGCGACCATAAACGCGGCAATCTCTCGATCGCCACCACGCACACCCAGGCACGCTATGCCCTGCCCGCGGTAGTCAGCCGTTTCCGCCAACGCTATCCGGATGTGACCCTGCAACTGCATCAGGGCTCGCCGACGCAGATCGCCGAAATGGCAGCCTCCGGCGAGGTCGACTTCGCCATCGCCACCGAGGCCCTGGAGTTGTTCGAGGACCTGGTAATGATGCCGTGCTACCGCTGGAACCGGAGCATCGTCGTTCCCGACAGTCATCCGTTGACCCGCCGTCAACCGCTGACCCTGGCGGACGTTGCCGAGTACCCGCTGGTGACCTATGTGTTCGGCTTCACCGGCCGCTCGCGCCTCGATGAGGCTTTCCGTCGCGAGAATCTCACACCGCATGTGGTGTTCACTGCAACCGACGCCGATGTCATCAAGACCTATGTGCGGCTGGGGCTCGGGGTGGGGATCATCGCGCGCATGGCCTTCGAGCCGGACAACGACACAGGCTTGACGGCCATCGACGCGGGCGGCTTGTTCACCCCCAGCACGACGCGGATCGGCTTTCGCCGCGGGATGTTCCTGCGCG
>CBFGWV010000466.1:0-1993 GCA_965652545.1 uncultured Candidatus Competibacteraceae bacterium | reverse complement strand
GTGGCGCAGGCTCATGCGTCACATGCCCTCCATAGCGCTCCAACTGGCATGGCCGTCGCTGTACCACCGATTGCGTCCCCGTCGCCCCCCGGAGACCGCATTGTGACAACGGTCTCCGTGGTCATGGGCGTGTACAACGACGGCGCGTTGCTTCGGGAGACCGTGCAGAGCGTGCTGTCACAAGAAGGCGTCGAGTTCGAGTTCGTCATTGTGGATGACGGTTCCACCGATTCCAGAACGGTAGCCTTGCTCGATGATTACACCAAGGCGAATGATCGCATCCAACTCATTCGACAGCCCAATCAAGGCCTTACACGGGCACTGATCGCCGGGTGCAGTGCTGCGTCGGGCACATACATCGCCCGCATCGATGCAGGCGATGCCATGTTGCCCGGCCGCCTTGCTGCACAAGTGGCTGCTTTTGAGCGTCATGCCACCGTAGGGTTTCTCGGTTGCCTCACGGAAATCTGCGGTCCTGCTTGGGAACCGATGTGGTTATCGCCAGGTCGTCCGAGGCTTAAGCAGCCTATTCGGCTGGTGGACTGGGCGCCGACGATTAGTGAGGTCTTCGGGGTTCCTCACCATGGCGCGATGATGATTCGCCGGGACGCGTATCAGGCGGTGGGGGGGTACCGGGCTCCGTTCTACTTTGCACAGGACTTGGACCTTTGGTTGCGGCTGGGGGAGTGGGGTGAGTACTACGAATTGCCGCAGCTGTACTATCGCTGCCGTATTCTGCCCGGTGGTATCAGCATGAGCCGGCGAACAGCCCAGGAGCGATTCGGCCGGCTGGCGAGGGATGCCGCCTTGGCACGCGCGCATGGCGAAACGGAGGCGCCCTTCATCAACGAGGCTCAGATGCTCACCGACAATGTACGCGCCGAAAACGGCCGGCCCAGACGACGATCTCGGGAGCCAGGGATGTACTTTGTCGGCGAGGCCTTGCGACGGCGGGGAGACCGGCGATGCCGGCAGTACTTGCTGGCCGGCATCAAGGCGGCGCCCTTACGGCCAAGAGGATACTGGCGATTGGCGCAGTCGTTGTTGCTCCGGGCCTCAGACGCCGTCATGAGTGATACGCCGTGACACCCACGCTCGTCATCATTCAGGACGTGCCCACTCAGTTTGATGAGCCGCTGTATGAGCGCATCGCACGCGAGGGGCAGATAAAACTCGTGGTCCGCTATAGCGCCACAATGGATGGCAATGCGAGGGTAGACCCGGAAACCGGCAGGGCACCGCAGTGGGACCACCTACCGCCGCGAGGTTTCGATGGTAGGCCCTTACGGCCGGATGAAACCGCACACCCGGCGCGTCTGGCGCGGCAGTTGGCCGCCATGAAGCCCGGCTTAGTCTTGCTTTGCGGCTACTATCCGCCCCTGCATGCCAGATTGGCCATTCACTTGAAACGTCTGGGTGTGCGCATTGGACTACGCTCGGACAACACGCTGCCTCACTCGTCGTTCAAGGGGCTGCGGGGCATAGCCAAGCTCATTGTTCTGCCCCATCTGCTGGCCATGTACGACACATGGCACCCTGTGGGCTCGTTGGCCGAGCAATACCTCAAGCATATTGCCCGGCGTGAGCGCCCGGTGTTTCGGTTCCCCTACTGCGTGGACAACGAGTGGTTCATACAGCGCTCGGATGCGGTGCGCGCGGATCGAAGCGCTGCCCGGAGGCGCTATGGATTGAGGGACGAAGATTTTGTCATCCTTGGTGTGTGCAAGTGGGCTGAGCGCGAAGACCCGATGACCCTGGTGGACGCATTCGTTGAGCTGACTGGCCGAGTGGAGAACGCGCGACTGGTGCTGGTGGGTGACGGCCCGCTGGCGGCCGACATCGACAGGCGTCTAAAGGACGTGGAAGACCGTGTCGTGCGGCCTGGGTTGGTGCCTTACAGCGCGTTGCCCATGCTGTATGCCATCGCTGATGTGTTCGTGCACCCGGCGAAGCATGAGCCTTGGGGTGTTTCGGTGCAGGAATCGCTGGCCTG
>CBFGWV010000465.1:0-2055 GCA_965652545.1 uncultured Candidatus Competibacteraceae bacterium | reverse complement strand
ACAGGCGTTGGAGTAATCCATAGCCGGGGCGCGGAGCGCAATATGCGTGCGACAGTATCCAGGCGCTGGGGTGAGGGCAGTCATTCAATCGGCGGAGATCGGCCCCGCCAGGGCGCGGCGGTGAAACGCCGCCGCGTCGCCATGCAGGCCCAGGTTGGCGTAGTACTCGCCCAGTCGACGCCACGCCGAGGCCTCATTACGCTCCAGGGCGTCGACATGCCAACGCTGACGCTGTGCCGCCAGGGCCAAGCCTTGTTGAACCTGGCGGCCGGCGCGTTCGTGGTCGGCCGGCCAGCCGGGTCCGACCGGGTTGCGCGACTCCAGCGCGATGCTCAGGGCGTACAACACGATACCGGCCGCAGCAATTCGGCCCCACGATGGCGCGCGGTTCAGGCATTGCTCAAGCGAGTGGGCAGCAAACGGAATGAGCATGCACAACAGCGGTAGCCGATAACGCTCGATGATGAAGAACGCCAGCAGCGTGAGTGCATAGACGAGTGGAATCACGATGAATACACGCAGGACCGGCGTCTCTCGCCACTGCGCCCAAGCCAGCACCATGCCCGGCAGTGCCAGGGCCAGCACCACGCCGAAGTCGGCCAGCGCCATGCGCAGCTGGAGGCGGTCCGGTCGGGACAATGCCGCCAGTTCCGGCGACCCGGGTGCCTGGCGGGCCAGCAACATCCCGAGCTTGTCGGCTTGCAGCGCAACGAAACCCCAGGGCGCGTTGGCGTGCTCGCGCAAGGTCTGAACGATCCACGCGCGCTGATCGCGGCTCGCCACCGGCGATACCCCCGGTGTTGTGAAACCCTCGTCCGCGCGCGTCGTGTGGTGTCCGATGAGGTCATCGCGGACGCCGGGTATCGGCACGATGGCGCCAGAGGCATGGATCGAGTTGCCCAGGTAGAAATTGATACCCACCGGCGAGGTCACCGATGCGGGTGAGATCAGGGCGCTCGCCGTCAGAATCGCCAACGCAGGGACGATGGCGGCGGCGAGTGATAGCGCGCGATTACCTTTGCTTTCTGGAATCCAGGCCAGCAATGGCAGGGCCACCAAGGCCGGCATCGCATGATTGCGTTCGATGATCAGCAGACCGACGACAGCGGAGACCATGGCGGCCCGCTGAAGGGTCGGCGACCCTAGACAGCGCGCCAATGCAAGCAAGGCGGCGGCCATCAGCAACACCTCCATCGGTGTTTTCATCGCCAGCCCGATGTGAAAAACCAGCCCGGGAGACAGCGCATACAAACCGGTGGCCAGCACCGCCGTACGTGTGTGCCCGAACACATCAAGTGTCAGCCGATGCAGCAACCCCGCGCCGACGGCCAGCAGAATCGCATTCATGACATACGGGGTGTAACACCACGGCCCTGTGAGGCGATAAGCCAACGTCAGCAAGGCTAGATAAGGCGAAGGCGGAATCAACTGCTCCAAATCGCCGCCCGCGGGATCGATGAAGGCCCGAAACCAGGCCGCATAGTCGAACAAACTGGCGTCCGAGCGCCCGTAGGGTGAACCCAGCGCAGCGCAGCCGTATGCGAATGGATACGTCAGAAAGTACGCCAGCGTGACCACCGACGCGACGATGGCCTGGGTGGAGGGATGACGCACTTCAGTGTCGCGTTTCATATCGGAAGGGTGGGGGTGCATGCGGGGACTCTTGGTTTTATGTGCGTATTACACATTTATTTTGTGTTGAATCTCGCGTTGCTTGACTTAAAAAGTATGGCGGCAGGGTAGTGCCGAAAGCGAATCCAGTCGATGCGGTAAACGATTCCGTTGCGTATGGAAAAGCCGGCTTGCTATGGTCCGCGCCAACACTAATGACGTCGCGTGTAGGGACGCGCTTTCAAGCGCAGGGACAGCGAATTACCAATAACCATCGCATCCCGCCCCACCGCATTGAAAACAAAAATTTCACCGGCCGTCTTGGTCGGGTATCGGCGAGGGGATGGGTATGCGGGGCTTCATTCGCGGGGCGTTGGTTCTGGGCGGGCTGTTGCTCGCATCCGTTGTCCAGGCCACACCACAGCAGTTCTCGATCCCGCTGGA
>CBFGWV010000464.1:0-2099 GCA_965652545.1 uncultured Candidatus Competibacteraceae bacterium | reverse complement strand
CACCCTGCTGGGCTGGTGCGGCTTTGCCGAACCGGACATCGGCGATGACCCTGAGATCCTGTACGGCTTAGCACCCGCGTATTGGGGGCGTGGCCTGGCGCGGGAGGCAGCCACGGCGGCCATCGACTGGCTGTTCGCCGAAACCGCTTACAGCGGTGTCTCGGCGGTCATTTTCGAGCGCCTGAATCCTGTGTCGGTCCACATCGTCAAGACATTGGGCATGACGCAACGGGGCACCATGTCGATGCCCGACTTCCTCCCCGACCGGGTGCTGGCCCGGGATGTCCTGGACTACGAAATCTGGCGTCTCGGCCAGGGACACAGCCACGATCCGGGCATCCTGCTGTTCGAAGCACCATTCAAAGGTGGCCAGATCGCCACACTCGGCCTCGACGATGTCGATCAGATCGAACAAGCCTTCTGCGACGCGGCTGAAGCTCGTGCCGACTATGCCGCCCTCGACCCCGCAACGCGCGACGGCCGCGTGCGCGAAGCGTTTCGGCAAGGCATGGCAGAGCCGCAGCTGGCCTGGTACCACCTGCGGCGGTCGGACTGGGTGCCGTGATGGGGCCGGCGCCGACTCCTACGGGTGCCCGGGTTCGAACAGTGAGGATGTGTTCGTGCGTTGCGACATGTGACGTGGACCACCTGCCCGACGCTCACGGCGGTGGATGGGCGCGGACCACTTGCAAGCTCTCGGCGAATACCGCCTCGCCCATCAACCGCCGGCAGCGCTCGAAGCGGCCGGTGGCGTAGGCCCAGAAGTCCTCGGCCGGGTTGCCGTTGGCGTGCTGAACCACGCCCCATAACGTCCACAACAGATCGCACATCGCCTTGTACAACACCATGCGCGCGGCCTCGCCAGGCGGTGCCGGCCCAGCGAAGTACGCCTCCAGCAAAACTTGGTCCTGCACTGGCCCGAAGGCCGCTTCCACCGACAGATCGCCAAGATCCCACATCGGGTCGTTCATGCCGGCGTATTCCCAGTCGACGATCACCACCTGCTCGCCGGTGTCGATGAAATTCTCCGCCAAGGGGTCGCAATGGCACGGCACCAGCGGCAACTCGTGACCGGCCAGCGCCTGGCGCACCGCGTCGGCCTCCCGCTTCACCACGGCATAACCCTCGGGCACCGCCGCGCCGAGGTCGTTGACCAAAGCCAGGTAACGGTCGATCTGCTCGAACAACTCGAAGCGCTTGCGAAACGCCCCGCCACAGGTGTGCAAACGATGCAGCGCGCGGGCGGCACGGCGCACGCTGCCCAGGTCCTTGAAACCTGCCGCATCCAGCGTGGTCCCGTCCACGAAGCGGGTGAGCATCACACCGCGTCCCGGGTCCACATACAGCACCTCGGCACTCACGCCAGCGGCCGCCGCCACCTGCGCATCCGCGGCTTCCGCCTCGCGATCGATATACGCTTCGGTCCCCTCGCCGGGCAGGCGCAACACCCAACGCCCCTGCGGCGACTCAACCCGGTACACGCGGTTGGTCATGCCGCCGAGCCGGGTTACCGTCAGCGACGCGGCCGCTGTCGCGGCGAACAGCGGAATCCGTGCCAGCGCATCGAGTACCTCGTCGGTCATAGGGCTTCACCCCCTCAGGCGTCGGTTGTCAGGGTCGTAGAGCACACGGTCATGACGCCGCGCGGGATGACGCTCGCCGAAGGCCTCAATCACGAACGCCTGCCGCGCCATCGCCGCAACAGGCAGGTAGGCGAAGAGAACCGGCGCGCCCACCGTGTGACCGAAACCCGCACTGGTGACCGTGCCGACAACCGCATCGTCCACGATCACCGCTTCGCCGCCATAAACCGGGACGTCCACATCCAAAGTCAAAATGGCCAGCCGACGCTCAGGGCCACGGCGATGGATGAGCTCCAGCGCCTCACGGCCGCAGAACGCGCCTTTGCCCAAGGCCACACGGCCGCCGAGACCGGCGGCGTAGGGGTCGGTCTCCGGCCCGATGTCCGCACTCCAGTACAGGTAGCCCTTCTCCAGGCGCAGGCTGTCGATCGCCTTATAGCCGGCATTGGCCATGCCATAGGCTTGCCCGGCCGCCCACAAGGCGTCGTACACCGCGGCGGCGAACTCGGTGGGGAC
>CBFGWV010000463.1:0-2184 GCA_965652545.1 uncultured Candidatus Competibacteraceae bacterium | reverse complement strand
CAGACCTCCTTGAGCTGCGTGACCTTCGCCACGATCTCCGGGGGCGGCTTCTGGTAGGCGCCGTTGTTCGGCCCCCAGATGTCGCGGCCCGCCAGGACCCCGGCGGCAAACGGACCGGCAGCAATCAGCGAGGTGCCGCGGCTCGCGCAGGCGGTCATGAACGGATCGAGGCACTCCTGCTCAAGCAGCGTGTAGCGATTGGCGAGCAGGAACACATCCCAGTCGCCAATCTCGAGCGCGCTCATCAACACCTGCCACTCGTTGACACCGAGCCCGATGGCGGCGATGGCGCCGGAGGCCTTCAGCTCGCTCAGCGCCCTGTAGCCGCCGTCGACGAGCTGGCTCCAGTAGTGGCGGTTCTTCTCCTCGCCGTGGGTCCGCGTGCCGATGTCGTGGACGAGCAGGATCTCGACGTGCGACAGGCCCAGCCGCTGCAAACTGGCCTCGAACGAGCGCATGATCCCATCGTACGAATAGTCGTAGACGATCTCGAACGGGAACGGCTGCGTCCAGGGGTGCTCGATGGTGCGGTCGGCGTCCGTGCGGACCGGCCGCAGGAGCCGCCCGACCTTGGTCGAGACCGCGATCGCGTCGTTGTTGAACCTGAGCGCGTCGCCCATGAGGTGTTCGGCCTTGCCGAACCCATAGTGGGGCGCGGTGTCGAAGTAGCCGATCCCGGCATCGAGGGCGGCGCGTACGGTGGCCCGCGCCTGGTCGGTGCTCACGTCGACCCCGTTCATCCCCGAAATTGTTGCGCTGCCGAAGCCGAGGGTGGTGACCTCCAGCCGTGTCCTGCCCACTTGCCGTTTGTCGAAACTGGTGTCGACGCCGCCTGTCGTCATGGTTTGTTATGCTCCCTGATTTGGGGCGGACACTGACATGTCAGTGCGTCAAGGGCAATTCCATTGGGCGCGGCGCAACGAAAAAGGGCGCGCCGAGGCGCGCCCTTCCTGTCGTTTGGTTCGAACAGCTTACTCGGTGTACGGCGAGGACTCGCAGATACCCGGCTCGGCGATCGTGCAGAGGTCGAGACCGGTGTGCTTCGGATCCTCGGGGTCGCCACCGTTGATGATGTCGATGAGGATATCCGGAGCCTCGTTGCCCATCTGGTAAGGACGCTGGCCGATCTGGAAGTGGCTGCGGCCTTCCTGGAACGCCTGGACCTGCGGGGGCAGGGTGTCGCCGGCGATCAGGACGAGGTCCTTGCTCTGCAGGCGGTCCATGACCTGATCGGTGTTCTGGGCGTAAGCGGACGGACCGAACTGAGCCCAGCCGCCGACGAGCACGAATGCGTCGAGGTCGGCATTGGCGGTCAGGACGTCAGCCATCTGCTGGTTGGCGGTCGGGATGTCGTCGTTGGTGTAGACCGGGCAACCATCGATCTCGGTCCAGCCACCCTGGCCGGTGAGACGCTCAACGCCCTCTTCGCCGCTGATCGTGTCGCGGAAACCGGCGGCACGCTCGTTGATGTTGGCCGCGGCAACGTTGCCGAGCTGCAAGCAAACCGTGCCACCCTCGGGCTTGAGGTTCTTCAGCTCGTTCGCCATGCCGACACCCATGTCGTAGTTATTGGTGCCGAAGTAGGTGTGGCGAAGATCAGCGTCCTCGGGCAGGAAGTCGGCGTCGACCGTGATGATCGGCATCGACGGGTTGGCCGCGCGGATCATGTTGGCCATGGCAGGCGCGTTCGACGGCGAGATGGCAATGCCAGCGACGCCGCGGGTGATCAGATCCTGCACGATCTGCACTTCACCGGCTTCGTCCGAGCTCAGGGCCGGACCGGTGTAGAGGCACTCGTACTCCGAATCGGGGTTTGCCTCGTTCCAGTCGGCACAGCCCTGACCCATCACGGTGAAGAAGGGATTGTCGAGGCCCTTCACGACCACCGCCAGAATCTGCTTCTGGGCGTATGCGGCACCAGACGACAGCATGGCGAGGGACAAAGCCCCGGCCGCCACCATCAAAGTCTTCTTCATAGTCTTTCCTCCCTAGGGGTTTAGTCCTTGCGGACCTCACAACTCAGCCGACGTACCAGATCTTGCGGACATCGTCCGGATCCCGCTGGTAGTCGTACGCCTCGTCGATGAGCCTTTTCATATCGTACTTCGGCGCCCAACCCAACCTCAGACGCGCCTTGGCATTGTCCAAGATGTTGGAGTGGAACGGCGAATTGATGCGGACGCC
>CBFGWV010000462.1:0-2208 GCA_965652545.1 uncultured Candidatus Competibacteraceae bacterium | reverse complement strand
CTTCATGACCGCCTACCTCCTCGACTGCCTGAATCTTCTCGGCCGCTGGGTTCACCTGATCACCGGCATCGCCTGGATCGGCGCGTCGTTTTACTTCGTCTGGCTGGACAACCATCTGCTGGCGCCGCGTCATGCGGCCGATCGGGAGCGGGGGATCGGTGGCGAACTGTGGGCCGTGCATGGCGGGGGCTTCTATCACGCGGAGAAGTTCAAGCTTGCGCCGGCCGAACTGCCCGAGCCGCTGCATTGGTTCAAATGGGAGGCGTATACGACTTGGCTGTCGGGGATCTTCCTGATGGCCTTGATCTACTGGTTCCAGGCGGAGATCTACCTTATCGACCCGGCCGTGCTGGCACTGCCCAAATGGCTGGCGGTGGTGTTGGGCATGGGCACGCTGGCCGGTGGCTGGCTGGCCTACGACCGCCTGTGCAAGTCGCCGCTGGGGGCGGACGACAAAAAGCTGGGGCTGGTCATCTTCGCCTTTACCGCGGTCGCGGCGTTTGTGCTGTGCCATCTGTTCAGCGGGCGTGGGGCGTTCATCCATTTTGGGGCAATGCTCGGCACCATCATGGTCGCCAACGTGTTCTTCGTGATCATTCCGGGGCAGCGTGAGCTGGTCCAGGCCACCCGCGAAGGGCGCGTGCCGGCAGCCGCCTATGGCATCAAGGCCAAGCAGCGCTCGGTGCACAATACGTATTTCACCTTGCCCGTGCTGTTCACGATGATCAGCAATCACTACGCGGGCGCCTACGGGCACGAATTCAACTGGTTGATCCTGATCGCGATTTCGGCCGCCGGCGCGCTGGTGCGGGTGTGGTTCGTGCAACGCCACTTCGGCAAGGCCGGCCCCATGCCGCTGGTCGCGGCCAGTGTGATCGCCTTGTGCGTGTTTCTCATCATGAGCCCGCGCCCGCGCCCGGTTGGCAGTGAACTTGCCTCTGAACAGAATGCCTTTACACAGATCAAGCGTATCGTGGACACCCGCTGCCTGAGCTGCCATGCCAGTGCCCCCACCCAGCCGGGGTTTTCGGCGCCGCCCAAGGGCGTGGTGTTCGACAGTGCGCACGACATCGCGAGCCAGGCGGTACAGATTCATCAGCAGACCGTTCTGACCAGGGCCATGCCTATCGGCAACCTGACCGGGATGACTGACGATGAACGCGCGCTGCTGGATGCCTGGGTCCAGGCCGGGGCCAAGGTGCAATAGCCTCACTTCCGAATGGACAATAAGGACGGTTCATGAGCACTGATTATCCACGTGATTTGATCGGCTACGGCCAGCACCCACCGGCGGCGGACTGGCCGGGCGATGCGCGGCTGGCGTTGCAGTTCGTCATCAACTACGAAGAGGGTGGCGAGAACTGCGTCCTCCATGGCGATGCGGCGTCCGAGGCGTTTCTGTCAGAGATCATCAATGCCGCGCCCATCCCCGGCATGCGCCATATGAATATGGAGTCCATCTACGAGTACGGCAGTCGGGCGGGCTTCTGGCGTCTGCACCGGTTGTTCACCCAGCGCGGCCTGCCGGTCACCGTCTATGGCGTGGCCATGGCCCTGGAGCGCAACCCCGATGCCGTCGCCGCCATGCAGGATGCCGGTTGGGAGATCGCCACCCACGGCTACCGCTGGATCGACTACCAGCACATGGCCGAGGCCGACGAGCGCGCCCACATGCAGGCGGCCATCGACATCCACACCAAGGTCACCGGCAGCCGCCCGCTGGGCTGGTACCTGGGCCGTTGCAGCCCCAACACCCATCGGCTGGTGGCCGAGGAGGGCGGCTTCGTCTACAACGCCGACACCTACGCCGACGACCTGCCGTATTGGGACTACAGCCACGGAAAGCCGCAGTTGATGGTGCCGTACACCTGCGACACCAACGACATGCGTTTCGCCACGCTGCAGGGCTTCAACAGCGGGGACCAGTTCTTTACGTACTTGAAAGACGCCTTCGATGTGCTCTACGCCGAAGGTGGTCGGATGCTGTCCATCGGCCTGCATTGCCGGCTGGTCGGGCGCCCGGCACGGGCCGCGTCGCTGGCGCGGTTTCTGGATTATGTGAAATCGTTCGAGGATGTCTGGGTGGCGCGACGCATAGACATCGCGCGGCATTGGATGGAGAAACACCCGGCGCGGTAGGTTTCAGGTGATGTTTCTGGGTAACGACCTGCGCATATGTAGGATGGGTTGAGCGCAGCGATACCCATC
>CBFGWV010000461.1:0-2236 GCA_965652545.1 uncultured Candidatus Competibacteraceae bacterium | reverse complement strand
CGGTGATCCCAGGGGGTGGCCTGCTCACGTTGGGTGTCAGATTCGACAACCCAGCACCCAACATGGAACAGCCGCCAACGTGAGCCTTTGAGTCCGGGTGGCGCCCGGGCAGACCGTCGGCCGCAGGGATGCGGCCGTCGAGCGTACATGGATGTATTCACAGCGCGTCGGCCCGGGCGCCACCCGGACTCAAAGGCGGTGGTCGGGCTCCTCTCTCCGCCCCTCCGAGGCGGTGGTCCGGCTCCTCTCCCCGACCCTCCAAAGCTGTGATCGGACTCAGTCCCTTCAGGCCCGACTAGTCCCCACCGCAGTAGCGCTCACAACGCGACCGGCCGTCCCTCCCGCATCGACAGCAGCGCCGCCTCCGCCAACACCAGCGCCTGGCGCCCGTCGCCCACACCGGGCCCGGGCGATTGGCCGTCGAGCACACCATTGACGAAAGTATCCAGCTCGCGCCGGTACGCCTCCGCATAACGCTCCAGAAAGAAATGCAACGGCTTCTCCGCCACCACACCCGCCTCCCCCGAAAACACCAGGTTGGTCTCCGTATTGTTACCCGCCTGCAGCATGCCGCCGCTGCCGAACACCTCGATACGCTGATCGTAGCCGTAGCTCGCCCGCCGGCTGTTGCTGATCGTGGCCGTCACCCCATCGCCGGTACTCAAGACCACCGTGGCGGTATCGATGTCGCCCGCCCCGGCGATGGCCGGGTCCACCAGGCAAGTGCCGGTGGCGTACACCGTCACCGGCTCCACACCCAGCAACCAACGCGCCATGTCGAAATCATGAATGGTCATGTCGCGGAACAAGCCACCGGAGCTTGCGATGTACCCCACCGGTGGCGGCGCCGGATCGCGGCTGATGATGATCACCGACTCCAGACGCCCCACCCGGCCGGCGGCCAACTGCGCATGCAGCCGCGCAAACTGGGGGTCGAAGCGGCGGTTGAACCCGATCGCGCACGGCACACCGGTTTCATCGACCACCGCCAGGCAGCGGTCCACCCGCGGCAGGGACAAATCCACCGGCTTCTCGCAAAACACCGCCTTGCCGGCCCGGGCGGCCGCCTCGATCAACTCGCAATGGGTATCGGTGGCGCTCGCCACGACCACCGCATCGATCGAGGCATCCGCCATCACCGCATCTGTCCCGGCCACCTCGCAGCCGAGATCGCGGGCCAGGGCTTGAGCCGATTCGCGGTGCGGATCGACCACCGCAGCAAGACGTGCCCGCGGATGGGTGGCAATGTTGCGGCCATGGATGCGGCCGATACGGCCGGCGCCGAAAAGGGCTATCGACAAGGACATGGTCAAGGTGCTCTGAGCAGGTTGGAGGAATCGGCCGGCGCCTCTGCCAACCGGGATGCCAGCGTGACCACCAGGGCATGCGCCAGGCAGAAGCTGGTGGACAGGCTTCTGAAGCCGCTGACTTCGGCATCGGCCACACAGAAATTCACCGCCGCCCCCCCGGCAATGGGGCTGACCGGGCTGTCGGTGAACGCGATTACCGACAGCCCAGCCTTTTGCGCGGCGATCACCGCTTGCTGGGTCTCCTCGGCATACGGACGGAACGACACCGCCAGCAGCACATCGCCGGCGCCGAGTAGGCTGAGCTCCTCGCGCAGCATGCCGCCAACGGCACTGAGCAACCGCGCCGGACGCCCGATGTGGCTGAAGGTGTACGCCAGATAGGCCGCCACCGGGTAGGCGCGCCGGGTGCCGACGACATGCACCGCCCGCGTCGCGGCCAGCAGCTCGGCGGCCTGCGTCAGCGCATCCGCCGCCACCTGCCCGCGCAAGGAATTGAGCGCCGCCACGTGCGCATCGGTGAACACCGACAACAAATCCGCCCCCTGCGCATCGGCCAGGCGCTCGTGCGCGATACGCATGCGTTCGCTGTAACTGGGCGCCGCCTCCATCAGGCGCGAGCGGTACACCTGCTGCATCTCGGTAAAGCCGCCAAAGCCGAACGCATTGGCAAAGCGTACCAGCGCCGAGGGCGTCACCTGCGCCCGCTCGGCGATCACCGCCACCGTACCGAAGGCGATGTCGTCCGGGTGATCGAGAAAGAACTGCGCAACCTGTTGCAGGCGTTTGCTCAAGCCGGGGTAGTCGCGCGCGATCCGCGCCTGGAGCTCGGCCTGGGTATCGGGTCGGGACATGCGGCCACCTCGTCGATAAGAATTTTTATTCTATTTCTACTTGAAACGAAATT
This sequence comes from uncultured Candidatus Competibacteraceae bacterium, assembly GCA_965652545.1. Lineage (GTDB taxonomy): Bacteria > Pseudomonadota > Gammaproteobacteria > Competibacterales > Competibacteraceae > CBFGWV01. Next base: position 22 of record CBFGWV010000461.1, on the reverse strand, counting down.
TTCATTCCACTAGATTCTGTTC
>CBFGWV010000460.1:0-2249 GCA_965652545.1 uncultured Candidatus Competibacteraceae bacterium | reverse complement strand
GCACCAGCACCAGCACCAGCACCAGCACCAGCACCAGCACCAGCACCAGCACCAGGAGTGCGGCCGAGGATGGTGTGTTTCGTCACGGCGGCATACAAATCACCGGTCATGGCCGTGGCGAAGCGGAGCATCCGGCCGCCAGCGGTGGCGACCCATTTGCTGTGGGTGCCGGGCAGGCACAGGCCGGCATCGCCGCGGCCGGCAATGGCCAGGGCACCGAAGACCTGCACCTCCTCGCCGCGGATGACGTCGATGTCCCCGTCCGTGCCGTGGTAACGCACCCCCGGCAGGATCCAGGCATCGTCCATACCGGGGGCCGGGACGATGTGTGCGGCCAAGTCAGCGACCGCCAGCGGCAGCGGCGGCTGTGGGGCCTGTGCCCAGCCGCCGGCGGCGCCGACCATGCCGGCCATGTAGACCGGCCATAAGGCGTCCGCCCGCCAGTCGGCCAGCTCGGCGGCGCAGTAGTCTGCAAAGGCGTGGCCGCCCATGCCGGCAAGGCCGCGGTCGGAGGCCCGGCGGTCCAAACAGCGACCGCTGTCCGCCTCCACCAGATAGGCGCGAAACGCGCTCGTGCCCCAGTCGATGACGATCAGCCGCCCGCTCACACCGGCCCTCCACGCAGACGCCGGTATTCGGCCACCAGATCCCGCGCCCGGGCACCGACCTCGGCGGCGCTGCGCCCTGCGGTGTACACATCCGAGCCAAAGCCGAAACCGTCCGCGCCGTGGGCGAGGAAATCGGCCATGTTGGACAGGCCGACGCCCCCCACCGCGGCCAGCCGCGTACCCGCTGGCAACACCGGGCGAATGTCCCGCAGATAGGCCGGCCCCAGCCGACCGGCGGGGAAGACTTTGAGCACCGCGGCACCATGCTTGACCGCCAGCAAGGCCTCGCTCGGCGTAAAGCAGCCGATGACGGTAGCCAACCCGGCGCCGACGGCAGCGTCGATGACTGCCGTGTCGGTATTGGGCGTGACCACCAGCGAGGCGCCCAGCCCGGCCAGCCGCGTCACCTGCGCCGCGTCCAGCACCGTCCCCGCACCGACCAGCACGTCCGCGGGGCAATGCGCCACCAGGCGGCCGATGCTCTCGAAAGGCTCGGGCGAGTTCAGCGGCACCTCGATCAGCCGGAAACCGGCGTCCATCAGCGCATCGGCGACCGGCAGCACCTCATCCGGCGCGATACCGCGAAGAATCGCGATCAGCGGGCTGGCGGTGAAGACCGTATCGAAACGCTGACCCATGCCGGTGCCCGCTACCATTCCGCCACGCTGCCGTCGGCGTGGTGCCACAGCGGGTTGCGCCAGCGGTGGGCGGTGGCGGCACGCTCGATGACGAAGGCCTCGTTGATCTCCACCCCAAGTCCAGGGCCGGAGGGGATGGCGCAGTAGCCGTTTTCGATCTTCAACGGCGAGGGGTCGATCAGGTAATCCAGCACATCGTTGCCCTCGTTGTAGTGGATGCCCATGCTCTGCTCCTGGATGAACGCGTTGTGCGAAACCGCATCCAGGTGCAGCGAAGCGGCCAGGGTCAACGGCCCCAGCGGACAGTGCGGGGCGAGGGCGACGTCGAAGGTCTCGGCCAGGGTGGCGATCTTGCGCGCCTCGGTGATGCCGCCGCAGTGGCTGATGTCCGGCTGGACGATATCCACCACGCGGGCTTCCAGCACCGCGCGGAAGTCATAGCGGCTGAACAGGCGCTCACCGGTGGCCAGCGGATAGGACAGACCGCCGGCAATGGCCGGCAGACAGTGCAGGTGTTCCGGTAGCACCGGCTCCTCGACGAACATCGGCCGGAACGGCTCCAACTCGCGCAGCAAGGCCTTGGCCATGGGCCGGTGCACACGACCGTGGAAGTCGATGCCGATGCCGACCTCGTCGCCCACCGCCGCCCGCGCCTCGGCCACGCGGGCCACGGCCTCGTCGATCTTGCGGTTGGAGTCGACGATGGCCATCTCGGCGCTGCCGTTCATCTTGAAGGCGGTGAAGCCCTGGTCCACCAGCGCCCGCGCGCCGGCGGCGACCTCGCCGGGCCGGTCGCCACCGGTCCAGGCGTACATACGCATGCGCTCGCGACAGGCGCCGCCGAGCAACTCGTGCACCGGCACACCCAGGGCGCGGCCTTTGATGTCCCACAAGGCCTGGTCGATGCCGGCGATGGCACTCATCAGGATCGGCCCGCCACGGTAAAAACCCCCGCGGTACAAGGTCTGCCACAGGTGCTCGATACGCCGCGGGTCCTGGCCGA
>CBFGWV010000459.1:0-2294 GCA_965652545.1 uncultured Candidatus Competibacteraceae bacterium | reverse complement strand
GACAGCGTCACCGAGGTGCCGCCGGAGCGCTGGAGCTGGCGCGATCACCCCGAGTTGTGCCGCTGGGGCGGGTTCATCGACGGGGTGGATCGCTTCGACCCGTTGCTGTTCAACATCTCCCCGCGCGAGGCGCGGCTGATCGACCCGCAGGAGCGGTTGTTCCTGCAAACGGTGTGGCACACGCTGGAGGATGCCGGCCTGGCACGCGGGCGCCTGCCGCGCCAGGTCGGGGTGTTCGTCGGGGTGATGTGGGGCGAATACCCGCTGCTGGATCAGGAACTGGCCTCGCCACAGGCGGCCTCGGCGAGCTTCGCCTCCATCGCCAACCGTGTCTCCTACGCCTTCGACTTCACCGGTCCGAGCATGGCCGTGGACACCATGTGCTCGTCCTCGCTCAGCGCTGTGCACCTGGCCTGCGAGGCCTTGCGCCGCGGCGAGTGCGAGGCGGCCGTGGCCGGTGGGGTGAACCTGTCGCTGCATCCGCACAAGTACCGCCAACTCGCTCAGGGGCGGTTCACCGCCAGCGACGGGCGTTGCCGCAGCTTCGGCGAGGGCGGCGACGGCTACGTGCCGGGCGAGGGTGTTGGCGCGGTGCTGCTCAAACCGCTGTCGCGCGCCGAAGCCGACGGCGACACCATCCATGCGTTGATCCTCGGCGGCGCGGTCAATCACGGCGGCCGCACCAACGGCTACACCGTGCCCACGCCGCCGGCGCAGGGCGAGGTGATTGCCCGCGCCCTGGCGCGCGCCGGCCTCACCGCGGCGGCGCTGGATGTCATCGAAGCCCACGGCACCGGGACCGCACTGGGCGACCCGATCGAGATCGCCGGACTCGGCCGGGTGTTCGAGGGGCAGGCCGACGCGCGCTGCGTCATCGGGTCGATCAAGTCCAACATCGGCCATCTGGAGTCCGCTGCCGGTATCGCCGGGCTGACCAAACTCATCCTGCAACTGCGCCATCGCCGTCTGGTGCCGTCCCTCCATGCGCAGCGGCTCAACCCCCACATCGACTTCGACGCCACGCCGTTCACCGTCCAGCGCACGTTGGCCGACTGGCCGGCCCATGCCGACGGCAGTCCGCGCTGCGCCGGCATCAGCTCCTTCGGTGCCGGTGGTGCCAATGCGCACCTGGTGCTGGCCGAGTACCCGACGCTCGTGCGTCCACGACAAACCCCGCGGGAGCCGCAGCTTGCGCTGTTCTCGGCCAAGACCGGCGAGCGCCTCGATCGGCTGGTGGCGACGATGATCGACGCCTTGTCCGATGGGCACGACCTGGCCGCGGTGGCCTACACGCTGCAAACCGGGCGTGAGGCGCTGGAGGAGCGTCTGGCCGTGGTGGCCGACGACACCGCCCAACTGCGCGAGCGGCTGGCGGCCTGGCGTGCCGGCGCGGCTGACGCGGGTGTGGTGCAAGGCAGTACGCGCAACGGCCGCGGCGCGGTCGACGCCTTGCTCGAAGGGCCTGATGGCCGCGCGCTGCTCGATGGCCTGGTGCAACGGCGCGACCTGGGGCGTCTGGCACGGCTGTGGGTGACCGGTATCGCCCCGGACTGGAGTGCACTGCACGACGAGCCGCCACCACCGCGGGTGCGGCTGCCGTTGTACCCCTTCGCCGAGGAACGCTATTGGCTGAGCGCCGGGCCGGCGAGCGCGGGCACGCCGCGACACCCGTTGCTGGACGGGCTGGATGCAGGCCGCACGCTGGAGGGCGATGGCCTGGTGTTCAGCAAGACGCTGGCGGTCGGCGATGCGGTGGTCGCCGATCACCGCGTCGGCGGCGTCCCGGTGCTGCCCGGTGTGGGCTATCTGGAGATGGCTTTGGCTGCGGCGGCCGAGGCTCGCCCCGGCGTCGCGTTCGAGCTCACCGACGTGGTCTGGCTGCAACCGCTGGCCATGGCCTCCACGCTGACGGTTCGGCTGCACCTGCACGCGGTCGGCGATGGCCTGGCTTACGCGATCGTCACCGCCGCCGATGGCGCGGACATCGTTCACGGCAAAGGCCGTTTGCAGCCGTCCTCACCCGCCGAACCCCCGCCCCTGGACATCGAGACCTCCCGCGGGCGGTGCAGCCGTCACCTGACCGGCGAGGCGCTGTACGCCCGCTTCAGCGACGGCGGCCTGGCCTACGGGCCGTACCTGCAAGCCATCGCCGAGCTCTGGGCCAACGACGATGAGGCTCTGGCGCGGCTGGTCCAGGCCAGCGGCGACCTGAACCGCTACCGCCTGCACCCGGGCCTGCTGGACAGCGCCTTGCAGGCCATCGCCGGCATCGTCTGGCAGGGCAAGGGCGGCGG
>CBFGWV010000458.1:0-2360 GCA_965652545.1 uncultured Candidatus Competibacteraceae bacterium | reverse complement strand
CTCAATGAAACAAAAACGCCTCGGAGATCAACCGGTCGGGCGGTAGCCCCAAGGCCTTGAACTGTGCCGTCATCGCGGCTACGAACGGCCCCGGCCCGCACAGCATCACCGCATAGTCATCCAGCGGGTAAATCTCCTCGGCAATAGCCGCCGCGGTAATCCGCCCCTGCTCGCGCGAGCACCACAGGATGTAATCGATATAGGAATTCGCCTCAAGGTAGCGCTGTGAAATCTCATCGTGGTAGGGCGCATGGGCCTCGTCCGGCACCACGTAGTACAGCCACATGCGGCGGAATTCGTTGTCCGTCAATTCAAAGGCCAGCATGCCCAGGAACGGTGTGATGCCGATGCCCGCCCCGATGAACACCAGCCGCTTGTGCTGCGTGAACCAATGCGGCGAAAAACTCCCGAACGGCCCATACACGTTCATCGCCTGGCCGGGTGCCAGCGTGCGCAGCCGCGCCGTGTGGTCCCCGGCCTGGCGGATGGACACCCGCAGTTCACGCTGTGCGGGCGAGGAGGACAGCGAGAACGGGTGCAACTCGTCAGGGATGCTCGGGTGCCCCTCGACACCGATGAACACAAAGGTGCCCGGGTCGTACACCATGCGTCGCGAGGTCGGCTGCATCACCAGGTCGAAGGTGTCCGCGCCGCGCTCGTCGACCGACTTCAGCGCATAGCGGTAGCGTGGACCGAAGCGGCGGAACAGCGCCACCCGGTACACCCAGGCCGCAGTCGCCGCCAGGAACAACAGCGCGGTCCACACCATCAGCGGCGCCGATGCATCAAGGCTGCTGGGCAAGGTGAAAAAGTGCAGGGTGAAGCCGATGAACACCACCCCCATGCCGCGATGCACCCATTGCCAGCGCTCGTAGCGCATCGCTTGGTAATAAGCCAGCGCCGACAACACAACGAACCCCCAGAACGACATCACATCGACCGCACGCGTGTTCGGCGACCAGAACGGCACGAACAGGTCCGCCAGTGAATGACCGCGGTCCAACTGCACCGGCACCAACAGCAGCACATGGACGATCAGTACAATGATGGCCGCCGGCCCGGTACGTCGGTGCAGAGTGACCGCCTGATCCAGCCCGCCGAAGAGGCCCTCGACCATCTTCGCGCGCGAGCCGGCCACCAACGACACGGCCATCAACGCCACCGCCCAGAAGCCCAGCAACTGCGACAGCCCCAACCACGGCCACAGCCCTTCCTGCCATCCCGCCTGCCACTTCGCGTGCACAAAGGTCAGACTGGTGATGCCCAACACCACCCCCACCGTCACCCGCCCGGGCAATGCACCTGCGTCGGTGGCGTGGCCCAGCCGCGCAGCCATACCCTTCCCAAATGCCAGCTGCATCGGCTCCCCCCTTGTCAACCCTACGCCACCGTATCGTAAACGACTGTAAACTGTGAGCTTTCACACGGCCAGCGACCCGGGCCACAGAGTACCCTGGCATCTCCGTCCAAAGCGGTGTGCCGGCCATGACCCAATTCGAACGAATATTCCACCTGCACGCGCTCTTCAAATCCGCCAGGCACCCACTCTCGCTGCTGATACTCATCCAGAAGCTGGAGATGTCCAAGGCCACGGTGCAGCGCGATATCGAGTTCCTGCGCAACATGCTCGGCGCCCCCCTGGAGTACGACCGCGCCGCCAACGGGTACTTTTACGACGAGTCCGCAGGGGCGTTCGAGCTGCCCGGCGTGTGGTTCAACGCCAGCGAACTCTATGCCCTGCTGGCCGCCGAGCACCTGCTGGAAACCGTCCAGCCCGGCCTGCTCGGCCCCTCCCTGGCACCGCTGAAAGAGCGCATCCGCAAGCTCCTCGCCGAGTCCGGCGGCCCCGCGGAACAGCGTGACAAGCGCGTGCAGATACGCACCGTCGCCACCCGCGTCGTCGAGCCCAAAGCCTTCGGCGACATCGCCCGCGTGGTCATGAAGGCCACCGTGGCGCGGATCGACTACCACGGCCGCGGCAAGGACGAGCAAAGCGAGCGCGACGTCCACCCCCAGCGGCTCATCCACTACCGCGGCAATTGGTACCTGCTGGCCTGGTGCGAAAGCGCCCAGGACCTGCGCCTGTTCGCCGTCGACCGCATCCACGGCATCCACCCGCTGGAGCACCCGCACAAAGCCCTGCCCGACGACGAGCTCGACCGCCACGTCAACGCCAGCTTCGGCATCTTCGCCGGCAAGGCCAACTACTGGGCCGTACTGCGCTTCACCCCCGAAGCCGCCCGCTGGGTCGCCGAAGAGGTCTGGCACCCCGACCAGCTTGGCGAATGGTACGAGGGGCAGTACGAGCTGCAAATCCCGTACTCCGACCCGACGGAGCTGGTCATGGACATCCTGCGCTA
>CBFGWV010000457.1:0-2362 GCA_965652545.1 uncultured Candidatus Competibacteraceae bacterium | reverse complement strand
CGGCCGACTCGGGGGTAACCCTGGCGCAGCACGATGCCGGCCTTATCCGCCGCGGTCACCAGGTGCCGGCGAGCACGATCGAGCAACCAGGAATCGACCGGGTGTTTGACCGCCTTCTCCTGCACCGTGGTGTCGACCACCACCGATTTGAGGTCCCGACGCTCGATGAGCTTGGCGCCAATGGCCGCCTCGATCAGCGCGGCGAGCAACTCCTCGCAACCGGCCTCATCCAGACGCTTGCGCCAACGCGTCAACGATGAGGGATCGATCGGCAGCCGGGTCTGAAGGTACTCCTCGCCGCAGAAATACTGCCAATAGGGATTCTCCAGCCAGGTTTCGACGACAACCTCGTCCGAGAGTCCTTTGGCGTGCTTGAGCATCAGCAAACCGGCCATCAGTCGAGTCGGCAGCGCCGGTCGGCCCCGATCGGACGGGAAGAGCTTTACCACCTCGTCGCTGATCTTCTCCCAAGGAATCACCGCCGCGGCCCGTACCAGCGGGTGATTCAGGTCGATCTGCTGATCCAGGCGGCTACGGAAGAGGTCGTGTTGGTTATCCGTGCGATCCTTCGGCTTCATACCCAGCGCCCACTATTTGCAAGAAACCTGTGCCATGGTAGCGGAAACATTGTCGTTTCGGCACCCGGAACAACGACCAACTCGCTGATTAATCGGATCTTTTTATTAAATCAGGGCCGACTTGCTACATTCATGAAGCCGTCCCTGTCACCGGGCGAGCGCCATGTCGCTCAGGTCGATGGGTGGATTCTTGGTGTGATGTTATTGGCTTGCTATGCAGCCTCATCCAACCAGCCCTGCGCCCTCAGCCGAGCCGCGGCAATGGCAATCTGACGGCCGGTGAACTGCAACTTGCGGGCATTCCAGGCATGGACGCGGTCGGCGACCTCCTCCAGCTGATTGACACCCTCGTGTTTGATGACCCAGTGCACCGTGGAGAGCAGCTCCAGCCCATTTGGCGACTCGAACCCCTCCACCAGGCGTGTCACTTGATCGAAGCGGGCTTTGGTCCCCTCATGCCGGTCGAGAAAGGCCTTCGCCTCTTCGATGGCACCAGGTACCAGGTTCAGGGGCTTATCGGGCATATCGCCACCGTCGGCATAGCCCGAGATCAAATGCCCTTCGACTGTGCGTAACACATGGCGCAGATTCTCGGCGTACGGACCATAGTGCGCCTTCACATGTTTGAGGCGAAGCGGCTCGCCGGACTCCTGCATGAAGTACATCAGTTTGTGCACTTCGCGCAGCGTGACGACAGGATCCAGCAGACCACCGAGATAGCGGTGGATCAGTTGGACCAGCGTGGCCCGTTCCGGCGTCATCTTCGGCACGTCACCGCCATGGGTAATCTTGTCGTTTTCCACGGTACGCAGCTCATGGTAAAGACTCTCGGTGGGTCTGCGGCACTCGGCGATATGTGCGTGAAACGGCTCGATCTTCGTCGACGGTTGCCCGCCTGCGGATGACCACCCACAATCACCGCCTTTGTGCCGACATGGATGGTCGCATGACCCATGATCAAAATTTTAAGAACCTCATCCTCGACTACCCGTTGCAAGCGCTGCGCCTGTTCGCCGCCGACGAGGCGGATGCGCTGGGCGACGATGTGCGCATCACACCCATCCGCCAGGAGCAGTTTCAGGAACGGCTCGGCGAGCGCTTCCGCGAGTTGGACGTGCCGCTGCTGGTTGAATGGCCCGATGGGCGCCGTGAAGCGCTGTTGTTCGTGCTGGAGGAGGAGACGGATGCCGGGCGTTTCTCTATCCACCGGCTAGCCCACTACAGCCTGGATCTCGCCTTCATGTTCAAGACCGATCGGGTGGTGCCGGTCGTCATCTTCTTGAAGGGCATCGGGCACGCGGCCAAGCGGTTAGCGCTGGGCGGGGAACGGCACACCTTCCTGGCGTTCCACTACCTCGCCTGCGATCTGGCCGCCCTACCCTACGAGCAGTACCGGGACAGCGACAATATCGTGGCCCGCCTGAACCTGCCGAACATGCACTATGCACCGCAGATGAAGCTGGAGGCCTACGCAAAAGCCGTCCAGGGTCTCCAGCGCTTCGAGTCGGACATCGACAAACAGGCCAAGTATGTGGACTTCATCGACATCTACGCCGGGCTTGATGACAATGAGCGGGAGCGCTACCGGCGCGAGTACCCGCAGGAGGTGGACTTCATGAGCAGCTTTGCCGACCGTTTTCGCCAGGAGGGCTTGCAGCAGGGCATGCAGCAAGGTATGCAACAGGGGGAGGCCCGGGTGCTGCTGCGCTTGCTGCAGAGAAAATTCGGTGACCTCCCCGAGGCGATCCAGCGCCGCATCGAGCAGGCCGACGAGCGCACGCTGC
>CBFGWV010000456.1:0-2377 GCA_965652545.1 uncultured Candidatus Competibacteraceae bacterium | reverse complement strand
TCGATATAGCGGCGCAGTTTTTTCAGATCGTCCGCATTGTCCTTGGCCGCCGCCCCGGCCAGCGCCTCGACGATGTCCGCCGGCTCGCCACCGTCGCCGCGCAAGTAGTAGCCGCGCAAGGCCACGCTGTGGGCGACACTGACCGCCTCGGCGGTGCTGACCACCGTGGCCAGCTTTTCGCCGGCGGCGCCGTCCTCCCCCAACCCGGCGCGCAGCTCGCGGAAGGTCGTGACGAGGACCTCCAGCACATCGTCCGCCGGCACCACCGGCACCGCATCGCGCGCCAGCAGCCGTGCCACCTCAGCCTTCACCAGCATGAACTCCTGGTCGTAATCGCGGATCGGGAACACCGTCTCGAACGAGAACCGCCGCTTCAGCGCGGCCGACATTTCATTCACCCCGCGGTCGCGCGTGTTGGCCGTGCCGATAAGATTGAAGCCCTGGGTGGCGAACACCGTGCCCACGGCATCGGGCAGCTCCGGCACCACCAACAGGCGCTCGGACAGGATCGACAACAGCGCATCCTGCACCTCGGGCGGGCAGCGGGTGATCTCCTCGAAGCGCACCAGGCGCCCCTCCACCATGGCGCGGTACAGCGGCGAAGGCACCAGCGCCTGCGGCGACGGGCCCTCGTTGAGCAGCAGGGCGTAGTTCCAGCCGTACTTGATCTGGTCCTCGGTAGTGGCCGCGCTGCCCTGGATGATCAAGGTGCTGGTACCGCAGATCGCCGCCGCCAGCAGCTCGGACAACAGCGACTTCGCCGTGCCCGGCTCCCCCACCAGCAACAACGCCCGCTGGCTGGCCAGCGTCACCATCGCCCGCTCGATCAGCCCCGGGGCACAGACGATCTTGGCCGGCACGCCCCCGCCACCAAGGATGAACGCGCGCACCGCCGGCATCGACAACGCCCAGCCCGGCGGCCGCGGCGCGGCATCGCTGCGACGCAACTGCGCCAACTCGTCAGCGTAGAGGGCTTCAGCCGGCGGGCGTTGCATGGTCGTCGTCGTGGTCATGTGGGTATCGGTGGTGGATTATCGGGGGGCCGAAGGCCAGTGTATGCGGACACGGGGCGCCGCGGCGAACCGTGGCACTCGTGTCGAACCGTAAACCACAGCACCCCACCAGTACCCTTCTACGAACTCGGGCACCCGTAGGAGCCCTGCCCTCAGGGCGATTGCCCGATGCATCGCCGTTCTCAAAGGTTCGGCACCAACCCCCGCCGGATCGCGCACGGGGGTGCGCTCCTACAGGTGCCCGAGTTCCGGGGTGGGTGCCACAGTTCACGGTGCGGCGGGGCATGATTCAAAGGCGTATCCCGTCACAACGGCGCCGCGAACGGTCGGCAGGCGTGCCCACAACGCGTCCTCCCACAGAAAAACGTCGTCCATCGATTCGGCGCCTCGCATCCCTCTCCCCCGTGCGCATTGGCTCCGGCGAAGTATAGGCAGGACGCGAAGGCAATCACGTATTGCAGAACGCGCTACGGCACATTACCCTGCCGGAAAGCCGGAGCCCCCTCATGACCCCACGCAAAGACCATCCGCTATCGATGCGCCTGCCCGAGGCGGACATCGCCGTCATCGATCGAGCCGCGCGCCTGCGTGGCCGCTCGCGCACGGACTTCGTCCGCGAGGCGGCGGTTCAAGCGGCCGAGGCCGTGCTCATGGAGCACACACTGATACGCATGAGCGAGGACGGGTTCGCAGCCTTCATGGCGGCGGTGTCCGCACCGGCCGCGCCGGTGCCCGAACTGGTCGATCTCTTCGCCCGGAAAGCGCCCTGGGACGACGAGGCTGACGCCGACTGAGCGCGCCCGTGCGTCTGTCATCCCCCGAGGCGCTGTCCGCCGATCATGACGTCGAGGCCTTCGCCTGCGGCAAGCCGGCGTTGGACACCTGGCTGAAAACGCGGGCGCTGGCCAATCAGCGAAAAGGCTTCACCGTCGTCATGGTCGTGCATGCGGCCGGGCGTGTCGTGGGTTACTACGGTCTGGCGCCGACCGCCGTGCTACCCGCCACCATGCCACGCACCGTCAGGACCGGGCAGCCGCCCAGCCCGGTGCCCTGCCTGCTCCTGGGCCAGCTTGCCGTCGACCAGGCCTGGATCGGTCGGGGTATCGGCAGTGCCCTGCTCGCCCATGCCCTAGCGCGCTGTGTGGCCGGTGCCCGGCTCATCGGCGGACGGGCGGTCATTGTCAACGCCATCGACGACGAGGCGGCGAGGTTCTGGCGGCGGCACGGATTCCGGCCGAGCAAGGATGATTCACTGGTGCTGTTCCGCGCCATCGCCGATATCGCCGCCTCGCTGCAGGCGGCCGCAGCCCGGGGCTCGGCACCGTAGGTCAAGGTTCGGCGCCAGCCCCGGCCGAATCGCGCAC
>CBFGWV010000455.1:0-2401 GCA_965652545.1 uncultured Candidatus Competibacteraceae bacterium | reverse complement strand
GGAAGGTCGTCCAACGTTGTGCTCGAATCAATCCTGAAAACCCAGCTCCAAACCATAAACAAAATAGAATACAAGCAAAAGGAGTTTCCTTTTTCAGAGACCAATATCAACAATGCCATCCTGGCGCTGCGCGACCTGCCGGTGCAGGACGGCTACATCGCCGCCAACAAAGCCTTCTATGAACTGATCACCCTGGGTAAAAGCTTTGACCAAACCGTACTGGGCGACAAAAAAAGCTTTTCCCTTCAATATATCGATTGGAAAAACCCTCAAAACAATACCTACCACGTAACGGAAGAGTATAGCGTCCTGCGCTCCGGGCGGAGCGAAGGGGCGACGGAAAGCCACTACCGCCCCGATATCGTGCTGTTCGTGAACGGCATTCCAACTGTAGTCATCGAGTGTAAGAGCCCCAAACTCAAAGATCCGCTCGATAAAGCCATTGAGCAGAACCTTCGCAACCAACAGGAAGACGGCATCCGCGCACTGTATCAATACTCCAGCATCGTCATGGGTCTCGCCTGCCATGAAGCCCGCTACGCCACCACCGGCACCGGCAAAGAATTCTGGAGTGTTTGGAAAGAACTGTTCCACACACAAGACGAAGAAACAGCGTGGCTTTCCGACCTGCGGGAACACAAAAACCGGCCCCTGCCGGTAGATGAACGCACCATACTATTCCAGGAACGGTTCAGGAATGTCTGGAAATTCTTTGAAAACCTGGAGAAGGAAGACCAGGCCATCACCACACAGGATAAGCTGCTCTTCAGCCTCTGCCAACCGGAGCGACTATTGGACATGATCTTCAACTTCACAGTATACGACGAGGGCGTGAAGAAGATTGCCCGGTACCAGCAGTACTTCGCCGTTACGAACACATTGCACAGGATCGCCCGGAAAGACAGTGAAGGGAAAAGGTTGGGTGGCGTTATCTGGCACACACAGGGCAGTGGTAAGTCGCTTACGATGGTGATGCTGGCCCAACTGATTGCCACACATCCTGAAATAAAGAATCCAAAGATCGTGTTGGTGACCGACCGGATCGATCTGGACGATCAGATCACGGACACTTTCAGGAAATGCAAGATACCGGTCGAAAATGCACTCACCGGAAAGCACCTGGGAGAGCTTTTGTCAGGTTTGGGCGACTCCGTAATTACTACCCTCATCCATAAGTTCGAAGCCGCCGTCAACAGCATCCGTGAGCCCTTTACATCGCCCGATATCTTTGTGCTTGTCGACGAAGGTCACCGGAGTCAATACGGGAGTTTCAACATCAAGATGCAGAAGGTGTTTCCCAACGCATGCTTTATCGCGTTTACGGGCACGCCATTGATGAAGAAGGAGAAGAGCACCGCCAACAAATTTGGCGGACTCATCGACGTCTATTCGATCACCGACGCCGTCGCTGACGGCGCCGTGGTGCCGCTGTTGTACGAAGGGCGACATAATCTTATCGAGGTGAATGAAAAGCCGCTGGACACATACTTCGACAAAGTATCGGACCCACTTACACCGTACGGCAAAGCGGCTCTCAAGAGAAAGTTTAGCACAACAAGCCAACTCAACCGTGCCGACCAGGTTATCTACGCGCGGGCATGGGATATCTCTGACCACTTCGAGCAGCATGTGCAAGGAATCTCCTTCGGCGGCTTGAAGGCCAAGGGCCAGCTGGTCGCCCCCAGCAAGACTGCCGCCATCCGCTACCGCGAATACCTCCGGGAAATTGGTAAAGTAAAATGCGAAGTGCTGATCTCCCCGCCTGACGTACGCGAAAACCATGACGACGCTTTTGAGGAAAGTGAAGACGTGGTGCAAAAGTTTTGGAAAGCGATGATGGACAAATACGGCAAGGCGAAGCAATATGAGGAGTCGCTAATCACTGGTTTCAAAAAGCGTGATGAACCGGAGATTATTGTGGTCGTGGACAAACTGCTCACAGGCTTCGATGCCCCGAACAACTATGTACTCTACCTTACGCGCCAGTTAAGGGAACATACCCTTCTGCAGGCCATCGCCCGCGTAAACCGCGTAGCGCCGGGGAAGGAACATGGGTTGATCATCGACTACTACGGAAACCTGGAGAATCTGGACAACGCTTTGAAGACGTATTCAGGCGACTCCGAATTCGACAAAGCCGACCTCGAAGACACCTTTACCAATATAAGGGAAGAGATCAAAAAACTGCCACAGGCGCATTCTGAGGTGTGGGATATCTTCAAAGGGATACGAAACAAATATGACGAGCCGGCATACGAGGAATTGCTACAGGATGAATCGATCCGGCATCAGTTCTATGAAAAGATATCGGTATTTGCCCGTCTCTTGAAACTGGCCTTGTCGAGCTATGAATTTGTCGCCCATACCTCTGAGGTACAGGTCACAAAATACAAGGAAGACG
>CBFGWV010000454.1:0-2433 GCA_965652545.1 uncultured Candidatus Competibacteraceae bacterium | reverse complement strand
CTGTGGACACGTCCGTGTGCGCTCGACGGCAGCATCCATGCTGCCGACGGTCTTCCCCGCGTCCTCCCTGCCCAGAGGGCTTGGTTCGGTGGGGGCTGCTGGTTTCATCCGATGTTGAAGTCTGGTGGAGGCTCACGAGCGGCGTCTGATGGAGCCCGTTCGAGTTCGGTCACGTTGACCACCTCAGCGCGCGGAGGGCCGTGCCATAGCCAGCGCTCGAGAATCTCGACGTCGTCTTCAGCCCCCCAGACCGAGACTTCCACGGTGCCGTCCTCCAGGTTGACGGCATGGCCGGTGAGTCCGAGTGTCCGGGCCTGTTGACGGGTGGAGTCGCGAAACCAGACGCCCTGTACCCGACCTTCGACGCGAAATCGCACGTGGATCATGTTTCACCTCGTTGAGATGGCCTTCGGCGGTCTCAAGGCGAAAGCGTGGCCCCCAACTCCTTCAGCGTCAATTCCAGGCTGGCCTTGGTGACTTGGCCCAGGTGGGTGCTGACGATGTTGCCGTCGGGGGAGACGATGAAGGTCGTGGGCATGGCCATGATTTCGAAGCCTTCGACGTCTTGCGCGTCGCTCAGTGCAATGGGGAAGCTCACACCGTCGAAACGGGCTTTGAGAAAGGTTTGGATATCGGCTGCGGGGAGCGGTTCGTAGTTGATGCCGACGACTGACCAGCCGCGCTCGGCGTAGGCTTGGTGGAAGGCGTCGAGTTCGGGCATTTCTTCGAGACAGGGCGGGCACCAGGTGGCCCAGAAGTTGACCACGACCCATTCACCGCGGTGGTCGCTGAGCGTGTATTCACCCTCGTCGGCGGTGGGGAGGGTGAAATCCGCCGACCAGGCGGTGAGGGCCCATGACAAGGCGATCAGCCCGGCAACAAGACGCAGAGGCATGCGTTACTCCTGAGGGATTGGACCGGTTGGATACGGCTGCGCTTATTGGAGGGTGTTTTTCGCAGACTGTTCCCGAGCGCGGATGGCGGCGGCACGGGCCTTGAGGGCGTAGTCGCGGGCTTCGGGGTAGCGGTGCTCGGCCAGGGCCTTGCCGGCGTCGTCGAGCAGACGCTGGGCGGTGGCAAACGCCTGCGGCGCCGAGGTTTGGGCACCGGCCGCTTGGGCCACCTGCACCGCCTGGCGCGCGTCGCTCATCTCTTGCACCGGTGGCGTGCTGGCGCAGCCGACCAGGAGCAGCAGAGGGATTAACAATCGCGGGATCAGATTCAATCGACTTAATATACACGGGTTTACCGAGCCCGATTGCCGCCGGAACCTAGCACCGGGCCCGGATACCGTCAAGCTGACACCTGCCCAGGCCATGGATCTCAAGACCGATACCTTGTTGTTTCACAACCCCAATTGCTCGAAATCCCGCGCCGCGCTCGCCCTGCTGGAGGCCCGTGGCATTCCCGTGACCGTGATCGACTACCAGAGGCTGCCGCCAGCCGAGGACACACTGGCGGCCTTGGCAATGATGGTCGAGGGCGGTGCCGCCAGCCTCATCCGCGATGGTGAGCCGGCGTTCGCGGCAACAGGCATTTCAAGCCCGTCCGCTGAGCCCAAGGCGGTGTTTGCGGCCATCGCGGCGACGCCGACGCTGCTTCAGCGGCCCATTTTCGTCCACCGTGGGCGGGCCGTCGTCGGGCGACCGCCGGAAGCCGTATTGGAGCTGCTGTAGATGGCCGAGATTCTGGTGCTGTATTACAGCCGCGGTGGCAGCGTCGCAGCATTGGCGCGGGCAGTGGCGCGGGGCATCGACGATGTGGAAGGCGTCAGCGCCCGGCTCCGCACCGTACCGGTGGTGAGCCCCGAGTGCGAGGCGGTGGCACCGGAGATTCCGCCCACCGGTGCGCCATATGCCACGCTGGATGATCTGACCGAGTGCGCGGCTCTTGCGCTGGGCAGCCCGACACGATTCGGCGGTATGGCCTCGCCATTGAAGTACTTCCTGGAGCGCACCAGCGGTTTATGGCTCTCCGGGGCGCTTGCGGGCAAGGCGGCCTGTGTATTTACCTCCACCGGCACGCAGCACGGCGGGCAGGAGTCCACCCTGCTGGGCCTCATGCTGCCGCTGATGCACCACGGCATGCTGATGGTAGGGCTGCCCTATACCGAGGGTGTTCTGCACACCACACGCGAGGGGGGCTCGCCGTACGGGGCCAGCCATGTGGCCGGCAGTGACGATGATGCCGGACTCAGCCGCGACGAAGCCGCCCTTGCCCGCGCACTCGGTCGGCGGCTTGCACGCACCACGCTGAAGCTCATCGCATGATCCGCGTCGGTCGCGTGATGGCCCTCATGGGCTATGGCCTGCTGTTGATCGCCGTCGTGGGCGGTGCTGTATGGTGGTCACCGCCGACCGCCTGGCCGGTGGCCGCGGTGTTGCTGCTCAAGGGCGGGCCGCTGCTGCTGCTGCTGCGGCCGTTGCTGCACAA
>CBFGWV010000453.1:0-2472 GCA_965652545.1 uncultured Candidatus Competibacteraceae bacterium | reverse complement strand
CTACGGGTGCCGGTCGTGTGGCATTGTCCTGAATCCGGGCACCTGTAGGAGCGCACCTCTGTGCGCGATCGGCTCGGGGCGGCGCCAGACCTATGGGGTCCGGCGCCATCTGGCGAGCGGGGTGGAACGATCCTGACCGTCCCCGCTGATCGCACCCGGCAATTGCACCTCGCCGTTCCCTGCATCACTATCGTCGACAGCGCATCGACGAGGGGACGGTGCGGGTTAAACCCATAGGGAGGGGCGGGGATGTTGCGATTCCTGGCCGAGTGGAGCATCACGATGTACCGGCGTCATCTGTCGCCACTCAAAGGCTACCGCTGCGCCTACGGCGCGATCCACGACGGCACGACGTGTTCCGCCGAGGTGCTGGACATCGTCCGTCATCAGCCGTTGCTGCGTTGGCCGGGGGCGATTCGGCGGCAGTTTCGGGCCTGCCGCGAGGCGTATGCGTCCATCCAGCGCGATCGCGACCGCAACCGGCGCAAGCGCAGCAGGTGGACCGACTGCTGCGACCCCACCGCAGTGTGCGACCTGCCTTGTCCCAGCGGGCCGTGTAAAGGCGGCGGCGGTTTCGATATCGATTGCTGCCCGTGAATACCGCCAGCACTAAGAGCACGCCGCCCGAGCCAACCTGCACCGTGCCATCAGCCGATTGAAGCGGTCGCCGCAGCCGCATCAGGTCGGCGGCCACGACGGTGTGGGGTGGCATTCACTGCAGCGCCACCCGCGTGAAAGCCCTCGATGACGGTTTTGATCCACGCCGTGGTTGCCAGCGGATGCGCGGTGCCGCCGACCACCAGGGCGATCTCGATGCCTGGCAGCGGCGGCAGCCGCCAGGCGTCGTCCACCTCGACCAGATCGCCCGATTGCGTGGATGTCGCCACCGCCGTGACCGCCAGCTTGTCGCGCACCATCGCCAGCAGGGCCGAGCCGCTGGATGTCGTCGCCAACAGGTGATATGGCCGGTGCTGCTTGTCCAGCCCATCCAGCGCCGCGCTGTGGAACTTGCAATCGGCCTCGTACAACACCAACGGCAACGGCGATGCGCCGTCCCATTGGAACGATGGGCTACGCAGCCACACGCCCCGATCCTGCAACAGCAGATGCCCCTCATCACTGTCCGGCGGGCGGGTGACCACCGCCACATCCAGCGCGCCCTCGTCCATCATCTGGCGCAGCTTGATCGACGAGGCGCACTGCAACTGAAAGCTCAACTGCGGTTGTGTTGTGTGGATCGTCGCCACCAGCCGAGGCAGCAGAAACTGCGAATAATCGTCCGGACACCCGATGCGCAGCGGCGGCAGCGCATTGCCCGGCTCGAAATGCGCCATCGCCTCGTCATGCAGTGCCAGAATGCGCCGTGCATAGCTCACCAGCCGCTTGCCATCGGCCGTCAGCTCCAACCCCCGCCCCTCGCGACGGAACAACGCCCGTCCCACCTGTTCTTCCAGGCGCCGCATCTGCATACTCACCGCTGCCTGCGTACGATGCGTCTGACGCGCCGCACGGGTAAAACTGCCCGTATCGACAAAGGCCACATACGTCTTGAGCAGATCGGTATCCATGACAAACGCCTTGCGGAAGCATCAACGGAGTTTATAACTGCTTTAAATTAAATTCGATTGTCGCAACCGCCCGCCCTGCCGAGAATTCACAAACTCCATGACACTGCAACCGGCGAGCGGACCATGATACTGCACGACTACCTGCCCTCGGGTAACGGCTATAAAGCGAGATTACTGCTCAATCTCCTTGAGCGTCCGTATCAATACATCGAATACGATATCATCGCCGGCGAAACCCATACCCCGGAATTCCTGCGCCTGAACCCCAATGGCAAAATCCCCGTTCTCGAATTGGACGACGGCCGGACACTCAGCGAATCCAACGCCATACTTTTTTACCTCGCCCAAGGTACCGACTACTGGCCCGACGACGTCTGGCACCAGGCCCAAGTCCTGCAATGGCTGAACTTCGAGCAATACAGCCACGAACCCAACATCGCCAGCCCCCGTTTCTGGCTCACCCATTTGGGAATGAATGACGAGCGCACCGCCCAATTGCCGGTAAAACAAGAGCAAGGCCGCAAGGCATTGAAAATCATGGACAACCATTTGGCATCGCGACGCTATTTCGTGGCCGACCGATACACCATCGCCGACATCGCGCTATACGCCTACACCCACGTCGCCGATGAGGGCGGGTTCGATCTGTCCCATTACCCCAATATCCGCACCTGGCTGGAGCGCATCGCCGCCCACCCTCGCCACTCCCCAATCACATCAACTTGAGCGACACCCAGCCCAGCAATTCGCCCCCAGGCGCCACCAAAACAGCCGATCCCAGGCGCCACCGAGGCAAGCCGTTCGGGTCGGGTGCGTGTGGGTCAGACCGTCGGCCGCAGGGATGCGGCCGTCGAGCCCACACTGACCGGTCTACGGCCAGGCGGACCCACACCCACCCCACCCC
>CBFGWV010000452.1:0-2518 GCA_965652545.1 uncultured Candidatus Competibacteraceae bacterium | reverse complement strand
CCGTTGTTGCGTGGGCTTGCGGTGACGCTGCTCAGCGCCGGCAGCGACGACGCCCGCCTGAGCGAGCCCCTGGAGCGTGCGGCCGACCAGCTTCGACAAGCGGGCTTCGAGGTGACCACCTGCATCGTCGCTGGCGAGCCGGACAAGGTCATTGCCGAGAAGATCGCCAAGACCGGCGTGCAGTTGCTGGTCATGGGGGCCTACGGCCACTCCCGCATCCGTAGCTTGATCATCGGCAGCACCACCACCGCCATGCTGCGGGCCTGTCCGGTGCCGGTGCTGATGTTCCGTTGATCATCGGCGTGGCCATTTGCAGGTGTCGCTGCCGCTCGACGAGGCCCTTGTAAGAGCGCACCCGCGTGCGCGATCGGCCCGGGATTGTGCCGAACCTGCGGGTTTCGGCACCATCCGCGGCAATCGCCCTGAGGGCAGGGCGCCTACAGGTGCCTGGGCTCGTCGGTATGGAGCCTGACCATCTGCGGGTGTCACTGTCGGTCGACGAAGCCCTTGTAGGAGCGCACCCCCGTGCGCGATCAGCCCTGGACCGGCGCCAACTCCTCAAACAATGGATGATCGCCACTTGACCTTCCCATCATGGGAAGGTCCACGATAGCGCCCATCGACGCAAGCAACTGCAAGGTACGTCTATGGACCACGCCCATGAACACCACTGCTGCGGTGGTGGCGCGACACACGGCACCGTCAAGGACCCGGTCTGCGGCATGACGGTGGACCCGGCTGCCACGCCCCATCACTTCGATGACGAGGGCAAGACCGTGCATTTCTGCTCGGCCCATTGCCTGCACAAGTACCAAGCCGACCCGGCGGCCTATCGCAACGGCCCGCCGCCACCCAAACCCGCGGTGGCCGGCGCCCAGTACACCTGCCCCATGCATCCGGAAATCGTCCAGGACGGGCCCGGCGACTGCCCCAAGTGCGGTATGGCGCTGGAGCCGATGGACCCCACGCTGGATACCGGGCCCAACCCGGAACTGGTCGACTTCACCCGCCGCCTGTGGATCGGCGGCCCGCTGGCCTTGCTGCTGTTCCTGCTGGAGATGGGCGCGCACCTGGGGTTGAACCTGCATCATCTCATCGGCGGCGGTGCCTACAACTGGGTGCAATTGTTGCTGGGCACGCCGGTGGTGGTCTGGGTCGGCGCACCGTTCTTCAAGCGCGGCTGGGCGTCGGTGCGCAACCGCAGCCCGAATATGTGGACGTTGATCGCGCTGGGCACCGGTGCGGCGTTCATTTTCAGTGTGATAGCGACCGTGGCCCCGGGCTTGTTCCCTGATGCGTTCCGCATGGCCGATGGTGCCGTACCGGTGTATTTCGAGGCCGCGGCGGTGATCATCGCCCTGGTGCTGCTGGGGCAGATCATGGAGCTCAAGGCCCGCGAGCGCACCGGCAGCGCCATCCGTGCGCTGTTGGATCTGGCACCGAAAACGGCGCGGCGAATCACCGACAGCGGCGAGGAGACCGTCCCGCTGGCGTCGATCCACGTCGGCGACCGGCTGCGGGTGCGCCCCGGCGAGGGGGTGCCGGTGGACGGGGTGGTGGTGTCCGGCCATTCGTCGGTGGACGAGAGTATGGTCACGGGCGAGCCCCTACCGGTGGAGAAGACCGAGGGCGACACGGTCACCGGCGGCACCTTGAACGGCAGCGGCGGCTTGGTGATGCGCGCCGAGAAGGTCGGTGCCGACACCATGCTGGCGCGTATTGTCGGCCTGGTCGCCCAGGCCCAGCGCAGCCGGGCGCCGATCCAGGCGCTGGCGGATGCGGTCGCCGGCTATTTCGTCCCGGCCGTGGTCGCCGTGGCGGTCGTGGCGTTCATCGCCTGGAGCGTGTGGGGGCCGTCGCCGGCCATGGCCTACGCGCTGGTGGCGTCCGTGTCGGTGCTGATCATCGCCTGCCCCTGTGCCCTGGGGTTGGCGACGCCGATGTCCATCATGGTGGCCACCGGTCGCGGCGCCGGTGCCGGCGTGTTGATTCGCGACGCGGAGGCGCTGGAGCGCTTCGCCCGCGTGGATACGCTGATCGTGGACAAGACCGGCACGCTGACCGAGGGCAAACCGGCGCTGACGGATGTGGTGGTGTTGGGAACGGACGACGAGAACACCGTCCTGGCACTGGCCGCGGCTCTGGAGCGGGGCAGCGAGCACCCACTGGCCGATGCCATCGTCGCGGCGGCCGAGTCGCGCGGACTGACTCTGGCCGAGGTGGACGGGTTTGCCTCGGTGACCGGTCAGGGCGTGACCGGTCGCATTGGGGGGCGCACCGTGGCCCTGGGCAATGCCCGCTACATGGCGTCGTTGGGCCTGGAGGCGGACGTAGCCGCCCAGAAGGCCGCGGCCGATACGCTGCGTGACGAGGGCAAGACGGCGGTGTTCGTTGTGCTCGATGGCCGCTTGGCCGGGATGCTGGCGGTGGCCGACCCGATCAAGTCCACGACGGCCGAGGCGATCAGCGCCTTGCATGGCTTGGGTCTGCGCGTGGTGATGGCCACGGGGGACAACGC
>CBFGWV010000451.1:0-2529 GCA_965652545.1 uncultured Candidatus Competibacteraceae bacterium | reverse complement strand
GCTGTTTTTTTTTTTTCGTTCAGGCCGTGGGTTTTTTCTGTCGCCCGCACCCCCCCCCCGCCCGTCGTTTTACATCCCCCGCGGCCCCGGGGCTCGGGGCGCAGGCGGAACACCGCCTACCGCCCGGGTGCGTCAGATGTGGTTTTCGAAGCGCCGCACCTCGCGGTCGGCCTCCTCCTTGTTCCAGCCGTAGCGCTCCTGAAGCCTGCCGACCAGATAGTCGCGGTGGCCTTCGGCGATATCCAGGTCATCGTCGGTGAGCTTGCCCCACTCGGTCTTCATACGGCCGGTGAGCTGCGTCCATTTGCCTTTGATGATGTCTTGATTCATGTTCGAGTCTCCTTACCGGCGCTGTAACCGGTGCTTGAGTTCACGCATCTCCTGATGCATGCGATCGACCTCGGGCAGGTGCTTCTGCGCGATGGCCTGTACCGCCGGCTTGTCGTCATCGCGCGCCGCGTTGCGAAACGCTTTGACGATACGGTCTTCGCTCTCTTCCAATTGCTCGACGTACCGGACATCCGGTTGATCACTGATCTTTGCGCGCAGATCGGCATATGTCTGCCGCGTGGTACCGAAGAACGTTCCGGCATTGGCGGGTTGATCACCGCGCGCCCGAACCTCGCCCGAGAGGTCGGTTACGATTTCCATTTTATTCTTCGCCATGCGACGGAACAGGCTTTGAAATGCCGGATCCTTCGCCGATTCTGCAACTTGATCGTAGAACTCTCTTGAGTCATTCAAAACCTCAATGAGTTCATTCACGTCGTGTGTCGTTTCGCTCATATTAGCTCCTTGGCTTATGAGTCATCGTCCGGGCTGCTCTGATTCAGCGCTTTTGCCCGGCTTTCGGCATAACCGATCACCGCAAGCACGATGACGCCGAGGATGGAGGCCGCCATGCCGATGGCGTAGTAACCGCCACCGGCGGCCACACCTATCGCGCCTGCCAGCCACATCGACGCCCCGGTCGTCAGGCCACGGACATCCCCGCCGGAGCGGATGATCGCCCCGGCGCCGAGAAAGGCCACACCAGCGGTGACCGCCTCGATGACACGGACCGAATCCACCCGGGCCGCATCACCGAGCTGGTTGGCCGCCACGGCCAATTCGATTGCCATCAACGTAAACAGCGCCGCGGCGATGGACACGAGCATATGGGTGCGCAGGCCCGCACTGCGTGAACGCAACTCTCGGTCGAACCCGAGTATCATCCCGAATAAAGCGGCAACGCCCAAGCGCAGGCACATAGTGGAAAACGGCGTATGAGACTGTGCCCAAAAAGCGAAATCGTCCATGACAACAGCGCCTAACCCGTGGTCAGTGGTACTGGCCTGAAACCGACCATCGACAGGAGTTTACGACAGCACCTGAAGCGCAAATGACAGCACTCGGTACATTGCTGTTTCGCTGCCATTGATTACTCTCCTTTCCGTACACCGCTCTTATTCACAAAAACTGTGACTAGCGGGATCGGTGAGGGTTCCAATTGCGCTGATAAAACCGCAAAAAACCAAAGAACTTTGCTTATTGCACGACCAGTACAAAGCAGTATTGAATTACACAATCCATCAGCGGGCTACCAGCCCATCAGCGCCTGCTCCGCCGCCACGTTGGCCGGTCGGATGATCAACCCATCACGGCCCAGGCTGACCCGCCAGTGCGAATCGTCCGCCATTGGTACAAAGGCCGCCGTGCCATACACCGCATCCACAACCGGCGCCCAACGCCGGTACCGTCGGGCGACGGACCACACGTCCAGGCCGGCGTCGAGGGACAGGTCATACACAGTCGGCGCCTGGCGACCGGCTTGAGCCACATCGCTGTAACGACCGCTCAGCCGCTCCAGACGGTAGCGCGAATCCAGACCGATGAGTGCGGCCCAGCCGCGCCAGCGCAGGATCCGGGCGTCGATCTGCCACTCGTCGCCGCGCAGATCGAACACATGCGGACGCTCGCCCTGAGGAAACCGCACGGTGGCCTGGAAGCGCTGCTCACCAACCCGGTGCAGTTCGATCTCGGCAACCGGTTGCTCATCGGTCAGCCGCGAATAGGTCTGCAGGTTCAGCACCACCGCACCGATCAGCCCACCGGCGACCAGCAGCGTCGTACCGCCGGCGCTGCGCAAGCCACCGGCCACGAGGCGCCGATGCCACAGGCACTTGAGCCCGGATAAGCAGGCCAGCAGCCCGAGCAAGGCCAGTGCGGCGGCAATGAGGGTTATGCCTGTCACGGTGTCTCCTGCCGGTCACGGTGTACCGGTGATGCCGGTCCCGCCACTACGCTACCCGATCGCCCGCGCCATGGCACCGCCGCGGTTCACGGCGTCGGCGACGGTGCGCCGGCCGCATACCAGGCCGACACGGCGTCGATGTCCGCAGGCTCCAGGGCATGGGCAAATGCTGTCATCAGGTTGCGGAACCGTGTGCCGCCCCGCCCGGTCTCGCTGGCGAACAGGTGCAACTGGTCGCGCAGGTATTCACGGTACTGCCCCGTCAGGCGGGGATAGTCCGCGCGCGGCAGCGTCTG
>CBFGWV010000450.1:0-2544 GCA_965652545.1 uncultured Candidatus Competibacteraceae bacterium | reverse complement strand
CTAACTGCATCACCAACGGCTGGGCGATGCTGTCGGCCGCCACGCCGGGCTCGAGGTGTACGGCCAGTGCGCGCAGGCAGCCGGCGGCGCGGTCGGCCTTCAAATCCACCCGCCCCACCAGCGACTCATTCAACAAGAACGGCAGGACATAGTAGCCGTAGCGACGCTTCTCCGCGGGCGTGTAGATCTCCAGCCGGTAGTGGAAGTCGAACAAGCGCTCGGTGCGCTCGCGAAACCAAACCAGCGAGTCGAACGGCGAGAGTAGGGCGCAGGCCTCGATCCGCCGCGGCCTGCGGGCATCCGGTGCCAGGTAGGCCGGCTGTCGCCAGCCCTCGACCGACACGGGTATGAGTTCGCCGTTCTCTACCAGCTCCGCCACACGCAGCTTCGAGTCCCGTGCCGGCAGGCGGAAGTAATCGCGCAGGTCCGTCTCGGTGGCCACACCCATGGCGCGCGCGGCGATGCGGATCAACGCGCGCTGGGCCTCGTCCATCGGCGGCGTCGGGGTGGCCAAGATGTCCGCCGGCAGCACCCGCTCCGGCAAGTCGTACACACGCTCGAACCCGCGCCGGTCGGCGGTGGTGACCAAACCGGCCCAGAACAACCACTCCAATGCCATTTTGCCGCGGCTCCAGCCCCACCAGCCGCCGCTGGACTTGCCGCCGTCGGACAGATCGCCGGCGGACAGGCCGCCACGGTTGTGGACCTCATCGAGCACGCTGTCGATATACGCGCGCTCTTCGCGGCCATAGGTGGCCAATTGTCCATAAATGCCCTCACCGGCCCGCGCCTGGTCCATGCGCCAGCGCATCAGCGGTTGCAAGACCACCGGCAGCAGCGAGGCCTCGTGCGCCCAGTACTCGAACAGCCGCCGCCGACCGCGATACGCCATCGTCTCCAGCGTTTCGCGCGGGTACGGCCCCAGGCGGGCGAACTTGGGCAAGTAATGGCTGCGTGCGAGGACATTGACCGAATCGATCTGCACCACGCCGACACGGTCGAACACCCGTGCGATATGGCGCCGGTCGGCCGCCGTACCGGGCGGTTTGTCGGCGAAGCCCTGGGCCGCCAGGGCGATTCGGCGGGCGGTGGCAAGACGCAGTGTCTCAGGCATTGCGCTCATCGGGTGTCGGAGGAACTGCCGCTAACCTTGCGGCAAGCTCGGGCTAGACTCAAGCGCATCACGAGCGGGATCGCGGGGCAGCGATGAAGCGTTTGGTCTGGATGTGGGTGTTGTTCACGCTCATCGGCGTGGCCGCCTTGGGCGGCGGCGGGTATTGGCTCGTCCACACGCGCACGTTCATCGCCAGCGCCAGCATCGCCGAGGGCGAGGTCCTGGAGCTCATCGCCTCACGTTCGGACGACTCGTACACCTACCGGCCGCGGGTGCGTTTCACCACCGCCGACGGCCAGACCATCGAGTTCGTCGCCTCCAGCGGCAGCAACCCGCCGGCCTACGACGTGGGCGAGCGGGTGCGCGTGTACTACGATGCGCAAACCCCGCAGCGCGCCATGGTCGACGGTTTCTTCTCGCTCTGGGGCGGGCCGGCGATCTTCGGCGGCATCGGGTTGGTGTTCACCCTCATCGGCGGTGGCGCTTTGGTCCACGGTCGCCTCACCGCGCGCCGTAACGCCGAACTCAAAGCCCGTGGCATCCCCTTGCAGACGCAGTTCCAGCAGGTCGTGCGCAACACCAGCCTGAAGGTCAACGGCCGCAGTCCGTACCGGATCGTCAGCCAGTGGCTGGACCCGGTGAACCGCAAGTTGTTTATCTTCGAGAGCGACAACCTGTGGTACGACCCTACCGCCCTCATCGAGGCCAAGACCATCACCGTCTATGTGCGCCCTGGGGACTACAGCGTGTACTGGATGGACACCGGCTTTCTCCCCGAGCGCGGCAACTGAGCGGCCCGGTGGATCGGTATTGCATTGGTCCTGTCCAAACCGCTGCCAAGCTGCTGAAGTGCAGTCCACCACAAGCCGCATGAAATGACCCGCCATGTCCGAGATCAATGCCCTGGGCCAACCCGTTGGTGACCCCGTACCCGACTGGACCGCGCGTCCACGCCCGCCCCGTACGCCGATCGACGGCACGCGTGTGCGCATCGAACCGCTCGACCCCGCGGCCCATGGCGAGTCTTTGTACGCCGCCTTCAGCGAGGACACCGCGGGCGCCAACTGGACGTACATGGGTTACGGTCCCTTCGACCGGCAGGCGGATTTCCAGCACTGGCTGGAGGGCATGGCGGACGGCGATGACCCGTTGTTCCACACCGTCGTCGACCTGGCCAGCGGACGTTGCCTGGGCCTGATGAGCTACCTGCGCATCGACCCGGCCAACGGGGTGATCGAGATCGGCCACATTCATTTTTCCCCCTCCCTGCAAGGCACGGCCGCGGCCACCGAAGCGCAGTACCTGATGATGCGGCGGGTGTTCGACGAGTTGGGCTACCGTCGCTACGAGTGGAAGTGCAACGCCCTCAATGCACCCTCCTGCCGCGCCGCCGAGCGGCTGGGCTTCATCTACGAGGGTACCTTCCGCCA
>CBFGWV010000449.1:0-2553 GCA_965652545.1 uncultured Candidatus Competibacteraceae bacterium | reverse complement strand
GCGGCGATGAACAACGGGGGCAGGCCCGAAAGGTCCGCCGACAGCGGGTCCAGGCGGGGGTCGTGTCCATCGGCGTCAGGGGTCGGGTAGTGGCGCCGGAAGAACGCCATCTCGTGCTCGCCGAAGCCGAACGCGCCGCCGGCGTACAGCCGGCGCGAGGCGGAGTCGGTCAAACCGTAGCTGCCGTAATACAGCAGGCAGGCGCCGATCCGGTCGCTGCCGCGCAGCGCCGGGTCCAGGCAGGCGGCCAGCGCCAGGCGCGCACCGGCGGAGTCGCCGGCAAGTACCAGTCGCCCGCTGCCAATCCCGAGCGCCTCGGCGTGCCCCGCCAGGTGAACGACCGCCGCGGTCACTTCATCGAAGGCGGCGGGGTAGGGGTGTTCCGGCCCCAGGGCGTAGTCGATGCCCACGACCGGCCCGCCGCTGGCCGCCGCCAGTTCGCGCAGGATGCGATCGTGCGTGTCCAGGTCGCCGAGCACGAAGCCCCCGCCGTGCAGGAACACCGTCACCGGCCCGCTTGCGGTGGCTGTCGGGCGGTGGATGCGCACGGGTATCGGGCGGTGCGGCCCCGGCAACGACACATCCTCGCTGGCGGCCATGACCGGCCCGCCGGCATTCCAGGGCGCACGAGCCTCGCGCAGGCGCTCGCGAACGGTGTCCACCGGCAGCCCGGCCGCCTCGCGAAAGTCCGGGGCGGTCCGCAGATAGCGGCGCCCGGCCTCGAACATCTGCGGATCGATACCAAACGCGGGCTCATCGGCCGTACCCATGACGGTGCCGCTCAGCCGTAGCGCGTCAGTGTGTCGTCAATGAGCGGCGGAAGCGGGGGCAGGTGAGCATCCCATGTGCGCGCATGCGCGGGCAGCGGCAGGTCGGGATGGTGACGCCGCAACGCGTCGGCAAAGACGATGCCCATCTCGCCCATGCGGCGGACTTCGCGCGCGGTCGTGCGCCGGGCCGCCTCGATGGCCTCGTCACGCCAGTCCGCGGTGCTCTGGAGCAGGTGCAGCAGCTTGTGCGCCAGGTCCGCCTCGTCGGCATGGAGGGCGCGGTCGCCCTGGCCGGACTCGTCGAAGAGGTTGCGGATACGCTCGTCCATGGTCAGGCCGATGCTGGCGATACCGCCGGGCATGGCGGTGACGATGGCGTGAAAGCGCGAGCTGATCAGCACATGGCTCAGGCGCAGCAGCGCCACCATCTCGCGCGGGTGATGGGCTTGCGCGGTGAAGAGCGGCGGTGTGGCGTCCAGGCGCCGGGCCAGGTCGTTGCAGGCGCGCTCGTCCAGCCGCTCCATGCCGAAGATGACCGGAAAATAGCGGCGATCGCGCGCACAGGTGTTGACGGCCGCGGCGATGGCATCGAGATAGCGCGCATAGGCCGCCTGGCTCTCGGGCGCGTCGTTGTGGAACACCCCGGAGCCGACGTGGTAGTCGGCGTGCGCGCCGGTCTGCGCCATGGCCTGCGCCTTGGCCGGGTCGATGCGGGCCGGCCACCAGAACGGGTTGATCGGGGCGATGCCGAGGATCGGCGTCTCGCCATCCCAACCGGCCGCACGCATCAGCGTTTCGGCCTGCGTGCGCGGTGCCGGGTCGAAGGTCCAGGCGGTGTCCGCACCGCTGGCCACATTGAGGCCCAGGCCGGCCATCAGCTCGGCCGAGGCCTGGCTGCGGGAGATCACGAAGGCATCGCGGCAGGTGTCGGCGACGAACTCGCGCAGGCCCGGGTTCATGTGCCCGGCGTCGGCGCCGTAGCCGATGGCCGGCTTGCCCGCCGCCGCGCCGATGCCCAGGGCACCGGCCATGAGCATCGTGAACAGGTCGGCGTGGCTGGACTTGAACATCGAGCCTTCGCAGGTGACCACCCCGTGGTAGGCGCGGATCTTCTGCGCCAGCAGCACCGGCAGGTAGGCATCGCCGAGCTCGAGACCCACCTCGGGGAAGAGGTCGTGCGGCAGGTGTTCCTTGACCAGCAGCAGACCGGGTTGCAGCAGGTCGGTGCCGATGATGGCCTTGAACTGGCGCACCATCTCCGACACGCGCACGTCGGCGCCGGTGTTGCCCGAGCCGTTGTAGCCGGCGAGGAAGAGCTTCAGCGGTTCACCGGGCTGCCAGCGCGCGCCGGGAGATTCGGCCGTTTGGGCCATGGCGTCGATGATGTGCGCGCGTACGACCGATTCGGGGTCGGGTGAGGTCGACACCTCGTGCAGCAACTGCTCGACCGGGCGGTGACTCATGGCTGTCCTTATCCTGTCTGACGGTGGGAGCGAGCTCGAAAGTCTAGCCGGTAAATCGCCGTCGGCACCCTCGGACCGCCGACGTAAATGTAGGATGGGTTGAGCAAAGCGATACCCATCAGCCAGATGTCGGCCCATTTTCTGACAGAGTTTTGCTAGGGACGTTGCGAGCGCCTGACCAAGGATGGCCGGTACGATGCAGCAACAATCGCGAGGATGTGTTCAATGGTTGGTGTCGTGGATCGGTACCTCAACCGGCCGGTGGTGCTCGAGCTGCTGCCGGCGGCGGTGTTCTTCCTGGTCAATCTTGGCTGGGGCTT
>CBFGWV010000448.1:0-2568 GCA_965652545.1 uncultured Candidatus Competibacteraceae bacterium | reverse complement strand
AACCCGCCGTTGAGCCAACCGGCAGGCAGATGGTCGGGCAGCGCCACGGGCTCGGACACGATCTTGTCCAGTGCCTGCGTCATCAGGCGGCGCCAAGTGTATTGACTCAGACCCTCGGTCGTCGGGTATACAGCCGTGAGCACCGGCTCAGGCGGGGGCGGTGGTCCCTGGAAGCGTTGCATCTCCGGGTGGATCATCTCCAGGCCGTGAACACCGGCACGGACTTCGCCGAAGCAACGCAGGTGGGCGCCCGGGGTCAATAGCCGATGCTGCGCGGTGGAGAAATGGAAGAACCGCAGCAGCAATCCGCCAGTACCGTCCTCCACACGGCACAGCAAACTGCGCCGACCCCGAGCGACGATGTCACTGACCACCACCTGCACATCGATGAGCGCCTCCTGCCCCGGCTGCAAGGCGCCCACGGGCACCACGCGGCTACGGTCCTGATAACGCCCGGGCAGATGAAACAGCAGGTCGGCCACGGTGGTGACGCCAAGACGCTCCAGGCGCGCCGACTGACGTTCGGCAACGCCTTTGAGCACGGTCACCGGCATCGCATCCAGCGTCACCCCGTCCACGGCCATCGATCTCCTTTACACATCCGGTCGATGGTACGGTACCCGGGCAGCTCAAGAGTAGAGGCAATGGCAGGCGAGGACTGGACATTCAAAGAATTGGATCAGGCAGCCGGCCTACCCAAGGGCTCGGCATTCCGTGCGTTCAAATCGCTGGCGCTGGTACAGGGGCGGGATTTTCAGGTACTGACGCCTGCCGGCGACGCGGCGGCTATCGCCGAGCTCAAACGCAGCGGGCGGGTGTACGCCAGTTCGATAACGGTCGTGCTGTTGACGGCCCACGGTCAGCAGGCCGTCACCGCTGCCTTAAGCCCCCAGCACCATCACCGCTTCGATCTCGACCAGTGAGCCCTTGGGCAATGCAGCCACGCCCACGGCGGCGCGCGCGGGATACGGCTGTGCAAAATACTCGGCCATGACACTGTTGACGGTGGCGAAGTTCGCCAGATCGGTCAGATAGATATTGACCTTCACCACATCGGCGAAGGTACCGCCGGCCGCCTCGATCACCGCCTTGAGGTTGTCGAACACACGGCGGGTCTGCGGCTCGAAGCCTTCCACCAGCTCCATGGTGGCCGGGTCGAGCGGGATCTGGCCGGACAGATAGACGGTATTGCCGACCTTGACGGCCTGGGAGTACGTCCCGATCGCAGCGGGTGCCTTGTCGGTGGAGACGATGGTGCGGGTCATGGTCCATTTCCTCTTCGTGGAAGCCAAAGGCGTGGTATGGGACGGCATCGCCGCCGCCGCCGTCAAGCCGACATTGCGATATCGCGCTGCTATGCTTGCTGACATACGGCACCGTCCGTTACTGGATCGGGGATCGCATGCATGAGTGCATTGGATGCGTTATCCGTTCGACAGCTTGAAGTGTTCCGCACGCTACTGGCCGAAGGCAGCGCAACGGCGACCGCACGCCGCCTGGGCATCTCCCAGCCGGCAGTCAGCCGCACGCTGGATAGCCTGGAGACGCTGTTGGGTACGGTTCTGTTCGAACGTCGCCGCGGTGCCTTGCGCCCGACCAGCACGGCCTTGGCGATCCGTCCCCAGCTCGATGCTCTGTTCCGCCAGTTCGAAGCGCTGAAGCAAAGCCTCCATCCTCTGGCCGAGAACGAGCTGCGTATCGCGGCCACGCCCACGTACTGCGCCGGATTCGCCCAGCAGGTCATCGCCAGCTACCTGGATCACCACCCGCATATCAGCGTAAGGCTGGATACACGGCACTCCAGCACCTTGCACGACATGCTCCTGAGCGGCGATCTCCACGTCGGTATCAGCGACAGCCTGGGGCACGCGCCCGAGGTCCAGATCGAGCCCTTCGTGCGCAGCTCGGCCGTCTGCGTCATGCCCGAGCACCACCCCTTGGCAGCCCGGGCGGTCATCCGTGCTGAGCACCTTGCCGGTATCCCGCTGGTGCAACTACCGCGCGAGCACGAGTCACGGCGTTTGCTGGACCAGCGTTTTGCCGAGGCGCGGATACCGCGGCGAGGCGATCGCCTGGAGGTCAACACCACGTTCTCGGCCCTGGTTGCGGTCCGTGCCGGTTGCGGTGTCGCAGTGATGAACGCCTTCCCGCTGCTGGACAATGTCCTGGACGGGGTGGTGGCGCGGCCGTTTCATCCGGCGATCAGCTACCAGACTTCATTCATCCTGCGCCGTGATCACATCGCCTTCGCGCCGGCGCGGGACTTCATCCGCCATGCGCGCCTGTTGGTGCGTCAACATCCGCCAAGATACGGGACGATGGAGTTGGCGTCCTCCTCTCCCTGAAGGACGAGGATTCCTACTGCGAGGCTGTACGATGAACGAACATCGCTCGCTTCGGTGGGTTCCTGCCCCGAGACTGCCCAAGGAGATGGCTTGGTTTTTGCCGCAAAGCTCCACATGGGAGCTTTTACGGCGGCGAACCAACCCATGCTCCCCAGGACTCACATCTCGTGTCTGACAGGCGTTACTTTCGGCCCGCCCGGCCGTAGGTTCAAAAGAACAGCGG
>CBFGWV010000447.1:0-2579 GCA_965652545.1 uncultured Candidatus Competibacteraceae bacterium | reverse complement strand
CTGTTCTCCAGCGTCTGCACCAGGTTGGGGCTGAAGGCGTCCTTCAGCAGCACCGTCATCGCCCCATTGGCATTGAGCTGGGCGGCGGTGATCGGCTGCTTGTTGCGGTCGCGGCCGACGATGATCTTGCCCAGACGTTCCTGGAGCTCGGCCAGATCGCGCGAGAGGCAGAAGATCGCCATGACTTCCGAAGCCACAGTGATGTCGAAGCCGTCCTCACGCACGAAACCGTTGCCCACGCCGCCCAGGCTGTTGATGATATGACGCAGGGCGCGGTCGTTCATGTCCACTACGCGACGAAAGCTGATGCGGCGCGGGTCGATGCCGAGGCTGTTGCCCCAGTGGATGTGGTTGTCCAGCATGGCCGCCAGCAGGTTGTGCGCGCTGCCGATCGCGTGGAAGTCGCCGGTGAAATGGAGGTTGATGTCCTCCATGGGGACGATCTGCGAGTAACCGCCGCCGGCGGCCCCACCCTTGACGCCGAAGCACGGACCCAGGCTGGGCTCGCGCAGGCAGATCATCGTTTTCTTGCCGATGCGGTTGAGCGCATCGCCCAGGCCCACGGTGGTCGTCGTCTTGCCTTCACCGGCCGGCGTGGGGCTGATGGCTGTCACCAGGATCAGCTTGCCGTCCTTGCGACCTTGGACGCTGTCGATGAACCCCTTCGACAGCTTGGCCTTGTACGGGCCGTACTGCAGCAGTTCGGACGGCGGGATATCGAGGCCCTCGCCGATCTCCGTGATGGGCTTCATTTTGGCCGCGCGGGCGATATCGATATCAGATGCGACAGTTGCCATGCGTTATCCTCCAGACGAGTTCCAAACTACGTTTCTCAAGCCGCCCTCGCCGGCCCTTGCCGCCGGGTGCGGACATTCTGACGAAGGTGAATCGAGATGCGCCTGTCACTGGACGCCCTGGCGGTGCTGGATGCCATCGACCGCAAAGGCAGTTTTGCCGCCGCGGCCGAAGCCTTGTACCGGGTCCCCTCCGCCATTACCTACACCGTGCAGAAGCTCGAGCAGGACCTGGATGTCGAACTGTTCGACCGCAGCGGGCATCGCGCCCGGCTCACACCGGCCGGCGAGACCCTGCTGCGCGAAGGCCGACACCTTCTCCACGCCGCCCAGGCACTGGAACGCACAGTCAAACGCGCCGCCAGCGGTTGGGAGAGCGAATTCACCATCGCGGTGAATGATGTCATTCCCATCGACGACGTATTTCCCTTGGTGCGACAGTTTTACGCCAACGGTCGCGACACCCACTTGACTCTGCGCGCCGAAACGCTCAACGGCGTGTGGGATACGCTGGTCTCCGGACAGGCGGACCTGGCCATCGGCGTCATCGGCGAAGGGCCGCCCGGGGGCGGTTACTCCATACGCCCGCTGGGCATCGTCCCGTTCGTGTTCGTCGTCCCACCCGGGCACCCGCTGGCCGATGCACAGGAGCCGCTGGAGGACGAGACGATCAGGGCGCATCGGGCCATTGCAGCCAGGGACACCACGCGCGAGCTGCCGCCGATGACCTCATCACTGCTCGGCGGTCAACCGGTGCTCACCGTCAGCGGGCTCGACACCAAGCTGCGCGCGCACCGCGCCGGCCTCGGGGTGGGCTATCTACCGCGGCACATGGTCGCCGACGACCTGGCCCACGGACGGCTCATCGAACGGCAGGTCAAAGGCCATGTGCCCAGTCCAATGCTGGCGCTGGCGTGGCGTACCCAACATGAGGGGTCGGCCCTGCAATGGTTTCTGGAGGCCCTGGACCGTCAATCCGCTGCGCTGTTCGCGGACCTGTTGCAACCGACTTGAGTAATCAGAGCGGTGTAGATGCGCGCATAGTGCCCGGCCGGCGCGCCTGAAGCACCACCTCGCGAGGCCGGCTACCGTCATCGAGAACCCCGTCCAGCCATTCGACCAGCACATCCGGCCGGGTGCCAAGATAGCCCGCGGGCGCGATTTCCAGGCGATCGAGCACCTGGCGTTTACCGACGGTCCGCATTTGCACGCGGACCCAACTGGGGACGCCGTCAGCACCGGCAGGCAACCGGCCGAGTGCCGCGACCAGGCGCGCGGCCAAGCCATCGGCCGCGTTGTCGACCCGGGTGACCGGAACCCAGTCGCCATCGCGACTGGCCTCCGCGAACAAAACGCTTGCTGTGTCCATGTGGTGTATCTCTCTCGATTCGTGAATCGTGGCGTTATGGTTATGGTGTTTGAATGCGCAGATAAAATTTCCTGAACGGACACGCTATCCAGTGATTGTTTCCGCGTCAATCCAATATGTTGCACTGCCGCGACCCATCGCTGCCTGCCGCCGACAAGCCTCCTGATGATTGATGACATGACTCCCGTTTGGACCGGTTGGCGCAGCAACGGTACAGAGAATGCCCCCTACGCGGCGCTGGAGGGGACGATCGAAACTGACGTGGCCATCGTCGGCGCAGGGTTCACCGGTCTCTCCGCCGCCTGGCATCTGGCCTCACGCTACGGTGTGAACTGCGTCGTCCTGGAGGCGCAGCAGCCCGGCTGGGGCGCCTCCGGACGCAACGGCGGCTTCTGTTGCCTGGGCGGCGCCAAGGC
>CBFGWV010000446.1:0-2627 GCA_965652545.1 uncultured Candidatus Competibacteraceae bacterium | reverse complement strand
CGGCTGCCGAGTACAACTCGGCGATCCCAGGGGGTGGCTTCCTTCCGAGGTCTCCACTATGACCGCCCGCTTCGTCGTCACCGGCACGGACACCGGCATCGGCAAGACGGTCGTCTCGGCCATGCTGGTCCAGGCATTGAGCGCCCGCTATTTCAAGCCCGTGCAAGCCGGTCTGGACGGGCCGACGGATACGGACACCGTAAAGTCCCTGGCAGAGGTCCCCGATGCGCGCATCGTCCCGGAGGCCTACCGCCTGCGCATGCCGGCCTCGCCGCATCAGGCGGCGGCGGCCGAGGGCGTGTGGATCGACCCGGGGCGGCTCTCCCTTCCGACAGGCCCCGGCGGGCTGACCGGCGAGGCGCTGATCGTCGAGGGCGCCGGCGGGTTGATGGTGCCGTTGAACGACGACACTTTGTACATCGATATCTTCGTCCGCTGGGCTGTGCCGGTCATCCTCTGCGCACGCACGGGTCTGGGCACCATCAATCACACGCTGTTGTCACTGGAGGCATTGAAGGCCCGCCGCATGCCGGTGCACGGCGTCATCTTCGTGGGCGACGAGGCCGCCGAGTCGCGCCGCATCATCGCCCGCCTGGGCGGTGCCCGCGACCTGGGGCGGCTGCCGCCGCTGAACCCGCTGACGCCGCAAACCCTGCGGGCGGCTTTCGAGGCCAACTTCCGCCGCGAGGACTTTTTCCCATGACCCGCAGCCCGGTCTGGCACCCGTTCACCCAACATGCGGTGGTCACCGACATGCCGCGCATCGCCAGTGCGGAGGGCGCGTACCTGTATCGCGCCGACGGTGCCGCGCTGCTCGATGGCATCGCCTCCTGGTGGGTGATCACCCACGGCCATTGCAATCCGCGCATCGTGGCGGCGGCCCAGGCGCAGCTTGCGCGGCTGGACCAGGTGATCTTCGCCGGCCTCACCCACGACCCGGCCGAGGACTTGGCCCGGCGGCTGGCCGAGTTGACCGGGCTGGACCATGTGTTCTTCTCCGACAGCGGCTCGACCAGTGTCGAGGTGGCGCTGAAGATGGCGCTGGGATACTGGTTCCACACCGGCCGGCCGCAGCGCAACCGGGTGCTGGTGCTGGAGCACAGTTACCACGGCGACACCATCGGCACCATGTCGGTGGGCGCCCGCGGGGTGTTCAACGCCCCGTACGAGCCGCTGATGTTCGATGTCGGGCGGCTGCCGTACCCGGCCGCGGGGGCGGAGCAGGCCACGCTCGATGCTCTGGACGCCGCCTGCCGCGCCGGCGACGTCGCCGCCCTGCTGGTGGAGCCTCTGGTGCTGGGTGCCGGCGGCATGCTGATGTACCCGCCTGCGACGCTTGCCGAGATGCACCGCATCTGCCGTGCCCACGACGTGTTGTTCATCGCCGATGAGGTGATGACCGGCTGGGGCCGCACCGGCACGCTGTTCGCCTGCGAGCAGGCCGGTATCCGCCCGGACATTGCCTGCTACGCCAAGGGGCTGACCGGCGGCAGCCTGCCGCTGGCGGTGACCGCGTGCACGGCGCCGATTTTCGATGCTCACTACAGCAGCGACCGGCGCAAGACGTTCTTCCACTCCAGCTCGTACACCGCCAACCCCGTGGCCTGCGCGGCGGCGGTGGCCAACCTGGACATCTGGCGCGAGGAGCCGGTAGCCGCACGGCTGGCCGCCATCGGCGCGCATCATGCGCGGCGGCTGGCCGTGCTGGCCGCCGACCCCAAGGTGGCCTCGGTGCGCCAATGCGGCACCATCGCCGCCCTGGACCTGGCGGTGTCCGACCAGGGCTATCTGGCCGATGTGGGGCCGCGGCTGTATCGTGGTTTTATCGATCGCGGCGTACTGCTGCGCCCGCTCGGCAATACGGTGTACGTGCTGCCGCCTTACTGTGTCACCAACGACGACCTGGACCGGGTATATGACGTCATCACCGATACCCTCGCTGCAACAGCGATTTGAGGCGGCCAACGCCGACCTGGATGCCGCCACCGGCCATTGGCTGGATACGGTGGCCGCCGACCGCTCGGTGCACGTGCGCTTCATGAACACGCTGGCGATGCTCGAGCACATGGGCAGCCACAAGATCATGGTCACCCAGGCCGGTCCGGCGATCCCCCGCGCCACCTTGCAGCATGTGGCGGAAGAAGCGCGTCATGCCTTGTTCTTCAAACACCACGCCGAACGCCTGGCCGCACGCTCGCTGCAACCGGCCGACAGCCTCGCGCGACAGCCGGCGTGGATGTACTTCCAGCGCCTGGAGGCTGCGGTCAAGCGCGCCTGCCCGGCGGCCGCGCTGTACCTGATGCAGTCGCTGGTGGTGGAGTTTCGCGCGGTATGGTTCTATCGTCGTTACCAGCAGGCCTTGGAGCGTGCCGGCAGCGACTTCACCCTGGCCAGCTTGCTGGCCGACGAGGCCGGGCACCTGGACGACATGGCCACGCGCCTGCAAGCGGCCGGCCAGTGGGACCGGGCGCGGGTGGAAGCCTTGCAGGACGAGGAGGGTCGGCTGTACCGGCGCCTGTTCCAGGCTTTGCAGGCGGCGTTCGGGGCGCGAGCCACTGCCGCGGCGTAGAGCGACTTTCGTTACACACACTGGCACACCGCCAGGACGAGGCTACTGTTACTGTTAC
>CBFGWV010000445.1:0-2667 GCA_965652545.1 uncultured Candidatus Competibacteraceae bacterium | reverse complement strand
CCGGGCTGGGGGGCCGTGGCGGTGTCACCGGGCTGGGGGGCCGTGGCGGTGTCGCCCGGTTGCGTGGGACTCGCCGTGTCGGCTTGGGTTGGCACTGTGCCCTGGGCGGTGTCACCGGTGGCTCCCGGCAGGGTATCGGCGGCCGGTGTACCGCTGTCCGTGATGGCCTCGGCGGGCTGTGTCCGGGGACCGCGCAACGCCTCCCAGGTACCGGCTAGGAGGCGCGACCGCGTGCTCCAGACGACACCGGCGGAGGCGAGCGTCGGGCGCCCGAGGGACAGACCGCCACCGTCGCCTTGCCCGCCGCCGTTCGGATCGTCCGGCCGCAGTTGCGGACTTCCGGCCTCGGTCAGTACGTCCGGATTGCCGCGCAGACGGATCTGAACGCCGGCACGCAGATCCGGGTCGGGCATTCGCGCGGCCATACCGGGGTGGGCGGCGATGTTTAAGGCGGTGCCCGGCACGCTGCCGATCAAGGCCGCCGTACGCTCGGTGTCGTTGGCGTCGCGCCCATACGCCCACTGCGAATGCAGCTCGGCACCGCCAATGCTTGTTGCCGGGTCGGTGATCAGCGCCTGGGTAGCGATACCGTAACGATTGAAGGGCAGGGCGCCGGCGACGCCGCCCGACAGCGGGGCGGTCGCCAGCGCGATCGTCTGGTATTTGAACGAGTTGGCCAACTGGGTCTGGCCCTCGTCGGTGAACAACTTGTCGTCCATCCATAAGCTGCCCGCTTCGGTGGCCAACTGGCCGCCGCTGTGCACGGTCTGGCCCGCCGTGCCGCCGGCCGCGGTGGCCGCACTGCGCGTGAGGACGGCCCGAGTGACCGACGTCGTCGTTTGCGTGGCCGTGGCCGTCGCCACGGTCGTTCCGGCCGTGGCAGTGCCGCCGGCCAGACGGGTGGCCACGAACGCCGAAGTTTTGATGCCCACGCCGGCACCGACGGCATTGATGGTGGAGGAGAGCAGTTCGCCGCCCGACTCGGAGAGGGTGCTGCGGGTCTGCTCCCAGCTCGCTTCCCCCTGGGCTGCATCGATCCCCAGACCGATCAGCGAGGTGTGACCATCGGCGCCAGGGTCTTCGCCCTGAAGCTCGGCTGCGATGTCACCGGTAGCGTCGATCAATTCGTAGGTGCCGAATCCGGCCGCCGCGCCGACGGCGACATTGCCGCCGGAGAGAATTGTCGCCCCGATGCCTACCGCCGTCGCGGTGGCGAAGCGCGCCACCTCGCCAAGGGTGTCCCAATGCTGGTCGGCTTCCAGCTCCTCCTGGCTGTAGTGCTCGAAGTCGTCCTGGTAATCGCCCATGGCCTCGTCCAGCGCATTGGCGTACTCGATCGCGGTGAGGTCGCCATCGTCCACGTCCTCCTCGAGGGCTTCGAGTTCGTCGATCTTCTCCTCGAGGAACGCCTCGAACTCCGAGCGCTCGCTGCCGAAGGTTTCTTTCATCCAACCCCAGCCTTTGCGTACGAGGCCGTGGTCGTCGAGCTTCTCCTGCAAAGTGTCCAGGTCGGTCTCGACTGCCTCGATGACCTCGTCGATATCGGGTGCCGGTGGCTGCGTCTGCGGTGAGGTGGGCGGCGAGATCAGTTGGGCCAGCGCGTCCTGGCCGGCGGTGGCGAGACGGTCGGTACCCACGGCCCAGGCGGCGATCGCATCCACGGTGGCTTGGGCGTCGTCCTTGAGTAGAAGGTTGCCCTGCGCGTCCTGTGTGATCAGCTCTTCGGCGATCGCGTTCTGAACCGCCAGCCAGTTCTCGTCGCTCGTGCCGGTATCGGGAGTCGCCGAGCGGTCGTAGGCCAACGCCCGATCGATGAGGCGCTCGGTATCATCGCTGACTGGGGACTCGCCGGCGAGGAAGAGGATATCGTCCGGGCGGATGCGGTTGGGATCGGCGTGCTGCCGGTTGTCCGAGACGAAGCGGTTGCGATCCAGCCCCGCGTCGTCGGCGACCCCGAACATATAGTCGTTTGGCTGCACGCCATAGGCGATCTCATAGCTGTGGCTCTCGGGGGGACGGCCTTCCGCGCTCGCCCGCTCGTCCAGCGCCTGCTGCACCGCCTGATCGAACTGAGGATCATGGGGGGCGGGTTGCGTCCGTTGCAAAGGACGCAGCCCCACAGGCGAGGGAGGACGTGAGCTGTCAGTGAGAAACGGTGAAGACATCGTGAACCCCTGATCGCGATTCGAGGCGTCGCAGTTTTTCCACAGGTCGCAATGCGGGTAGGCAAGAATGAAAAAGGCCATCGTCCATGATGGCCACTACCGCAATGCATCCATGTCGGGATTATTCAGGGATTAATGTGAAAGTGTTTTTAAGGTTTTCTTAATTAACAAATAATGACGGTTTTGTTACAGATAACGTTTGGTTTTGTTTTTGTATCCTTATGTTTTATTTGGCTATTTTTTTAATTGCATTGATACTGTAATATTTTTTTGTGCATAAGGTTTCGCACCGCGCCAAGGCGAGATGGGTGTTTTATTTTCAAAGGCCATTACCAAAGTATGAAGCCCAAAGTGCTATTGCGCTTTGGGCTTCCGGGTATTAGTCCGCTTTGATGGTGGTCGCGATTAGTGCGGGGATTTCCTAACGGCCAAAGACAAGGAGCTTGTCAGCGCCAATACCTTCGCGAACCTGCCGCTCGCCATTGGGCAGGACCACCTCTAC
>CBFGWV010000444.1:0-2670 GCA_965652545.1 uncultured Candidatus Competibacteraceae bacterium | reverse complement strand
AGTGGCAGGGGAATGCAATGATGGGGGTATCGTCGGTCATCTTGAAACCTAAAACTTAAAACTTAAAACCAACACCCAGCCCATCCTGCACTCGGTGTCGACGATCAAGCCGGCAACGCGTCTTCAATCGAACCACCCCGACACCGTCATCTTCACACTGTCCCAGGCACGGCCGAAGAAGCCGGCGGGGGCGACATCGGCCAAGGCGACCAATGGCGCTTGGGCGACAACGTCGGAACCGAGGCTGACGATGACCCGCCCGACCGGCTGCCCGGCAGCCAGGGGCGCCTGCAATGGCCCGTCCAGCTCCATGCTCGGGGCCAGGGATGCATACTGGCCACGCGCGACGGTGACGTACAGGTCACGGGTCAGACCCAGCGGCGCCTCTTCGGCTTCACCTTTCCATACCCGCGCCTGGGTCAGCGCCTGGTTCGCCGAGTAGAGCTTGTGTGTCTCGAAAAACTGGAACCCGTAATTGAGCAGCCGCTGCGATGCGTCGGCACGGTGGCTGTCCGAGTCCGCGCCGAGCACGACGCTGATCAGGCGTGATTCGCCGCGCACGGCCGAAGTCACCAGGCAATAGCCGGCGGCGTTGGTGTGACCTGTCTTTACGCCATCGACAGACGGGTCTTTGCCCAGCAAGGGGTTGCGATTGCGCTGGGTGATGTTGTTGAACGTGAATTCGGGTTCGCTGTACAGCGCGTAGTGGTCGGGGAACTCCGCGATCAAGGCGCGGGTGAGCAGCGCGATATCGCGGGCGGTGGTGTAGTGCTCCGGGTGCGGAAGGCCCGATGCATTGGTGAAATGGCTCTGGGTCAACCCCAGGCGCTGGGCCGCCTGGTTCATCAGGGTGACGAAGCCCTCCTCACTGCCGGCGATGTACTCGGCCAGCGCCACAGTGGCGTCATTGCCCGACTGGATGACCATCCCGCGCAGCAGGTTGTGCACGGTGACCTGCTTGCCCACCTCGATGAACATGCGCGAGCCTTCCATCCGCCAGGCCTTTTCGCTCACCGTCACCAGATCGTCGGTTGAGATCGCACCCTCACGCAGCCGCGCGTAGATCACATAGGCGGACATCAGCTTGGTGATGCTGGCCGGTTCCAGGCGCTCGGTCGCATTCTGCTGGGCAAGGATGGTCCCGCTGTTGAAGTCGGCCAGGATATAACCCCTGACACCGAGTTCGGGAGGCTGCGGAACCGGCTGCTGCGCCCAGACCGGACAGGCGGCGATGACGAGCAGAACCAGCGCAAGAATCCGTTGCATCGACAAGCGGTCTCCAAATACAGGTGGGACGATGGGCGCGGGCGGCGCGCTGTCTTGGGGTGCGCAGTGTACGGTGACGATGGACCATGCTCAAACGCCAAGGTTCGCTCGCATGGCGCGAGCACCGTGGTGTAGTGCTTTGCGGCCGATTGCGGGGGTGATTTTATTGAACGATCACACTGGGCGGATCGAAGCCCAAACCTGCGATTTGTCCGGCCATCGAGCGCGCTTGATGCGGGTCGAGGAACGGCCCGACACGGACCCGGTGGATATAGCCTTCAGATGCAATGGACGCCGGAGCACCGAGCTGGCTTTGAACACGCTGGCGTACCGCCTCCGCGTTGTCCCACTGGTTGTAGGCACCCACTTGCAGAAACACCGTGCCGGCGGCCGATGGCTCGGCAACCGGCGCGGCCGCGACTGCCGGTTGCGGCAGCGGAACACTGGTCAGCGCAAGCGCCGGCAGGCTGGCCCTGGGGGCCATTGGACCACCGGCGACCGAGGGCCCCGCAGGCAGCGGTCGGCGCGCGATAGGGGCGGGCGCAGCGGGCATGGGTTCCTGTAGCGCGACGACCGTGGGGGTGGCGGCGGGCGTTGGCCTCGCTACCGGCGCGGCGGTCTCCGGCCGACTGGCGATACGGGCTCGCCCCGGGTCCCTGGCACTGTCGGCCAGGTACGTTGTGCCGGGCGCGAAGCCGGGCAGGTACTGGTAGGGCGGCAAGGCTTCGACCTCCACCGGTGCGGTGCCTGCGGCGATGACGCCCAGCTCCTTGGCGGCAGCCTGGGACAGATCGATGATCCGCCCGTCCTTGAACGGCCCTCGGTCGTTGACTTTGACGATCGTACTGCGCCCGGTGTTCATATTGGTGACCCGGACGTAGGTGGGTATCGGCAAGCTCTTGTGCGCCGCCGTCATGGCATGCATGTCATAGGGCACGCCGCTGGAGGTGCGCTTGCCGTGGAAGGCTGCCCCATACCACGATGCCAAGCCGCGCTCCTTGTAGCCCTCGCTCGAGCCGCTGACGTAATACGTGCGGCCGAACACCTCATACGAGACGGGGTTCCCCGGTGTGGTCGCTGCCTCGCTGCGCGGTGTGGCCCCACCGGAGGCGACTCTGTCGGGCGACGAGCCACATCCGGCCAGGGTGGCCAGGACGCAGAGACTCAGGATTCGGCAAAGCGGTGATACCACCGGGGGCGCTCCTCCAGGATGCGTATAGGGTTTTAAGTTTTAAGTTTTAGGTTTTAAGTGGGTGGCCCGCGGCGGACGCGGGGAGGGTACTGGCAAGGTATTGACTTTACACAGGATAGACACCCCAATCGCCTCTTGTCTGCACCACACTATCTGGAAACTTAAAACTTAAAACTTAAAACTTAAAACTTAAAACTTAAAACTTAAAACTT
>CBFGWV010000443.1:0-2692 GCA_965652545.1 uncultured Candidatus Competibacteraceae bacterium | reverse complement strand
TAAAGCGTGTTGGGTGAATGCGAATGAACGCAATGCGCTTTAGCGAGCCACTTCGACGCGTGTTTCATTATGCACTCCATATTCAAGTGTCTGTAAACATTGGAAGTGTGTCCGCGTCGATGTTGCGACACGGGCGCCCCTTTCGGGCTATCGCAGTTTTGACGGACTCCGACGCCAGGTCGTCAGCGCGAATTTGATACGGCGCGCCCGGCACTACCTGCACAGCTGGAAGAATACCGGTCTTGATAAGTCGCCGTACGGCGTGGTGTGTCACGCCTAAAGCCCTTGCGGCTTCACTCATGGTGAGCCAGTCGCCACCTTTCTCGGCAGAACGGTAGGCGTGGATGCCGCGAACCCGCCGAACCGATGAGACACGGTGCGCCGTCCACGTCTTGCCCTGGCCAGTAGGCAAACCCATACGATTAAGCGACGCGGCGATATGCTCGTCAGACCAACGGCCAGCCATGCTGCGCATCACTGCCAACGCATCGTCAGTTGTCGCGCAACCATGCTCTCCCGGTTGGGGTTTGCGAACGCGCAACTCTGAATGCTGGCCACCTCGCCAGTGGATCGTAAGGACAATGTCGCGCACCGTATCGTCGACATCGACGATGATGTCGGCGATTAAAGTCCGTAGCAGCTGCTGACGGGCACGCATTGTGACATCGGGGGCGTTCCAGGCTGCGGACAGGTTTTCCGCCATGTTGGCAAAAGCGCTTGGGTCAACCTCGATGGTCGATGAGTTTTCGGCCGGCTTGCGTGCTTCAAGATCTCGCACACGGCGTAACGCGATTTCCCAGTTTTTCTCCAACTGGGCAGCGATTAGACGATTGTCGGGATCACAGGCTGCGTAGCGGCGCTCGGCGAGATTGGCGTCGTAGCGCGCTTGCCGAAGTTCCAGATCGAGGATCTGGCGTTGATCATCTTGTCGTTCCCGGTGCATCCGCTCCGCCTCAAACGCAGCCTCGATCGCCAAGGGTTCTACCGCGCGCAGCAGTTCACGCGCAACAGCCGCATCCGCCCGGGGACCACCGAAGGTCATGCACCTAGGCAAGCCCATCATCAGGTTGGGCTTGTCGCAGCGGTAGACAGGCCGGCTTTGCGGGTTCCCAGTATAGGTAACCGTCAGCCGCCGGCCGCACCGGCCACATGTAAGGATGCCTGAGAGCAAAGCTCGGCCTCCGCGGCCCGATTTCACACCGTCGGCACGACCGTAGTTGTTGAGCGCCAACTGTTTTTGGTTTCGCTCGTATTCGTCCCAGTTGATGTACCCTTCGTGATGATCCTTGATAAATACTTCCCAGGTCCCAACCGGCTTGCGGTGGCCATAGCTCCGCCGAGCGCGCCCATCGACGATGGAGGTCCGTTTCTCGCTTTTCCCGTAAACATAAACGCCTGCGTAAAACGGATTTTTGAGAACGGATATCACGTTGCGATAGCGGATCGGCAACCAGGTGAAGCTGGTCATACGACCCTCATCCGAAGGTCGAGGGAAGTGGATTTGGTCAGCCGTCATCGATAACAACACCTGGCGCGCGCTGCCCAGCTCCCCGAAGCGAGCGAATATGAGCCGGATCACCTCCTGCAAACGTAGATCAGGATCAAGCCCCAGACCCGCTTCGCGGTGCCAGATGTAACCGAACGGGACTGACAAGCGCAGTTCGCCCCGGCGCGCCTTCGACCTGGCGGCATCGAGCATCCGCGTCCTGAGTACGCCGAGCTCGAACTCGCTGATGCTGCCTTTCATACCCAAGAGCAAACGATCATTGGGCTGGCAGGGATTGTATACGCCGTCGTGGTCAAGGACGCGGGCTTCGACGAGTCCGCACAACTCCAGAAGATGGTGCCAGTCACGGCCAT
The DNA here is from genome assembly GCA_965652545.1 of uncultured Candidatus Competibacteraceae bacterium. GTDB lineage: Bacteria > Pseudomonadota > Gammaproteobacteria > Competibacterales > Competibacteraceae > CBFGWV01. The sequence continues at coordinate 832 of CBFGWV010000443.1, read as the reverse complement.
TTCGCGCGAGCCTTGACGCATCCTGGCCCAAAACAGCGCCCACTTTGCCTGCACACAGCCATGCCACCAGACGATCAAAACCGGGGCGCGCCACTGTCCCACTCGCGGATCGTCCGAGATCGTCATCGATAACCTCAACGTCGATGAATCCGTGCTGGCGGGCAATGTTGACGAGGTCGTATTGCCGCCGCTGGCTCTCCAGGTTGGTCATGACCTGGGACTGCGTCGATTGCCGCACATAAACGACGGCTTTGCGCTTCAGGAGTTGCGTGGGGATCAATTCAACGCCGGTCATCATCGAGATCCTCCACGATGAGGCCGGCAGCCTGCATCAGAACTTGCGCAAGCGCGGTTACGACCTCCGTCCGCTCCGCCTCGTTCATCGCGTCCACTTTGCAGGGCTCGAACATCATGCTCATCTGCCTTCCCGCAGTCGGCGCGGGCGCGTTGTGCTGCTTCATCGACTTTCTCCCTTGCGATTCCATTTTCGCTCTGGGAGTGTGCGGGAGCAGCAGACGGCGTGACCAGTCTCTTGAGATCCGACAGCGCTGCAAGATCAACCTGTGGCTGGCCAATTCTCATGTCGGCGCAGACGAGGGGATCCACCATCCAGCCAGGAACCGAGACAACAATGCCAGACGGCCCTTCTATTTTGAGAAACTGACCAGTGGCCCGCTGCTCTACCTGCCGCACGATGACCTTCCGACCGAAATAGGGATGCCAACGATAATGAACTTCCCACTCTTCGCCGACATGGGCAGAATGAACGGGTGATGGCGCCGATCCGGGAAAACTTCCTTTGGTCGCTTGCTTGGGTTGCGGTCAAACAAAA
>CBFGWV010000442.1:0-2707 GCA_965652545.1 uncultured Candidatus Competibacteraceae bacterium | reverse complement strand
CCCCCTGGGATCGCCGAGTTGTACTCGGCAGCCGGCCAGCGGCCGGCCCGCAGTCGTCGAGCCGTGGGAAACCGTCAGACGTATCGCCACCGCCCCTTCCATCCCCATCACCCCGCCTGCACGCCGGCATGCGGCGGCAACTTCGCCTCCGCCACCGGGATCGGCTTCCACGTTGCCGGCGCACCGCCCTCGGCCAGCTCCGGCAAGTCCTTCGGCCCACGCAGTTCGGGGATGCCGCGCTTCTCCATCCGCCGGATCGCAAAGTGCATCCACAGCAGCGCGGTGCTCACCAGCACGAACAGCAACATGAAGCAGCTCTGCCAAATGCCCGTCAGGTCGTTCAGCGCCCCGAAGGTGATCGGCAACACGAACCCGCCCAGCCCGCCGATCATCCCGACCACACCGCCGACCGAGCCGACGTGCTGCGGGTAGTACACGGGGATGTGCTTGTAGACGGCCGCCTTGCCCAGCGACATGAAGAAGCCCAGCACGAACACCAGCACCACGAACATCGGCACACTCGTCGCCAGGGTGAAGCTGTGGGTCACATCGCCAATGCCGTGGACGACGTACTCGGTGGGCGGGTAGGAGAGGAAAAACGTCGCCACCACGGACACACTGAAGGTCCAGTACATGATGGTGCGGGCGCCCCACTTGTCCGACATCCAGCCGCCCGCGGCGCGGAAGATCGACGCCGGTATCGAATACAGCGCCGCCAGCATGCCCGCGGTCTTGATATCCAGCCCGTAGGCACCCACCAGATAGCGCGGCAGCCACAGCGCCAGCGCCACGAAGGCACCGAAGACAAAGAAGTAATACAGCGAGAAGCGCCACACCTGCAGATAGCGCAGGGGCTCCAACTGGCTGAGGAACGAGCGCCGTTGCACCGTGCCGGCGCGCTGCGCCTGAGTGACCGGGTCATCCTTGGTCGTCACCCAGAACACGATGGCCATCACCGCGATCGCCACCGCCCACACCTGCGCCACCGTCTGCCAGCCGTAGGCGACCATCACAAAGGGCGCGATGAACTTGGTCACCGCCGCACCCACGTTGCCCATGCCGAAAATGCCCAGCGCCGTCCCTTGCTTCGACGAGGGGAACCAGCGCGACACGTAGGCCACGCCCACCGCAAACGACCCACCGGCGATGCCCACGCCCAGCGCCGCCACCAGGAACATCTCGTACGTGGTCGCCCAGGTCAGCAGCCAGGTCGCCACCGCCGCGGCCAGCATCACCGCCGTGTAGACGATGCGTCCGCCGTACTGATCGCTCCAGATACCCAGCACCAAGCGGGTGAGCGAACCGGTGAGAATCGGCGTACCGACCAATAGCCCAAATTGGGTTTCGTTCAACCCCAACTGGGTTTTGATCTGCACACCGATAATGGAAAAGATCGTCCACACTGCGAAACACACAGTGAACGCGATCGTACTCATCCAAAGGGCCTGGCCGGAGCCGGGGCTTGCCGCGGGGGCGGTGGTCATTGCGCTGTCCTCCCATCGAATCTGGCGCCAACCTAGCCCGCTGCTCCGCGCGTAAACTTGATCCGAATCAACCGCCACCATGCGGGTTATGCAATGCCATCAAATACATACCTCCAAAGAGGTAGATCACGAGAGCGACCGCTAACCCTTCGGCTCGCATTGCTGCTGATCGCCCTGGCGGTATGCGCCCTGGTCAGCATGGCCGGCGCCCTGGCCCTGGCCGACACGCTGCGCGGCCAGGCCACCGCCATCAACCTGGCCGGCGCCCTGCGCATGTACAGCTATCGGGTGGCCGTCATCGCCGCCGCCGAGCCGCACAACACCGCTGCCGGGCTCGATGCCGTCAGCACCCGCCTGACCGACCCGCGCCTGACCACCGCCGCCCTCGGCGCCGGGGACGCTGCCAGTGACGCCCTCAAAGACGTCACCACCGCCTGGGAAGGCAGCGTGCGCCGCGCCCTTACACACACCGACCCCGCCGGCCGCCTGTCCGTCCTCACCGCATTCCAGGACCGGCTAGACCACCTCGTCCGCACCCTCGAGGCCGCCAGCGAAACCCGCGTCGCCCAACTGTGGTGGACCCAGGCCGCCTTGCTCGCCGCCACCTTGAGCCTGCTCGCCATCACCGCCTGGCAGATCCGCAGCCGAGTACTCAAACCGCTCACTGCACTGCTGACCATGGCGCGCAAAATGGAGGAGGGTGACACCGCCTCACGCGTCACCTGGACAGGCGCCGACGAACTCGGCGTGCTCGGCCGCACCCTCAACAACGCCGCCAGCGCCCTGGGGCGGCAGATCGACACGCTGGCGCAAGATGTGGCCGACAAACAGGAAGGACTGGCGCGCAGCCATGCGCGGTTCCAGTACCTCTATCGGGTGGCCGGGCGACTGCAGGATGCCAACGGCGACGAAGCTGCACTGCGGGCCGTGCTGGACGACCTACGCACCACACTCGGCGCACAAGCCGTCAGCCTTACCGGACCAGTGGTCGACCTGCGGTCCGGCCCGCGCCAAACCGGCGCCCCTGTGGAAACCGTCGACGTGCGCGTCGGCGACACCAGCGCCGCCGCACTGCGGGTGTGGGCGGATGGCGCCAATGCTGAGACCGACGCACACACCCTCGCCGTTGGCACTGCCGCCCACCTCGGGCGCAGCCTAGAGCAGCGCGAGCGCATCGATACCGAGCGGAAGCTGGCCGTGCTGGAAGAGCGCAACCTCATCGC
>CBFGWV010000441.1:0-2713 GCA_965652545.1 uncultured Candidatus Competibacteraceae bacterium | reverse complement strand
GCTCCTACGGGTGCCCGAGGTCGGGGCGGGTGCCAGACGCAAATCTTGGTACTAGGGGTTCAGCACCGTGTCGGGGCGCGCGCTCAAGTTCTGGATACGCGTGTCCTGGGCTACGGGTGTATCGGCCGTCGTGAACGGGCCCCCGATAGGGAACATCGCGGCCAGGTACTCCGCCAGGGCATCCTGCTCGCTACCGGCGTCGGCAAAGGTCGCCACGCCCGCGGGCAGGCCTTCCTCGACGAGATCGACCCGGCCGGTGACGGGGAACGGGTAGCCGTCACCGCCGTCGGCCATGAAGTTCAGCGTCACCACCCGGAACGTCCGCCCGCCGTCGCCCTGGAGTTCGCCACCGGCAATGACCGTGTCGGGCAGCACACCGTCGGCGGCGCCATTGGCGTCCACCACCAGGAGGTTTTGTACGCGATCGCCCGCCGGCTGCGAGGGATCGAAACTGAAGCGGATGCCGCCCACCTGCCCGAAGCTGCCCGGCGTGGCGCCCGGGGCGACACCGGCGACCGCGTGCTCCACCAAGGCGGCCAGTTCTTCGGCGGTAACCGTCACCAGACTGAGTTCGTTGTTGAAGCGCAGGGCATTCTGGATATCGAACTGCGAAATACCGCCCTCAGGCTTGCCGGCCAGCACATTCGCCGGTGGCGGCAGGCGCTGCACATCATCAGGGTTGGTCGAGCCGGCGGGGAACACCACCTCGCCGATATCGTCACGAATGCCGCCACCGTTCTTGATCGACACTGCCGTGCTGGCATCGACCTGCTGGGCAACCCAAAGATTGGCGTCCGCACTCAGGTTGCCGAGGTTGGTTTCTTCGGTGCGCACGCTCTCGCGCAGGCCGTTGAGATAGGCGGTGGTCTGGCCGAAGACGTTGCCGTCGCGTTCGGCGATGACCGCGCCCACACCGGCGGCCAGGGCGGCGACCGTCGCATCCGGCGCCGGGCTGCCCAGTGCGGTTACACCTTGCTCGTCGGTGGCATAGGCGCCGTTGACGGCTTGGTCGAGGCTACCGGGTAACACCACACCGGCCTCGTCAAAGTCCACCACCAGGCGCCCGACGTAACGGTAGTTGCCATCGGTGTTGACCACCAGTACGGGCTCGCCTTTGGGCGAGACGTACTGCAAGGGGTACGTACCAACAGCGGTATCGCCCGCGCGCAGGCGGTCGGTGCCATCGGCGAGAATGGTATTGGAGCCGCCGGCGACGATGATGTCGACGTCGTTGAGCAACTGGGCCAACTGCTGCTCGATGGCGATCTGCTGCATATGGGCCAGCACGATCACCTTGTCGATTCCCGTAGCCGTGAGCGCATCCACCGACACCTGGATCTCGGCCGCAAGGGCGGCGATGTCGTTGCTGTCGGCAGGCGTGATGACGATATCCGGCCCGGGCGAGGAAATGACATCCAGTGTCGGTGTCGTCGCGCCCACGATGCCGATCGTCTGGCCGTTCACCGTAATGATCGTACTGCGAGCGATGCCGTTGGCCAGGCCTCCGGCCGGTTGACCGTCGGCCACCACCAGGGGGCCCAGACTGCTATCGGCGGTGAAGTCCAGATTGCTGGACAGGTACGGGAACGCCGTACCCGGGTAGCTCCCGCCCGCGTTGGACTCCGCCGCCAGCAGGCTGGCCACCGTGGCCGGACCCAGGTCGAACTCGTGGTTGCCGAAGGCGCTGGCCTGAATACCCATGGCGTTGAGCATGAGGATGTCTGTGCGACCGGGTGCCGGAACGCCCAGCAAACCGGCCAGCGATGCATCCTCGGATGCGCTGAAGAAGGGGCCGGGGATGACGTTGTCACCAGAGGAGAGCACCAGCGTGCGCTCCGGTTGCGTAGCCCGCAGCGCGTTCAGCACCGCGGAAAAACGCGGCGCGTCCTCCACGGCCGGGGCACCGCCTTCCTGGTCGGCGGCATGCAACAGTTGCAAGGTGTACACGCTGGCTTGGCCGTCATCATCATTGCCATCGCCGCCACCGCAGCCGACCAGCAACGCGGCAGGCAAGGCCATCGCCAGCCCCACCGCCAGGCGGGATCGTTTGTCTCGCAGGCTGTTCATCGCACACTCCCCAGTAAACGCAGGGGCTGGAGTGTGCGCACCTCGTTTGACGTGCAGGTGTCGCTTCGGTGAACGACCGGTTACGCGGCGGATCGCGGTAGACTGGCGACCCGAACAGCCAGCATCCAAGCCGGACGATGACCCAGGAATTCAACGACGACGAACAGATCAGCCGCAGCGAACGCAAGCGTGAGGCTCATGCGGTCACCGACCTGGGCGAGCGGCTGGTCAAGCTTCCGGACAACGCGCTGGCCAAAGTGCCCTTGTCACCGGCCGTCGCCGAGGCCCTGGCACTGGCCCGCAGCATCGTCGCCCACGGTGGGCGGCGGCGGCAGATCCGTTACCTGGGCAAGCTGCTGCGCAACGAGGATCTCACTGACATCGAGAACGCCTTGTCCGCACTGGATGGGCAGAACGCCGCCGCAACCCGGGTACACCATACCGTGGAGCGCTGGGTCGCCCGCTTGCTGGACGAGGCCGATACCGAGGCCCTCACCGAAATGAAGGCGAAGCACCCGGACGCCGACGCGCAGGCCATTCGCCAATGGCAGCGCAACGCCCGACGCGAGATCGCCGCCGCCAAGCCGCCGCATTCGCGACGGGCGCTGTTTCGTTATGTTCGGGAGCTGATCGGCGGGTAGAGGGC
>CBFGWV010000440.1:0-2725 GCA_965652545.1 uncultured Candidatus Competibacteraceae bacterium | reverse complement strand
CTGCTTCCAGCCCCCCGTCATCGGGCAAGTAGGCGTGAAAGTCGGCCGCCCGTTCGTTGATTCTTATGCGAAGTTGATTTTCATCCAGCCCCGCCCCCCGTGCGCCGTCCATGAAATCCATGCCCAGAATGCCGCGCACCTCATCCTGAGCCTCGGGCGACAACTCGTCCCAACTGGCGGCCTCGGCTGCTATTTCTTTGACCTCTCGAACTTTCTCCATTCTCGATGGGGTAAGAAAGTCGATCGTGTCACCAGTGAAGACCCATTGATTGGCATTGCGGACATCGGGGTAGGCGATCTCGAATTCATCCGGGTATAGATAGTCGTATTCTTCCGACAACCCGATGGCCGTGTCACCTGGTTTTACCTCATGCTCGATCCGCCCATTCTCCGCCTCGCCTTCGAAATCCCGTTGATCGGCAGGTAAAGGCTCACTGGGCGGCCGCTGCTCGAGCAACCTGTTTCTTTGTTCTTCCCGAACCTCAAAAAAGCCCATCGATCTCACTCCTTTGACCCATACCTTTGGTCGTTCGACTTTTGAATGATCATCGCAACGTTCATTCACAATGATGCCGCGCACACAAACATGCGTAAGCGACAATAAACAGCAGGATGGCATACCTGACAACATTGTCGTTGGATGGTGGCGTATTCTTGATTGTTCAGACGCATCTACGGACACCCATAAAATTCAGGCTCGCCAACGCCAGTATCATGGGAAATTCCGTCATCGATCAGGGCGGTTGGCAACCTGAAATTTGTCAGTAACTGGCAACTTCCGGTCGCTGGAGGGATGATGGGCCTGAACACAGGAGCTGGTGGGCTGTCGAGGGATGTTCAACCCGCTTGCCGGCGGATAACAAAAAGTGGGCACAACCATGATGCGATGCCTCACAGCCCTGCTCGGGACGCTGATCCTGACGCTGGCAAGTGCAGCGGAGATGCAAGATCGACTGCTTGTCGAATACATCCACGGTTATCCGCAACTCTTGCTGAGCGATCAGACGGTCGTGATAAGTATCGCTAGGGACCGGGGGGGCATGGTTGAAGGGGATCTGGACATCGACCAGCTCTTCGAAGCCGTGAGTGATGTACTCGAAGACTACGACGTGAGCCGGAGTTGGGCTTTTCTTCATCCCGACGCTCCATTCATACGGATCACCGTATCCTTCGATGGTGAGCAATGGCGCCTCATAAGCGATACCGCACCCGCGTTGGTCAGGGAAGACCTCAAGCCAGACGACATGGACGACGACCTGCGGCATCAGGTTGCCTTCGAGAAGATCCGTCTGCTCGCACACGCGTACGTGCAAAAGCAATTGGTGCGACCATGAGCAGGGCAACCATAATCGCAATCCTTGCTCTGGCGAGCAGGTCGGTCAGTTCCCCTGCGGGAGCGTCTGCGCGAGAGCCTTTTCGACCGCGTAGTTATGGATACCCACTCCAGCCACCTCGAAGTCCCGCCGCTCTGTCGAATTGAACCCACAGCCCAGGAAGCACCCTAGGGCAGCCTCACTGGCCTCCGCGTACAGTCGGGCGAGCCCGTGCTCGCGGGCAATCGCTTCGGCCGCACGCAACAGCGCCTTGCCCAGCCCTTGCCCGGCAGCCTCCGGTGCCACGTACAGAAAATGGATATGGCCGTCGACTTCCAGGTCGACAAAGGCGACGGGGTGATCCGATGCTCCAACGGCCACCAGCCGCGTGCGGCCGTCGGCCGTCAGTGCGTGCAGGTGATCGGGCGTCGGTGCCAGCGATACCCAGGCGGCAATCTGCGCCGCCGAATAGAAGCGGCGGCCAACCGCCTCGACTGACTGCACATACAGCGCAGCCAGCGCAGCGGCATCACGAGTTTGGTAGGGGCGGATCGTCACGTTGAGGCGCTCGTATCGTGAAAGCGGTGTAGTAAAGCCGCCCGCCGCCATCATTGGCAATGACGACCAGCCGCCGTCCTCATCACATCCATACGCTGGCGCTTGTACCGCGCTCTACGGCAGGATCAACCCCGAGGAGCCGCCGGTACCGGTGGGGATAGCGCAATAGCGATACAAACCAATGAAGCCCGCCAACATGATCGCCCGGATCGCGTTCTTATTTATGCTGGCCCTCGTCGGTACGGCACATGCGGCCCCACCGTCGGATGCGGAAGCGGCCCAGGCTACGGAGATCGACGGCCTGCGGGTACTGGCGCCGTTGCAAGACCTTCGCCTTACCCAACTGGGCCTCGTGCTGACCTATGTGGAGCAGGACACCCGCCCTGGCGGCGGTAAGTACCGGTGCGGCGGTATGTCACGGCACACCGCGCAGCAAGCCGGCACCGTGGTTGCCAAGGCATTCAAAACCCTACCCGACGCCGCCATCGACAAGGCGCGGCTGCGTTATATCGTCCTGTGCAGCCAAGTGCATGCCGGCGACCAGGAGATCGGCGGCTTCCCGGTACCGCCGCTGGATCTGCTCATGCTCAGCACCACCGGCGGCACCTACGCGCTACAACATAAGACGCTGCACGAGCTGTTTCACTTGTTCGAGTATCGCTTCGGTGTCATCGACGACCCGGCGTGGCTATCGCGTTTTGGCGAGGGGTACCGACACGGTTACGCCAACGGCACGGACACCACCCTCGGCAGCGGCGGTGCAGGGTTCGTCAACCAGTACGCCACCATTTCCCCCAGCGAAGAACGGGCCGAGCTGTTCGCCAACCTGCTGCTTGCCCGGTCGGCGCTGGAGA
>CBFGWV010000439.1:0-2854 GCA_965652545.1 uncultured Candidatus Competibacteraceae bacterium | reverse complement strand
GCAAGCCGGAAGTCAGCCGCAGGCATGTCACGCAGGTCAAGGCGTATTTAAAGGCCCGAGGGTAGGAAGCTACCGAAGCCATCGCGCACAGGGGTGCGCTCCTACGGGTGCCCGATTCGTGGGTGGCGGTGGTATCGGGCGCCGTTGTTGGACGGATTTTCCATGGCCGCCCTATACTTGCGGCATGACTGAATCGATTGCACCCATGATCGACCCGGCGGATATGCGCGGGACGCTGCTGCGGGCGGGGCTGGTACCCACCGAACAGCGGCTGGCCATTGCCCAGGCGATGCTGTGCCGTCATCAACACCTCTCGGCGGATCAACTGCTAATGATGGTGCGCCAGGCGGGTCACGCGATCGCCAAGGCGACGGTGTACAACACGCTCAAGGCCTTCGCCGATGCCGGCCTGGTGCGCACCGTCGTGGTGGACCCGGCACGGGTGTTCTACGACTCCAACACCAGTTCGCACCATCATTTGTTCCGCGAAGATCTCGGCGAGCTGGTCGACTTGCCGACGAGCGTACTGCCCGTGGGCTCGCCTGAGCCCGGGCACCTCCCCGAGGGCATCGAGGTGGCGGGCATCGATGTCATCATTCGCGCCCGCGCGGCCCGATTGCCCTGATCGCGCGCCCAGGGCATTGTCCTGAACGGCTCGGTGGCCTATACTCCTGCGCCCTCGCGCCGGAATAGCTCAGTCGGTAGAGCAACTGATTCGTAATCAGTAGGTCGGAGGTTCGATTCCTCTTTCCGGCACCAGATTTTTCAATGGGCTGCGTTCGCGCAGCCCATTTTCCGTTGGGGCCGCAGTACGCGATGAGGTGCATGGTGTGCACCGTATGTCTGGTACAAGCCGGCACCCGAGCTCGGACACATCGGCCGCTCCGCCCTTTGGCCGAAGGGCGCACCACTATTTATCACCAACCCGATCAGGCGATCCACCCGCTGGATGCCCTTAGCACGTTCGTCGGCGGCTTCCCGGTAACAACGCCCCATCAGCTCGGACTGCACTGCACCGAGCTGGCCCGCCGCGTTGCTTCATGACCCCAGATGGATTCTTGCTGGCTGGCTGGGGTACGGCACGAAGGTTGAGATCGGTGGGTATAGTGTTGACACTCATTTTATGGTGGATACAATAACCACCATATAAACCTAGGGAGGCCAATGAATAGTCGAGACCTCGTTCAGGAGCTCCAAGCCGACGGCTGGTATCTGGTGAGAACTACGGGGAGTCACCACCACTTCAAGCATCCTAAGAAGCCTGGACTGGTGACGGTTCCCCACCCAAAGAAGGATCTTCCACTGGGAACAGTCAGAAGCATCAGGAAACAAGCCGGGCTCATATGAGCCCGGCAACTCGACTAGAGCCTTCAGTAGCGCAGTAACTCGGGAGTGAGGCGAAAATGCGGTATCCAATTGCGGTTGAGCTCGGAGACGAGCAACACGCCTTCGGCGTTGTTGTCCCTGACATCCCTGGCTGCCATTCCGCTGGCGACACCATGGATGAAGCGATCGAGAACGCGATCGAGGCTATCAAAGGCCATCTGTCGGTTTTGGCCGATACGGGGGAGGATATCCCCTTGGCCAAGGCGGTTCAGATGTATGTGGCACAGCCGGAGTTTGCGGGGTGGGTGTGGGCGATGGCCGACATCGATATCAGCCAGTTCATGGGTAAGGCTGAGAAGATCAACATCACGCTTCCCGGTCGCCTGATCCGTAAGATCGATGAACTGGTCGCGCGCGACCCACGGTACAAGAGCCGTTCCGGCCTCCTGGCTAACGCCGCGGAACGTGTGCTCGCGGACGCAAATAAGGCAGCTTGAACGCAGCGGGGCCGGTCGGCTGGTCGAGCCCCGCGCGTCATCCGGGGCAAGCAGCATAGGGTCGGCCGGGAACGGCTCAAACAGGTTCGCGAGATCGGCGCTTTGTCGGCGCCGCCCTCTGACGAATCAGTCGGTCACGTCCGCAAGACCGCTGCCTACGGCAAGCCGCCGAAACTCCATGGCCACCGACGGCGAGAGGTGCCCATCCTGCGGCATACCCAATCGGCGTTGGACCGCTTTCACCGCCATAGACAAGCTCGGCAAGCCGGTGCCTGCGTTGAGCTCCAGAGGCATGGCCGGGGTGCGATAGCGGGTGCCGGACGCATTGGGCGCCGGAGAGTCGGAGCGGTTCATAGGGGTTGGCCTCTTGCCAGTAGTAAATCCTGCGTAACAGTGTAGCTGCTCGCGGTTTACAAGCACACGGCACTATTTCACAAAATTCACCGCCGACCCCACTCACGCGGGGCACCACACGCCGGGCCGCTTTTAGTAGCGGCCTTGCAGTCGCGCGTGCAGCGGGCTGGTGCGTGGGAAGTGCGCACGCAGGAATTCCATCTGGTCGGCCAGGATGCGCTTGCCTTGCAGGTAGACGTACTCGGCGTGGTTGGGCGTGAACGGTATTGCCAGCAACTGCATCGCCGCCTGCTCGGGCGTACGCCCGCCCTTGTGGTGGTTGCAGCGCTTGCACGCGGTGACGACGTTGTTCCAGTGATTGGCCCCGCCTTGCACCAAGGGGGTGACGTGATCACGGGATAAATCACGGCTCAGGAAGCGTTCGCCACAGTACAGGCAGATATTGAAGTCGCGCCGGAACAGCGCCAGATTCGACAACGGGGGGACGTAATCAGCGCGCGAGCGCAGGTGTGCGTAGGCCCCGCCGAAGGTGGCGACGATCGAGTTGACGGTGACCTCGCTGCGCAGGCCGGTGCGCGCGTTGATGCCACCGTGGACGACGTACAAAGCCGTGCCGCAGGTATAGGCGACTTCTTCGAGGTGATAGAGACGCACTGCCGCCTGGTAGTCGATCCACT
>CBFGWV010000438.1:0-2870 GCA_965652545.1 uncultured Candidatus Competibacteraceae bacterium | reverse complement strand
TCTATGAGGCGCGTATGCATTCCTGGGTGGCGGTTCCCGAAGGTGTCGAGCATATGGCATAGTCCACGGAATATTGTTATCACAAGTCCCGGAGTATATGGGTGATGGCTTGGAGAGTTGGGCTTCTTGATCAATTTTTCATGCAAAAGCGAAGAGGGTCACGATTTATAGTAGACTCCGAAAGCCATTTGGATCTGCGATATGATCAATAGCGCTCAGAGCTGTGCCAATTGCGGAAAGCCTTTGCCCTCGCCAGATGCGGTCTGTACCCAGTGCGAGCGAGAGTTATCTGTCGATCCGGGGAGTGGGCGATATCTGTGCCCAAACTGCGGTTGCCGTTTCGACAGACCGGTTCAAGCTTGGTGGCCTCCCAAGGCTCCATGGTACTTGCCACAAACTGAGAAGAGGCAGTGCCCTCATTGCAGGTCGTTTCTCCGCGACAGGAAGGCGGTGCCGTCCTCCTCAAGTGACTGGGGCATTATCACGGTGCTCGTGATCGTATCGGTTTTTTCACCATGGCGGCCCGATACCCAGTTCGTGTTGCTCATTTTTGTAGGTGTTGTTCAGTTTGTACGTTGGCGGCGTGCGCGGTCGTCCGTGCATAATGAGGAAGATAGGTATACGATTGAAACTACTGATCCCTGACGGGTAGTCGCCCCCGAACAATAGGCCTCGGGAGGCCGAAATGGCCCGGCGCTGTCATGCCGGAGCGAATCGTTCCTTCTCGGAGTAGAAGAAGCTCTCCTCCAGCCACCGCTTAGGCGAAAAGAATCGCTGCGAAGTTCCTCGGCAGCTTGCGCAGGTTGTGACCGACGGCACAGAGGATGGCGTTGAGCGCATCGCCCAACTCGCCCTTAGGGAAATTGCGCTCCAGATGGTGCACAAACCCGCCCGGAACGAGCCGGCGGTGAGCCGATGTGGGTTTCGGTCTACCATCGCCATGTCGATCTGCGCTGCCGGGGTGCAGACCGGGATTCGTTACGATAGCGTTATCTGATGCGTATTTCGGGGCCTGGGTGACAGTGAATTTGAATGATGCGCCACGATAGATCCGATATTTTCAGTGCCCTCGCCGAAGGCGATCCGCAGAAAGTCACGGCCTTGATGGCGGCCGGCGTCGACATTCGGTACCGGTATTCGGGCGGCTACGATGCGCTGATCGATGCGGTTCACGGGCGCGACATCAGCCGTGACCCGAGGCTTCTCGAACTACTGGAGCTGCTCATCGACAGCGGTGTCGAGTTGAGCGGTATAACCGCCTATCGGGAGTCCGCGCTGCGCGTGCTGTCGGCGGCGGGACGGTTCGATGCCGTGCGGCTACTGCTCGATGCCGGAGCGGACAGGGAGCACCTCGGTTGGACGCCGCTCATAGAGGCCGTTGCCTTGGGTTCGCTTGCCGATGTCAACGCCGCCCTTGAGCGTGGGGTGAGGCTTGAGCAAACGGACTGGTGGTCGCGTACGGCCTGGCTGATCGCACTGCTGGTGGGCGATATCGCGAAGGCGCAGATGCTTCTTGTACACGGTGCACGCCCGGATGCCTGCGGGAACTGCGGCAGTCCGCCGTTGTTCCATGCCATCGCCGGTCATCACCCGGACATGGTTCGCTGGTTGCTCGATGGCGGTGCAGATATTGAACAGACGGACGATTTCGGCAGCACGGCACTGATGGAGGCGGTTACACAGGACGATCTCGAATGCGTCGAGATTCTTCTCGACGCCGGGGCCGATATCGACCGCGATGCCAACGGGACGGCATTGAACCAAGCGCGTACACGGGAGATCGTCCGTCGCCTGCTCGATGCTGGAGCGGAGCCGGAGCAGCTGTCACACGAAGGCCGCCGGGCCGTCATTGGATTCCCACCCTATCCGGACGAGGCGCTTATCATTGCATCAGCCGACGATTTCCAGCGGGCCCGTACCCGGTCATTTGGCCGATCGAACCCCGAACGCATGGACGAGCCGTTCTGGATCAGCATGATCCGCTCTGGCGTGAGCGGGTACACGGCGGGCCAACGGTTCAACCACTCGTCGTTCGACTCCGGCGAACCGGTCTGGTGCGCGGAGCGGTTCGGGCAGTCGATGACTTTCCTGCCGGACGGACGCATCGTGCAGATCGCTGGCGAGCATGAGGACTCTTACGATCCCGACTTCGGCATCTATAACGATGTCATTGTCCATGAACCGGACGGGTCGATCGCCATCTACGGTTATCCGCAGTCAATGTTTCCACCGACGGACTTTCATACCGCTACGTTGATCGGTCATTCCATCTACGTGATCGGCTCCTTGGGGTATTGGGGCACTCGCAGCTATGGGACGACGCCGGTGTATAAGCTGGATGTCCGCACCTTTCGCATTGAATGCCTCCATCCGATCGGTGATTCGCCGGGTTGGATTTATAAGCACCGGGCAAAACAAGACGGTGCTCGTGAAATTCGCATTTGGGGTGGCCAGGTGGTGACCAAGAGTGGTGATGATGAGTCGCACTGTCCAAATCCAGATGCTTTTGTGCTCGATATCGAACAGCTGACCTGGCATCAAGTAGCGAACTGATCGAGAGGTTTATCGTTGAGTCGCTGTCTCCTCGCAGGCGGGTTCGGGCGCCTGACGCTCACCGGCGGCACCATGCCGGGAGCGCAGGGTCAGACCCAAAGCTCACAAAATCTCGGCGCTGCCTTTCTCAAGGAACAGATCCAGCTCTGCGGGTGTACCCAGCACGTGGACGTCAGCGGCAGGCAGATCTGCGATCGAAATACGCATCCCTTGACGGATGAGGTGGTTGTACAGCGGCGCCACGTAGCGCTCCCCGCGCACAAGATTCGCCGGGTCGGCGAAGAAGTCGTCATAGGCGGGCACGTAGTCACGGGCGC
>CBFGWV010000437.1:0-2922 GCA_965652545.1 uncultured Candidatus Competibacteraceae bacterium | reverse complement strand
ATCAGTAGTCGATCACCACCTCACCCAGCGGATTGGAGCAGCACGCCAACACATACCCCTCCTCGACCTCCTCATCCGTAATCCCCCCGTTGTGCACCATATGCACATCCCCAGAGACCTTCTTCACCTTGCACGTCCCACACACACCAAACTGGCACCCACTGGGAATATGCAACCCCATCCCCTTGGCCACCTGAAGCAACGTATCCGTCTGCTGACACCCCGCCTCACGCTCCGAGCGGGCAAAACGCACATGCGCCCCGACCGCCTCATCCAGCATCACATCCTCATACTCCGGCCGATCGCTCTCCGTGCGCACCGGCATATCGAACGGCTCCTCGTGATAGCGGTTCATGTCATAACCGGCCGCATGCAAGATATCCCGCACCGCCTGCATGAACGGCGCCGGGCCGCAGCAGAAAATCTCCCGCTCAAAATAATCCGACGCAATCAGCTCCAGCATCAGCTGATTCAAACGCCCCGAATACCCCGTCCACACATCGCGCTCACCGGCCCGCTCGCACACCAGCGCCACCCGGAACTCCGGCACCCGCGCACTGATCGCCTCCAACTCGCGGCGGAACAAAATATCCGACGGCGTCTGCGCGCACTGAATGAACGTCACATCCGAATACAAACCCGTATCGAACAGATACCGGGTCATCGACATCAGCGGCGTGATCCCCACCCCGCCGGCCAGAAACAGATACTTCTCGGCCGGGTGATGAAAAAAGCTGAACAACCCCGACGGCCCGTAGGCCCGTACCCGGTCGCCGATCTTCAGATTGGCGTGCATCCACGCCGTGGCGACACTCGTGTCCGTCGCCTTGGTCGTCACCGTGATGCATAACGGCCGCGACGGGCTGGAGGACAAGGTGTATGTACGGTGCACCAGCTCGCCGTTGATGGGCAGCTCGAGCGTGATGAACTGACCGGGCAGATAATCGAACCAACGCCCCCCGACCGAACGGAAGGCATGGGTCACCACGTTGTACGAATCGCGCAGCACCATGGTGACCTCCAGCAGCTCGCTCTCGGCGTTCCACGGGGTCTGCTTGCTCAGCGAGGTGTATTGATGCTGTTTGGTCAAAGCGTTCATCGGCCCGGTCTCTCCTGCCTAATCCCTACTCAGGCCACAACGCGCATGCGCTTGTTGGCCTCGCCCACCCGCGTCTTCATCGCGCCGGTGTACCAGTCGATGAAGTCCTGCACGCCGAACTCCGTCAGCGGCGAATACGGCCCGGGCTCATAGGCCGACGAGTTGATCCCGCGCTGATTGTCCTCGGCCAGCTTGCGATCCTGTGCGTTGGTCGCCAGCCACACCCGGGTCATCCGCTCCAGGTCGTAGTCCTTGCCCTCCACCGCATCCTTGTGCACCAGCCACTTGGTCGTGACCTGGGTCTGCTGCGGCCCGAGCGGCAACACGCGGAAGGCCAGCACATGGTCGCTCTGGAAGTGGTTCCAGTTGTTGGGCAGGCTCAGCATGCGCAGCGAGCCCAGATCGCGGTCGGTGATGCTGCCCAAAAGCTTCTCGCAGGCCGGCTTGCCGTCGATGGTCATCGACACGCCATGCTCGAAGGGCAGGCGCACCGCGCGGTGGCGCAGGTTGCGCGGGCTGGGGCGGTGGGGCAGGCCGAGCGCATCCCACTCGCGGCCCTTTTGCTCCAGCTTGGCCTTGTATGCCGGGCTTACGCGCGGGTCGCTGACACTGTCGAACTCCGCCAGCGTGTTGAGCAGCTCCGGATGGCTGCCGGCGCAGTGATAGCACTCGCGGTTGTTCTCGATGACCAGCTTCCAGTTCGCCTGCTCGATCAGCGTGCTCTCGAAAGCCACTTTGCAGTTGTCGATCTGGTGCGGGGCCATATACGCAGCCACGTCGTTGCGAAATTCGCTGAAATCCGGCGCCTGTTCGGCCAGGCAGACATAGATGTAGCCCTCGACAACCTCGCAATGCGCCGGCTTGAGCGAGAACTGCGACGCATCGAAGCCCTCGCCCATGTTGCCGGCGAACAGCAGCTTGCCGTCCAGCTCGTAGGTCCACTGGTGGTAGGGGCACACCAGCTTGGCCGCCGAGCCTTTCTCGTTCAGGCACACCTTGGAGCCGCGATGGCGGCAGGAATTGAACAGCGCGTGAATCCGGTTGGTCTTGTCGCGCACCACGATGATGGAATCGGTGCCCACATCCATCGTGAAATAGTTGCCGGGCTTTGGAATCTCGCAGGCCAGACCGGCGAACAACCAGTCGCGACGGAAGATATATTCCATGTCCAACTGGTGGAAATGAGGGTCGTTGTAGAACGGCTGCGGAAGGCTGTAGTCCGGTCGACGGGTGTACAGCTCGTTGAGCAGACGGGTACGGGTATCCATGAGGTGCTCCGCAATGCACTGGTGCCAAAACAAGAACTAAAGGCGGCACTGTCGGGACGGAGCACAGGGGGAGCGTACGGCCGCGAACCTGCGGACGGCTTCTACCACCGGCACCAATCGCCCACCGCGATCCGCTTTGCCAACACACCCACGGGCTGGTTTCCGGACTTCGGGCCTGACTGGACCCCGTCCAGCCCGGTCGCCCCCCTTCCCACACCCGTTGAGGCGGTGCAGTGGTTATTGGCGCGACCTGATACCCGTTACCGTTGCGGGGGCAGTGACGGTGTCTCACCGTCTTCCCATTCACCCCGATGCGTGGCGTTCACTGCCCCGCATCCGGCACCCGAGGTGACGGCGCTGACTCTACGCAGCGACAGCTGCGGCTGATGTTCTTTGGGCGACGCGGCTGTTGTGCAGGGCGACAGGGGCTTGTCGGCCGAATTCGACGCTTCCGGCGTGCGAGGGGGCAGTCGCCTACAGCGCCCCGCTGCGCTTGATATCCAGATACCGGTTCACCAACGCCACCGGCAGGGCCTCCGGCCGCACGTCCAGCAC
>CBFGWV010000436.1:0-2970 GCA_965652545.1 uncultured Candidatus Competibacteraceae bacterium | reverse complement strand
GGGACCTGCTCCGCCTGGCCGGGCGGACGCCGGCCGCGGGTGACTGGGGGCGGCTGTTCGGGTCCCACCAAATCGTCGTCCCAGAACCTGGGCAACCATAGGAGCGCACCCCTGTGCGCGATTGGCCTGGGACCGGCACCAAACCCTTGGAAATGGCGCCACCTGCCGCAATCGCCCTGAGGGCAGGGCTCCTACGGGTGCCAGTAGTTGGCACCCACCCCGACCCGGGCACCTGTAGGAGCGCACCCCTGTGCGCGATTGGCCCGGGACTGGCGCCAAACCCCTGGGAAATGGCGCCACCTGCGGCAATCGCCCTGAGGGCAGGACTCCTACGGGCGCCGGTCGCACTTCGGTGCGACCGGCACCCGGCCGTGCTAGGCCGCCTTCGTCACCTCGGCCAGATCGATATCCAGACCCTTGGCCACGCCTGCCCCATACGCCGGGTCGGCCTTGAGGAAATGGCCGATTTGCCGCACCTGGATGAACCGCGGCACACTCGCGAGGGCACCGACGATGTTATCGATCAGCTCCTGCTGTTTGGCCGCCGGCATCAGGCGAAACAAGTCACCTGCCTGGGTGTAATCATCGTTGCCCTCGCGGTGATCGTAACGGGCCGCGTCGCCGCTGATGCGCAGGGGCGGCTCCTGATAAGGGAAATCATCGACCGCGCCATCGAAACTGTTGGGCTGGTAGACCGGTGCGGCGCCGCCATTGCCGTCGAAGCGCGTCTGGCCGTCACGGTGATAGGTATTCACCGGGCTGCGCGGCTTATTCACATCCAGCGCTGCATAGTTGATCCCGATCCGGTAGCGGTGTGCGTCCGGGTAGGACAACAACCGCGCCTGCAGCATCTTGTCGGGTGATGCGCCAAACCCTGGCGGCAGATTGCCCGGCTCGAAGGCCGACTGCTCCACCTCGGCGAAATGGTTCACCGGGTTGCGGTTCAGCGTCAGCTTGCCGACTTCGATCAACGGGTAGTCGGCGTAGTGCCACACCTTGGTCAGGTCGAACGGGTTGACGTGATAGGTCTCCGCCTCGGCTTCGGGCATGATCTGAACCTTCACTGTCCAGCTCGGGTAGTCGCCACGCTCGATCGCCGCGTGCAAATCGCGTCGGTGGTGATCGGGGTCGTCCCCGGCAATACCTGCGGCTTCGTCGGCGTTCAGGCATTCGATGCCCTGGTCCGTTTTCAGGTGCCATTTCACCCAGAAGCGCTCGCCATTGGCGTTCCACAGGCTGAAGGTGTGGCTGCCGAAACCATCCATATGACGGAGGCTCTTGGGGATGCCGCGTTCACCGAACAACCACGTCACTTGGTGCAACGACTCCGGCGACAGGCTCCAGAAGTCCCATTGCATCGTGTTGTCGCGCATGCCCGTCACCGGGTGGCGCTTCTGCGAATGGATGAAATCGGAGAACTTCAACGGGTCGCGAATGAAAAAGACCGGCGTGTTGTTGCCCACCAGGTCCCAATTGCCCTGCTCGGTGTAGAACTTGATGGCAAACCCACGCGGGTCGCGCACCGTGTCCGCCGACCCCAGCTCACCGGCGACCGTGGAAAAACGCAGGAACACATCGCAGCCGTTGCCGACCGTCTCGAACAGCTTCGCACAGGTGTAGCGCGACAGATCGCCGGTCACCTCGAAACGGCCATATGCGCCGGCACCCTTGGCATGCACCACCCGCTCGGGTACTCGCTCGCGGTTGAAATGCGCCATCTTTTCCATCAGATGCACGTCCTGCATCAACACCGGGCCGCGTGCGCCGGCCGTGATGCTGTTCTGATTGTCCGCCACCGGCACGCCGGCGGCTGTGGTCATCGTGGGTTTGCTCATGGTCTGGCTCCTTCGGGTCGATCCGTCGTGACGGAGAGGGCTACGGGCCTGTGCCGTAGACATAGGGTGGAGCGTGCGTCGACCCAGGGAAAATGAATTGTTCCTTACACTGCCATAGCGAATGACTAACTTGTCGGTGATTCGGTGCGCCGACAGCCCAATGGTGGGGTTACTGCGGTGGCAGGGGGATCTTTGTATTGTGCGGCGGCACCACGACCCAGGCTTCCATGCCCAGCATCGGTTCCGCGGGGAGATACTGCGGCTCCGGGCGTAGCAACATCCACACCGCGACAGAGAGGAGTAGCGCACTGACCAGGGCACCCACGCCGACATCGGGCGTCGTCAGCAGCAACCAGAGCGTATAACCGACGGCGATGCCGCTGACGGCCGTCAACTTGCCCTGGCGGCTGACACTGCCATCCTCCAGGAAGCGTGCGATATCCGGGCCGAATCGCGAATGGCCGAGAATCCGGTGCGTTAGGTCCGGCGCGCTGTGCGACCAGCACCATACGGCGATGATCCAGAAAATCGTCGTCGGCATAAGTGGGACCGCGATACCGATCATGCCCAGCGCAAAGCACAGCCAACCGACGGTCAGCAGCAGGGGGCGTCGAAGCGCAGCCATGTCGGCATCCTTGGTCGTATCGTCGTTCTTAAAAATTAGTCCGTCTGGCCGGGAAATCGAAATGTTTTATGACGATTGGCCTAAAACAGTTTCCCTATCGGCAAGCATAGGAGACGTCAGGATTGAAATGCCGGCTTGTCAACCGACAACGCTGGTGTAGGCTCGCAAGTGAACGCAGCTGGACGCACGATAAAGCGTGCGTACGACCGTAAGGGGGGCGAATGAAAGCGTGGTTCGGTTTGTGTGCAGTACTCGTAGCCGGTGTGGCCGCCGCACAGCAACAGGGTTATCCCCCTATCCAGGGCGGAAGCGACTTCCCGGACCCAGCCGCGTCGGGCCAGGGCTACGGTCAGCAAGGCCAGGGCTTCGGGCAACCTCAGCAAGGCTACGGACAACCGCAGCAGGGTTACGGCCAACCAAGCCAAGGTTTCGGCCAACCGCAGCAAGGCCAAAACTTTGGACAGCCGCAGCAGGGCTATGGCCAACCTCAACAAGGCTATGGCCAGCCGC
>CBFGWV010000435.1:0-3004 GCA_965652545.1 uncultured Candidatus Competibacteraceae bacterium | reverse complement strand
TTATGGATTTTGGTCAGGTCGGCCACAAAGCCCCTCTCCCCTGGCGGGAGAGGGGAGTCCCCGTCGTGGTTTTAGGCGAGATTGCGCCAAGCCATAGGTTGCGCAACCGCCTAGGCGGAAAACTTAAAACTTAAAACTTAAAACTTAAAACTCCAACTCCATCTGCGCATCATGGGTGCGCGGGTCCAACTCGGTGGCGGTGGGCGTGACGCCGGCGCCGGGCAGGACTTGAAAGGCCTCTTTCTCCATCACCGGCACCCAATGGCGTCGGCGCATGCGATATAGCGCGAACACGACGGTGGCGATCAGCACGGCAGTGGTAAACGCAAACAAGCCGGAGGGGCCGATCGCACGCATCGCCAAGCCGGCGACCACCGGGCCGGCGGCCGCGCCGCAACCGTAGGCCAGTACCAGGCCGGCGCTGGCGGCGACCATGTCCTGGGCTTCGATATAGTCGTTGGCGTAAGCCACCGAAAGCGGGTACAGCGTCGCCGCCAACCCCCCGTAGATGCCGATCAATGCCAGCAGCCAGGGCCCGAACTCCGCCCAGAAGCCGATGGGCGGGTGCATGTCGCCACTGTCCAGGGCAGTGTGCCATAGCATCAGTCCGACGATGGCCGCGCTGGCGATGGCACCGCCGAAGGTGGCCAGTGTCAGGATCCAGCGCCGATCGAAACGGTCGGACAGCCGGCCGACCGGGAACTGCATCAGGAAGCCGCCGATCACCAGCACCGTCATCATCACCGAGATGTCCTGGACGTTCAGCCCAAGATTGCGACCGAAGATCGGCCCCAGACCGTACACCGCGCCAGTGAGCAGGCCCGAGGCCATGCATCCGATGACCGACAGCGGAGAGATCTCGTACAGCCGGCGGAAGCTCAAATGCGTGCTGTCGACCGGCTCCGGGGCTGACACGCTGCCGACCGCCACCGGGATCAGGGCGGCGCAGTAAAGCATGATGGTGATCAGGAACAAGTCGGACCCGGTGGGGCTGCCGACATTGATGAGCATCTGGCCGCCACTGACCCCCAGGTAGCTCACCATCATGTAGAGCGAGAACGCCGTTCCGCGTGTAGTGGCGTTGGTTTTGGCGTTGAGCCAGCTCTCGGCCACCATGAACATACCGGCGGTGACGAAGCCGATGACGCCGCGCAGCCCCATCCACACCCACACGTTGATCGCGAACGGGAACAGACACACCGCCGCGCCGGAGACCGCGCAGAATGCGGCGAACGCGCGGATGTGACCGATGCGGTTGATCAGCCGCCCGCAAAGCTGAGTGCCCACGACCAGGCCGGCGTAATAGCCGGACATGAGCAGGCCGGCCTGGGTTTCGCCGAAGCCCTCCAGCGTGGCGCGCACGCTCAGGAACGTGCCGAACAGGCCGCTGGCGAGCATCAGGGCGAGCACACCCGCTAGCAGGGCGCCGACGGTGGTAAAGACCTGGATCATGACACTCCGGTGAGGTGGGTTCGGGGTGGCCCGCGGGGGCAGGGGCTTATACACCGGGCGCATTATAGAGGCCGAACTTCCGCCGCAGGACACTGGTGCTGGCGGTGCGGTCGCTATTTTGAAATGATCTGCGCGCCCTCACGCCATCGACCGGTCTCATGCGCCAGGTTCTGTTGTCCATTGTCGCGCTGCTAGCCAGCTATGCGTTGTTGCTCATGGCCAACGGAATGTTCAGCACCCTGCTGAGCCTGCGCACCCAGATCGAGGGCTTCTCCACCCAGGTCATCGGTCTGATCAGCGCCGGTTACTTCCTGGGGCTGATGATCGGTGCGCTCAATGCGGTGCGGGTGGTGGCCGCAGTCGGCCATATCCGTGCATTCGCCGCCTTTGCATCACTGGTGTCGGTCATCGCGCTGGTCCATGTGCTGTATATCGACCCGTATCTATGGTTTGCCCTGCGTATGGCCCAGGGTATGTGCATGGCCGGCATGTTCATGGTGACCGAGGCCTGGATCAACGAACGCGCCACGAACACGACCCGTGGGCAGATTCTGTCGTTGTACATGGTGGTCAACTTCTCGGCCTCGGGCAGCGGGCAGTTGCTGGTGCAGTTGGCCGACCCGGCCCGGTTCCAGTTGTTTTCGGTGGCCTCGATCCTGTTCTCGTTCGCGTTGCTGCCGGTGCTGATGACGCGGGCGACGGCGCCAGCCCCGGCGCGGCCGGATCGGATTCGCCTATTGGCCTTGTACCGGGTGTCGCCGGTGGGCTTTGTGGCGGCGACCTGCTCGGGCTTGATGAACGCAACCTTCTACGGTCTGGGGCCGGTATTCGCCAACGGCATCGGGATGGATGTGCGGCAAGTGTCGTTCTTCATGGCCAGTGTGATCATGGGTGGCCTGGTGCTGCAATGGCCGGTGGGGCGCTTGTCGGACCGGCTCGATCGCCGCTGGGTGTTGACCGGGGTCAGCTTTGCCACCGCCCTGGGGGCGTTGGGAATCCTCGGTGCGGGTGAGTTCGGCTTTTTGTGGTTGTGCGGCGCAGGTGTGGTGTACGGGGCGCTGACGTTCACGCTGTACTCGCTGGCCGTGGCGCATACCAACGATTTCGCCGACCCGGCGCAGCGGGTGCAGACCTCCGGTGGTCTGCTCATCGCTTATGGCTTGGGGGCGGTGTCGGGGCCGGTGATCGCGGCGTTCTTCATGGGCCGGTTCGGGCCATCGGCGATGTTCGAGTGCATTGCCGTGGTGGCCGCGGGCCTGGGGAGCTTTGTGCTGTACCGCATGACGCGGCGTAAAGCGCCCTCGCGGGAGGAGTCCACGCCGTTCCAGGCCATGCCCCAGGCGCAGTTCGTGACCGACGAGTTGATGTCCGCACGGGTGGAGCCGGGAGACGGCGATCAGCCTGGCGCCGATGGCGTTGCAGACGCAGTGCCGAAGCCCTGAGCCGGGCGGTCTTCCATACCGCCCATACCCGAATCAGGCACCCGGACGTACGCCATCCACACCCGAATCAGGCACCCGGACGTACGCCATCCATACCTGAATCAGGCACC
>CBFGWV010000434.1:0-3055 GCA_965652545.1 uncultured Candidatus Competibacteraceae bacterium | reverse complement strand
ACAAGGCCGAGCTGCGCTCGGCTGCCGAGTACAACTCGGCGATCCCAGGGGTGCCAAACCCACCAGAGGAGGTCACGTCAAGGCTGGCTGCCCTTCCCAGCGAGGTGTCCACAAGCTCGGTCACCACCCGCGCACGCTCAGGATGCTCGCGCACCAGGTAGTCGGCGAGCTCCACCACGCTCTGGTACTCGAAGAACAAGGTGCGCGACAACTCGCCGAAATCGCTCTCCAGTCGGCGGGTCAGGCGCACGATCAACAAGGAGTCGATGCCGTAGCGCTCCAGCGGCTCGCCGGCGCGTATGCTCGCGCGCTCCAGGCCGGTCTCGTCCGCCAACACGCCGACGAGATAACGGCGCACGGCCTCGACGAGACGGGCATCCGCGGCGGGCGCCGGCACGGTCACCTGCGTCTGGGCGTCATCCGGCTGGCCTTGCTCGACGGCCGGTGTGGCCGCAGTCATCAAGGGGGCTTGGCGCATGGTGAAGCCGTCGATACGCATCACCACCCGCCCTTGCGGGTCGGCGACGACGATGTCGAACTGGCGGGTGCGCGCCCCCTGCCCTGCGTCGGCCGCCGCCGGCCGCGCCAGCGCGTGGCAGACCGGCGGCAGTTCGCCGCCCCACGACCAGGCGGCCACGGCGTACGGCAGGTAGCCGGCGTCCGCGTCCATGTCGATGAGCCCGGAGACGGTTTGCAGTGCGCCCTCCAACAGCGCGCACTGGGCCGACAGGCCGGTAGCGGCGTCATCCAGGCGCAGATCGGCCAGCGCCAGGCCGGCACCGGTGTGCAGCGCCCGCAGTGGGCGCAACGAAACGCCATAGGCCAGCCCTTGAGCGGCGAAGCGCCGGTAGCAGGCCTCGCCATCCAGGCTGTCGGTGCACACCGCCCGTGCCGCGGCGAGGTCGACGCGCCCCGCAGGCGCATCCTGCCCCCAGCCGGCCACCGGATGGTTCTCGATGACACCCGCGGGCACGGCGGCACCGTTGCGCGATCCGGCCACCGTGCCCTCGTCAGCGCCCCCGGTCATGTCGACAACAGTGACCAGCCGGCCCTCGGCGTGTACACCTTCAGCACTGCGGATCTCGAACCCACCGTCGCCGCTTACGCGCCGCGTCACCGTTAGCGGTGCGGCCACGGCCAGTGGCCGCACCCAGGTCACCTGGCGCCAGCCGGCGACCGGCTGGCCGACGCGCAGCGCAGCCTCGCGCGCCAAGGCCAGGTGGGCCACGCCGGGTACCACCGCCTGCCCGCGCAGCACGTGGTCGCGCAGCCAGGGCACATCGCCGTCGATCGCCACCGCGTCCTCCGCCCCGGTCGGCGTCACGGCCAGCGGGTGGCCAGGCACCCAATGCCGGGTATCGGCGAAGGGGTATGTCGGCAGGGCAACACGCGGCGGCCGCACGGGGTGCAGCCGTGCCCAATCCACCGTCGCCCCTTCGACCCAGGCCCGCGCCAGGGTCGCAAGGTCCATGGACGCCGCCGCATCGCCGGGGCGCTCCGACACGCCCCACAGCACGGCGGGATCGGGCTGCCCGTCGGCGACGCGCCGCAGGCGCTCGATCACCGTACCCAAGCGGTCGGCGACAAAGGCCAGCCGTGCGGCCATGGGCTCGCGGCCGGTCTGCAGGCTGTACGCCAGGGCGGTCAGCGACGGCGCCCTGGACTCGGCCAGTGCACGCGCAAGCCACTGCGCGAGACGGCCGGCGTACTCGCTCAAGCGGTCGGCATCGCGGGCCGAGAGCACGATGAGCTGCGACCGGTCCGGCGCGGCGATTGGGGCGGGCTGCGGCGACGACTCCAACACCACATGGGCGTTCACGCCGCCGAAGCCGAAGGAGCTGACCCCTGCGCGGCGCGGCAGGCGCCGGCCGCCGGCATCGACCGGCGCCGTCCACGGCCGGCCCTCGCGCGCCAGCAGGCTCAGCGGCGAGCCGTCCAGGTCGATATACGGATTGGGCGTCTCCAGATGACGCAGGCCCGGCAACCAGCCGTGACGCATGGCGAGCACGGTCTTAATGACCCCGGCGATACCGGCGGCGGCCTCCAGGTGGCCGATGTGGCTCTTGACCGAACCGATGGCGCAATGGGCGCCCTCGATGCGGCGTCCAGCTTCGGCATACAAGCGCGCGAAGGCGAGTTTGAGACCGTCGATCTCGATCGGGTCGCCCAAACTGGTGCCGGTGCCGTGGGCCTCGATGCAGCCGATACCGGCCGGGTCGCCACCGGCCCGCCGATGGGCCTCGACGATGACCTCGGCCTGAGCCTGGCTGTTGGGCGCGGTCAGCGAGGCGGCGTGCCCCCCATGGTTGACCGACGAGCCGCGGATGAGCGCGTGGATGACGTCGCCGTCGGCCAGCGCGCGCGACAAGGGCTTGAGCACGATCGCGCCGATGCCCTCGCCGCGTACATAGCCGTTGGCGCGGGCATCGAAGCTCATGCAGCGGCCATCGGGGCTGAACATGCCGGCCTGGCTACCGGCCAGGGTCAGGCTGGGGGTGAGGATGAGGTTGCAGCCACCGGCGATGGCCAACTCGCACTCGCCGGCGCGCAGGGCGGCCACGGCGCGGTGGATCGCCACCAGCGAACTGGAACAGGCCGTGTCGATGGCCTCGCTGGGGCCGCGCAGGTTGAGCAGATAGGACACCCGGTTGGGCAGCACCGAGCCGATCACCCCGGTGGCGGTGTGGGCATCGGGCCGAACGGCACGCAGCAGCTCCCAGTAGTCCCCGGTGGACAGCCCGACGAACACGCCGCTGCGGCTGCCCGAGAGCGCGCTGGGGCGGATGCCGCCATCCTCCAGCGCTGCCCACACCGTCTCCAGGAACAGACGGTGCTGCGGGTCCATGTGCTGGGCTTCGCGCGGCGAGATGCCGAAGAACAGGTTGTCGAAGCGGTCGACATCGTCGATGAAGCCACCCCAGCGCGCCAGGGTCTTGCCCGGCTCGTGCAGCGGGTCGCCGTGGTGGACGCGCCAGTCCCAGCGGTTCGCGGGCACCTCGGTGACCAAGTCGTCGCCGCGGGCCAGGCGGTCCCAGAAGGCATCCAGCGTGGCCGC
>CBFGWV010000433.1:0-3056 GCA_965652545.1 uncultured Candidatus Competibacteraceae bacterium | reverse complement strand
GTGGTGGGCAGCGGGTCGGGCTCGGTGGCGATGACAGGGGTGAACATGGGGACGGCCCCTTACTGGCCTTGCAGCTTTTTCAAGCGTTCGACCATTTTCACATCACCATTATCCGCATCGGTCACCTTACCGTCGATCCAGTCTTGGACGTGTGCCTGCAACTCAGGGCGTGGGTAGATTTTGAATTCGTCGACCCAACGCATGGGGTCGGGCATGATGTCAAAGGTTGGCAGGTGATCGTAATCAAAATCAAACGTGAATTTCCCCGCAGGCGTCACGATGCAGGTTGCGGTGTACCATGCGTGACCGTTGTCATGTAGTGCGGCCATCTCACCACGAAGGGTCTTAAACACATCCGCGATTTTTCTTCCTCCGGAAAAGTATATTTTTTCTCCTTTTGCAGACAAATGAAATCCAGTGCCTACAGAGTACAGCGTGATGCCCTTGTATACATAATTGCTGGTCTGCCAATCAACCTGCGGCTGATGGTCAAAAACAATCTGCGCAATTTCTCGATATAACGCTTCAATGGTGAAGTTCATTGATCACCTCAAATTGGGTTGATTATGACATGGTCATTGATTTGGCCGCCGATTGTCTCGGTGATATTAAAACTTGATGCCCGAATCGTGCTGTCAGTGTAGACAAGATCGATCCTGACATGAACCGATGTGCCGGCATCGATCTGACGCGCCCAGTTCTGTTCCATCCGCGCCCACTCACCACCTTGCTGATTGATATCCCGCGCCATAGGCGTGAGATTCTCGTACCCGCCATACCCATCGAACTGCGCGCCGATGACGTGACCGCCCTGGTCATCGGGCAACCGGCCGTCGTCGACTCCCACCGTGCGCTGGGCGTGGTTGTCACGCACGCCATCGCCCTTGCGCAGCTCGCCCTCGACGGTTTTGATCCGCCCGTGCTCGTCGGTGGTGTATCGGTAACCGTTGAGCTCGTAGGTGTGGTTGGGCAGCAGGCGGCGTTGGTTGATAGTCACCCCGTCGCGGTTCGCATCACGACGGGCTTGGCGCAAGCGCTCGGCGCGGGCGGCCTCCAGCAGCTTCAGCTCATCGGCGCTGGCGCCCGCGGCCTTGGCGGCGGAGATTTCGGCATCCAGGAGGCGTACGGCGTCCATCGGCGTATCGGCCAAGCGGACGATATCCGCTATTTTCCCTGCGACGCGGCCAAGGGCGCCGAGGCCTTTGCCACCCACGGCCTCCATGCCCAAGGTGGCGAACACCATGCTGATGGCGCCAGCCGTGCCATTGCGGGCATAGGCCTCCTCCCAGGAGCTTCTCACCGCGTCGCTGATCCCGGCGAACGCTGCATCCTGCGCCGCGTTGGCATCGTCGACCCATTGGATGACCTGTGGGTCACCGGTCACTTGGCCGTAGATTTCCATCCCCGTAGGCGGCCCGACCAGAGTGCTGACGCCAGTGGCGATGTCGGTGGCACCCTGGACGATTCGTCCCCGCGCGGCGGCGGTGGCTGCCTCATCGGCCGTCCCCGGCAGGGCATCCCACAGCGTCTTACCGCTTTCGATCCAGCCACCGACGGTTTCCTCACCCACACGGTAGGCCTCGTCCCAGGAGCGTTCATACCAGGGGCGCTCGTCCTCAGGTGTGTCCTCAGCC
This sequence comes from uncultured Candidatus Competibacteraceae bacterium, assembly GCA_965652545.1. Taxonomy (GTDB): domain Bacteria; phylum Pseudomonadota; class Gammaproteobacteria; order Competibacterales; family Competibacteraceae; genus CBFGWV01. The sequence goes on along the minus strand of CBFGWV010000433.1, from coordinate 1,422 downwards.
TCAGGCTCGGCCTCGCTTTGGGCCGCTTTTGGGGGTGCCAGGGGGAGCGTGTACAGCCGCCCCAGCGTACCGTTGGAGACCGGCTCGCCGTCGCCCTCGACGCGGCAGTTCATCCAGCAGCGGTCCAGGTGACGGGCGGTGGGGCGGCCTTCGATGAAGAAGGTGCTGGAGCCTTCGAAAATCCAGACGTGCCCGTTCTCCTGCGAAACCCCCGAGCGCACGCCGCGACCGGCGTTGCCATCGACCCCGGCGACGATGCTGTGGGCCAGGATGACCGGCTGGCCACGGGCGAAGAAGGTTTTGGCGAACAGAGCTTTCTCGTGATCGAGGGTGCGGGCGATGTCGAAGGGGATGACGCGGTCGTGGTCGCCGACGCGTCAGTCTTCGAGTGACAGGTGGCCGGCTTTTCGATACTTGTGCCACGCCTTGGAATCGGGCGAGCGGATTCGATTCATGTGGCCACAGGTGGCACACCAATGACCTTGGATGACGTTCGTAGGCGGCGCCCACCACGTGTGCCCCAGGTGGCATTGCCACTGAAGCTTGCTGGCGGCGTTCTCGTACTCCTCGGATAAGCATCGCCCGCCCCGGGCCGCTGCCAGCTCGCGCATACGCTCTATCCCGTGCCGGCGGTCCAGGTGGGTGCAGACGAAGCACCACGCGCCGCGCAGGATACGGTTGCCGGTGCTCTCCCACTCATGACCGCGCGCGCAGCGGAAGCGGTATTTCATATTGCTGCCCACATAGTGTTCGGCCAAGCACTCGCCGCCCTTGGCCGCCGCTGCATCCCGCAATCGCGTCAAGCCGTCGGCCAGACGACGGCGCTGGCTTTTCTCCTGGTGGGCGCACGGACCGCACCATCCACCCCGCATGACCGTGCTGCCTTGCGTCTCCCATTGATGGCCGCGTGCGCACTGGAAGCGATAGCGTTCGTTGGCCCCAGTGTAGTGGTCGCTCAGGCACAGGCCACCGTGTCGCTCAGCGATCTTCTGCAACTGCTGCAAGCCGTCCTTCAGCAACTGTCGTTCACTGTGCTCCAGTTTGGAGCACTCCAAGCACCAGCGTCCTTGGAGCACGTTCGAGGGGCGGCGCGCCACTCATAGTTGCGGGCACAGATGAAGCGGTGGGGCTTGTTGCCCAGGCTAGTCGTCTCCAGGCAATCGCCGCCCCGGGCCTGCGCCGCCTGCCGAATTTGCGCCAGGCGCTCCGCCTTGCGGCAGTCGATGCAGACCACGCCGGTGTGGTATAGCGTGTTGGCTGCCGTGCGAGTCCATTCATGGTTGTTGGGGCAGCGGAAGCGATAGTGCTCGTGCCAGCCCTGCCACCGCAGCGACAGCAGGGTTGTGCCGTTTTCGGCGGCCAACTGCCGTAAGCGGTGCAGTAACCCCATCTACCGACGATAAAATCAGGCCGGTAAGCTGT
>CBFGWV010000432.1:0-3071 GCA_965652545.1 uncultured Candidatus Competibacteraceae bacterium | reverse complement strand
TGGGAGCCCTGGGCGAGTAATCGCCCAGGGCCACCCGGCCAACCGGTAGCCGAGCGAAGCTCGGCCAGAACGTAGACGGGGCCACCCGGCCTTGGGTGTGCCCGCCAACCTCACACGGGTGCCATCAGCGTGCCTCAGGTGCCCGAACCCGCCCGTGCCGAGTCGGTGGGCCGTGTTCCGACGCGCTGTAAATACGTCCGTGTAAGCTCGACGGCAGCATCCATGCTGCCGACGGTCGGCTCACGGCCCACCGACTCGGCACGGGCTCACCGCGGTGGCTGTCCAAAGGTGCAGACGGTGGGTTACACCATTACGCAAGAAAAAGGCCGCCCGGCCTTTGTCCAAGAACAAAGACCGGGCGGCCTTGGCGTTGCCGAGGCTCAAAGACTATCGAGACTCGGCTTTTATTAAGTCGATCAGGAGAGCGGCAGCTTGTTCTCGGGATCGTAGATCGCGCGGTAACCCACCGCTTCGACTCTCACCGGGAACTGTTCGCCCAGGTACTCCATCAACAGCTCGCGACCTTCCTGGCAATACTCGTAGGGCAGGTAGCCCAACCCGATGTTTTTGCCAACCGTCGGGCCGTAGGCGATGCTGGTCAGGAAGGAGCGGCGGCCTTTCGCATCCACCGGCACCTCGCCGGTTTCAGGGTCGATCAAGGGGCAGGTGCCCACGGGGTAGCGCGCAACACCGTTAGAATCGATGTTGTCGATCATCGTGAATGTGCACAGGTAGGCAACCTGGTTCTCCAGCTTACGCTGCTCCAGCAGGGCCGCCTTGCCGTAGAAGTCCGCTTCCTTGACCTTGGGACGGGCCAAACCCGCTTCAAGCAAGTTGTATTCGGTCAGCAGATCGGCGTTCTGCAGGCGCAGGCTTTTCTCCATGCGGCGGCTGTTGGCGTAGGTTTCAATACCCACCGGGGTTGCGCCCTGGCCATAGACCAGGTCCCAAAGCGACAAGCCGTAGCTGTGTGCTACGTGCAACTCCCAACCCTGCTCACCCACATAGGAAATGCGGAACGCTTCGACCGGAATGCCCTTGAGGGTCATTTGCTTGTAGCTTGCAAACGGGAATTTATCCGACTCCCAGGCTGCCGGGTCATCCGCGATGGACTGGATAAGCTTGCGCGCGTTCGGCCCCCAAACACCCAGGCAGCCCATGTGGTCGGAACGGTCATCGATGATGACGTCCCAGCCATTGTCTTGCGCCATGCGCGTGACCCATGTCAGGTCGCGGTGACCGGCATCGGCACCGTCCACCACGCGGAAACGGTTCTTGGCCAGACGAATCACCGTCAGGTCGGCCCGCACGCCGCCTCGGCTGTCGAGAAAGTGCGTGTAAACACCCTTGCCGATGGGCGTGTTGCCACCCACTTTGGCCACACAGGTGTATTCCATCAGCTTTTCGGCGTCAGGCCCCATCACGTCGAAGACGGCGAAGTGCGAGAGGTTGATCATGCCGACGTTTTCGGACATGGCCAGCTGCTCGGCGTTGGACACGCGCCAGAAGTGGCGCTTATCCCACTCATGCTCGCGCACGGGCACTTTATCGCCGTACTTCTCTAGCAACGGTTCGTTGGACGCATAGCCGTGTGCACGCTCCCAGCCGGCCAGCTCCATGAAGTAGCCGCCCAGCTCTTGTTCACGCGCCCAGAATGGGCTGCGGCGAATACCGCGGCCCTTGGTGTAAGGCTCACGGTTGTGCACGGCGGGGTTGTAGATTTTGAATGCCGATTCATAGCAACGGTCATAGATGTACGTTGGGGTTTTCTGAATCGGGTAGTGACGGGCGGTGTCGATGCCGAAGAAGTCGCGTTCGGCATAACCGTCCGTCATCCAGTCGGCCAGCACTTTGGCAATGCCGGGGGCGTCCTTCACCCAGACTGCAACGGCATACCACAAACCACGTGTTTTTACAGATTCACCGATGGAGGGCCCGCCGTCCGTCGTCACCTGCAACAAACCGTTGAACGAATGCTTTTGATTGAAGCCAAGCTCGCCGAGGATGGGCGTCAACTCAATGGCGCGCTCCAGCGGCTCCATGATTTGTTCAAGGTCCAGGTCGCGCTGGGACGGCGACCAGTGCGTTTCGCCCTTTTCAGGCAGATCGCGCGGGTGCACCAAGCGGGGTTCTTTTTCTTCGTAGTAACCCCACTCAATTTGCCCGCCTTCGGGTGTTTTGGGGTCACCGGTATCGCGCATGTAGGCGGAGTTGCCCTGGTCGCGCATCAATGGGTAACCGATGTCCTTGCCCGTGCCTTCAAACTCATTGAAAGGACCAAAGAAGGACAGCGGATGATCGACGGGCATGACCGGAAGGTCTTCACCCGCCATTTCGGCAATGCTGCGGCCCCAAAGCCCGGTACAAACGATGACGTAGTTGGCAGCGATATAACCACGCGTGGTTTCGACGCCGACGATGCGGCCGTCTTTGATGTCCAGGCCGGTCGCCGCGGTATTGGCGAAGGCCTGCGCCTTGCCACTTTCAACGGCCTTATCGACCAGCACACCGACGACCGTCTGCGAGCGCGGCTTGACCAGGCCGGCATCGGGGTCCCACAGCGCGCCCTGAATCATGTCCTCTTCGAGCAGCGGGAATTTCGCCTTGGCTTCGGCAGCGCTGATCATCGTTGCGCGCGTGCCAAACGCCTTGCCCGAGGCGACTTTGCGCTTGAGCTCCATCATCCGGTCGTCGTCGCCAACGCGTGCGACCTCAATACCGCCCACGCGATCGTAGTGACCGATCTTGTCGAAGAACTCGATGCTGTACTTGGTCGTATAGCAGGTGAAGTTGCTGTGGTCGGTCGCGTAGCAAAAATCGGAAGCGTGCGAAGTGGAGCCGGTATCGGTCGGAATGGATGTTTTATCGATCCCGACGATATCCGTCCAGCCACGCTCAACGAGGTGGTGCATCACGCAGGAGCCGACGATACCGCCGAGGCCTACGATGACGACGTTCGCTTTTTCCGGGAATTTTGCCATGACGATGTCTCTGCCGTTCGTGGGGCGCATTTTGAAAATGCGGACTGTAAACATACTGCCGCCTCAAGCAAGGTAGGCATCGAGGCGTAC
>CBFGWV010000431.1:0-3081 GCA_965652545.1 uncultured Candidatus Competibacteraceae bacterium | reverse complement strand
CGTTTTAAGTTTTGCCTCTTTATGGATTCCGATCAGGTCACGACGGGAGCTCCCCCTCTCCCCAACCCCTCTCCCGCAAGGGGAGAGGGGCTTTGTGGGCGACCTGACCGGAGTACATAAAGCACCATCATCGCGCCAACACCGTGCGCAAGCGCCGCCGCGCCGCGCCAAATGGCCGACTGGCGATAAGCCGCAAGCGGCGCAATGCGACCGCCGCATGCAGGATGGCCGCCTCGCGACCACCCACGCCGGCCGCGCGGATGACCTCATGATGGGCGCCAAGATACGCCGTCCACTCTCGCAAGCGATGCCCGTACGTGGTCGACACGCTGCCGGGATACAGACGCTTGCGGCACAGCGGACGCGAGTCTTCGGCAAACCTGCCCAGCAAGCTCAGATGAAACACCAACACGTTGTCGGCGGCAAAACGCAGCGCGCGCAACCCACCGGTCTTGCGTAGCGCGGTTACGCGCATCAAACCGTGGAACGGCCAGCCTTTCTCCCACTCCGACCAATGCAGGTAACGCAAGGCACGATGCAGGCGCGTTCCGCTCCGGTCCAGATAACCGCTGCCGGTCCAGGGGTGTTGGCGGCCTTGCATTTCGTCCACCAACACAGCACCCGAGAAGGCCAGGACGGCCGAGGGATCGGATTCGACCAAGGCCACCATAGCGGCGATGTACTCGGGCGCGTAGGTGTCGTCGTGGGGCAGCCAGCAGAAGTAGTCGCCGTCGGCGTAGTCCAGCAGGGCGTTGTAGTTGCCGATCCAGCCCAGGCGTCGCTCGCGGCTGACCACCCTCACCCGCCGGTCGCGTTCAGCCAGTGCGCGGCATCGTTCGAGCGTGCCGTCGGTAGACGCATCGTCGCTGATGACGATGGTCAGGTTGTCGTAGGTCTGCCCGGTGACCGAATCCAAAGTGTGTTGGAGGAAGCGCGCCGAGTTGCAGGTGGGTATACCGACCACGACCCGCGGCGAGCGCCGGCTCATCCGGCCCGGCCGGCGCGCGCGCATACCCGGTCGGCGGCCGTCATGGCAAACAGCGGAGCGGTGGTGAGCTTGCCGGTGTTGATGCTGTGATAGCCGTCCACCGATTGCACACCGATGTCGTCACGCTGGTGCAGTTCGCTTTCGACCTCGCCGATGTCGCGCTCGCCCCAGGCGAAGATGACTCCGGCGTCGACGGTGAGGATGCGGGACTGGGCGATACCGGGGACCAACGCATCGAAGGCCCTCAAGGCCTGCCTGCCGATAGCTTGGCGCTCGTCGGCCGACACCTCGCCCCGGCATGCCCTGGCCCATTCGGCCGGCGGCAGCGTTCCGGTGCTCCACCCCCGCATGCACTCGGGATACCAGGACACGTAGGTCGGCCCGTCCGGGTAAGTGACCACATCGCCATACGGCCCCAGCACGAAAGTCATCGACGGCATACACTGCAAGTGCGGAGGCAGATCCACCAGCACGCGGTACTTCAGTCGATACACCCAAGTGCGGACCGGACGCAGACCCAACTGCCCATCAATCGCCAGCCGCCCGTCCCATAGCGCATTGACCACCTGGTCGTAGCCCGCCTGCCAGGCCTTGCCGGCGGCGTTCTCGCCACGCACACGGAAGCCTGTGCCGGCCCGTTCGATGTCGTCAACGCGAAGCCCGGTCCGCAGCGTGATGCCCGGTTCGGCCACGACACGCCGTTCCAGCAGCGCGGTCATAGACTGAAGATCCAGCGCCGACTCTATCGTGGAGAAACCGCCGAGCACCGCATCGCGGCGAATGAACGGCGCGTAGTCGGCGTGCGGCGCATGCGCCCACAGCACGTGCGGCTCCGCGCCCAGGTAGGACGCCGGCCTGGCGGCGGCGTACAGCGACTGGAGCGTCGAATAAAACCCCGCCAGCGCCTCCATCGACAACAGCGAATCGGGCGGGACGAGATAGGTGAACGGCCGCGACTGCTGCACCTGGGCAAACCTGCCATCGGTCCAGCGCATCATCAGTGGCCCGAAGCTCAGGGCACCGCGCAGCATGGCACGGGCCGTCGCCAGAGTCGGGTCCATGGCGTACACGAACCCCAGATGAACCTTGCCCTCGTTGCGCAGGCTGGCGCGGTTGAGGATGCGCGCGTCCTGGTCGATCAAGTCCACGGCAACGCCACGGGATGCCAGCTCCAGCGCAACGCTTACGCCCTGCAATCCCGCCCCGAGTATCGCGATGCCCGGCATCGTCTCCCCTTTTTCATGTCATTGAATATCGGTACGCACCGCCACGAAGCGGGCGAATCTCGGCAGCCCGTTCTTCGTCAGGCCATTGAAACGGTAAGTCACCCAACTGCCCAACGGGGGCGGATCGCGGCGCTGGTCGTCGCTGAAACCGGTGCCCAGCCGAACCCGCACGCCATCCGGGCGCTCGACCACCAACGCCCCGAGCATGCCGTCGTACTTGCCCTCGCCGGGGAGATAGGCGACCACGCGTGCTTCGGCATCATCGAAACGCTTGAACTTGAGCAGGTGGTCAGAGCGACCGGCCAGATAACGGGCATCGCCGTGACGCAGCATCAAGCCCTCGCCGCCCTGGGCGACGATCGCATCAAGGCGCTGTTCGAGCATCGCGGTGGACTCGCCACGGTGCTGCTCGACCGCCACCAGCCAGGGAATATCCAGGGCGGGAATTCGCGCCCGTAACACGCTCAGACGCTGGGTGAAGACCCCATCCTCCGCCGGCAGATCGAACACCATGAAGCGCATCTGACGCCAGGCGTCATCGTCCGGGGTCGCGTCGCGAACCAAGCCGGAGGTGCGGGCGAAATGCCCCCGCCCCAGCCACAGCTCACCGTCCATGGGCGATGATGGCCAATCGGCGGTGAACCAGGCCGGCGCATGAATGCGGTGACCACCACGAGTCAACAGCCGCTGCCCGTCCCAATAGCCGCGGACGCCGTCGAGTTTCTCGCTGACCCAGTAGGCCGTCACGTCGATACCTGGCCGATAGGATGCAGCCAGCACCACCGGCGGCGGTGGGAATTCGCCGGCGAGCGCCGGCATGTACAACGTGGACAAGCAGGACGCGGCCAGCAAGCCCCCCATGACAAT
>CBFGWV010000430.1:0-3090 GCA_965652545.1 uncultured Candidatus Competibacteraceae bacterium | reverse complement strand
TATAACCCTATAATCCGCGGCTTCCACAGCCGGCAACTCCCTGGACAGTATGCGTCTGGACAAACTCATCGCCACGGTCACGCCGCTCTCGCGCAGCCAGGTGCGTCAGGCGTTGCGTGCCGGTCGCATCACGGTCGATGGGGTTGCGGTTCGCGAGGCCGGCCTGGCGGTGACCGCCGGGCAGTCGGTGTGCCTGGACGATTCGGCGGTCGACTGGCCAGCGCATCGCTACCTGATGCTGCACAAACCCGCCGGTGTGGTCTGCTCGACGGACGATCCCGATCACCCGACCGTTCTGGATGTGCTGCCGGCGGCGCTGCGCGGCGGTTTGCATCCGGTCGGCCGGCTGGATCTGGACGCCACCGGCCTGGTGCTGCTCACCGACGATGGGCAGTGGTCGCATGGGGTCACCAGCCCGCGCCGCCATTGCGACAAGGTGTACCGTGTCCGGGTGGCCGACGACCTGGACACGGCCTGGGTGGCGCGGTTCGCGGAGGGTATCCTCCTGCACGGCGAAACCCGCCCCACCGAACCGGCGGACCTGCGTATCCTGGCTGTTCGGGATGCCCGGGTGACAGTGCGCGAGGGCCGCTATCACCAGGTCAAGCGCATGTTTGCCGCCATGGGCACACGGGTCGAATCCCTGCATCGCGAGTCCATCGGCCCCATCATGCTGGAAGACGCACTCGCACCCGGCCAATGGCGACCTCTCACCCCCACCGAAATCGAGGCCTTGCGTCGATGAGCGATCCGGCACACCTTGCGTTGGCGCAACGGCTGGCCACACTGCCGCCGGACACCTTGTGGCTGGCCGATGAGGCCTTGCCGGTGGCCTTGATCCGCGCGCTCGGTCAGCGGCCGGACATCACCGTGCTCAGCCAACGCCTGGATGTGGTCCGTGCCCTGGAGGCGGCCGGCGCACGCGTGCGCTTCGACGACTTTGCCATTGCCGGGCAGGCACCGGCCGTCGTGGCCCGCGTGGCCAAGGACAAGGCGCTGACGCATCACCTGATCAACCTGGCCGCAGCCGTGCTGCCCGAGGGCGGCGAGTGCACCCTCGCCGGCCTGAAGAACGAAGGCGCCAAGACATACACGGCCAAAGCCGAGCAGGTCATCGGCCCGGCCATCGACCGCGAGGTGGCCGGCAACGGCCTGCGGCTGGCGGTGCTGCGTCGCGACACGCGCATCGTGGCCACCCTGGACGACAAGGACTACGCGCGGCTGCGACCGGTGGCCGAGGCCGATGGGTTCGTGTTCTGGAGCAAGCCCGGCGTGTTCGGCTGGGACAGTGTGGATGCCGGCTCTGCCCTGCTGGCACACAGCCTCGCCGAGCATGGCGGCCTGCGTGGCCAGGTGGTCGACCTGGGCTGCGGTTACGGTTACCTCACCGCGCAGGCCGTGCGCCTGGGTGCCGAGCGGGTCACCGCCACCGACAACAACGCCGCAGCAATCGATGCCTGCACACGCACGGTCGCCGAAAACCGTCTCCCCGCCGACGTGCTGGCGGACGACTGCGGTGCCGACCTGCCGGCCGGCATGGCCGATTGGGTGGTATGCAACCCCCCGTTCCACCGCGGATTCGCAACCGACGACGGCCTGACCGACCGCTTTCTGCGCGCTGCGCAGCGCATTCTCAAACCACGCGGCACCGCGGTGTTCGTGGTCAACCGTTTCATCCCGCTGGGCACGGCGGCGGCGAAGGCCTTCGCCCAGGTCGACACCTGGCACGACGACGGCCGCTTCCGCGTCATCGCCTGCGGCCGGCCGGCGCGGATGCCTCGATAAGCCCCCACTGACGCGTTCTGCCCCATCCATAAGTCAGCGCCGATGCGCTTCGACGCATTGCAACATCGCGTGTCGCGGACAGTATGGTCGACGTCGGCGCCCGTGGGTTTCCCGGCATGCATCGCTGGCATAGTGCCTACGCCCCCATGGTGACGGGCAGCCTTCGAACCGGATCGTCGAAAGCACCCGCCATGCGTGTCATGGAGGCATCACTTTGCAAATTGGAGAAATGGAAATATGGACATGTCAGCTATCGCCAAAACCCTCTTCGCCTCGCTTGCCGGGGTCTGTCTCGCCACGGCGGCGCATGCCAGTCCCATCGTGGTGGGCGGCAAGGACTTCACCGAGCAGCGGCTGCTGGCGGAGATGAACGCACAGTTGCTCGAGGCCAATGGCTTCGAGGTCGAAAAGCGCGACGGCATGGCCTCGCAAGCACTGCGGGACGCCCAGGTCGAAGGCCAGGTCGATGTCTACTGGGAGTACACCGGCACCTCGCTCACGGTGTTCAACGCGTCCAACAGCCTCATGGACGCCACGGACACCTACGAAGCGGTAAAGGCGTTGGATGCCAAGATCGGGTTGGTCTGGCTGGAGCCCTCCAGCGCCAACAACACCTACGCCCTGGCGGTGAAAGGGTCGGACGAGAAGACCGCCTCGCTGCAATCGCTATCCGATCTCGCCAAGGCCTATAACGATGGGCAGTCGCTGGTCATGGCGCTGGATACCGACTTCCCGACGCGTCCCGACGGCTTGCCCAATCTCGAGAAGACCTACGCCTTCAAGACCACCGATGCCGGTCGCAAGACCATGGCGCCCGGTCAGACCCATGAGGCGCTCAAAAATGGAGAGGCCGACGTCGCCTTGGTGTTCGCCACCGACGGCCAGATAGAGGCCTACGATTTCCGGGTCCTCAAGGACGACAAGGGCAGCTTTGGGCCGTACACGCTGGCCCCCGTGGTCCGTGCGGACACCCTGCAAGCACACCCGGAGCTGGCCGACCTGCTCAATGCCTTGTCCGCACAGTTGAGCGACGAGGTTCTGCAGCGGCTCAACGCCCAGGTCGATATCGAGAACAAGCCGGTCGAGACGGTGGCTGGAGAGTTTCTGCGCGCTACCGGCCTTATCTGACGGCTAATCACTGCTGAACCCGACCCGCGGGCGCCGGCTCTCACGACGACGCGCGCGGGTCAGTTTCATGCATGCTCGGGTCACCGACGAGATGACTGATCGGCGTTGCCTGCAACCCAGTTGCGGCGGGGCCGGAATCACGCCCCCATGGCGCTTGACTTGCCGCATGGCGACTGA
>CBFGWV010000429.1:0-3103 GCA_965652545.1 uncultured Candidatus Competibacteraceae bacterium | reverse complement strand
GGAATAAATTTTTCTGCCGCTGCATCCGGAGACCGGAGTCCCGGGTAGCCCCTAGTGAGACCGTTCGTTGGCGAGCCAAGCCACGGCAGGCCGCCACCGACGCTCGAACACTGAAAGTCATCGAACCGGAGTCGAATCCATGAACAACAATCTCAAGTCGATCATCAAGGCAACGTTTGCTGCGAGTGCGCTGGGCGCCGGTGTCGCCAACGCCGGCTTGGTGGCGGTACTCGTCGGCGACGCCCAGATCAAGCTTGTCGACAGCGAAAAAGGGATGGTCGTAGGCGAAGCCTCGGTCACCGACATGCACGGACCGATACTCGGTATCGATGTGCGGCCGTCGAACGGCCAGCTCTATGCGGTATTTGCCGACGGGGTGGTTGCTACGGTCGACCCGATGAGCGGCAAAGCGGCTAAAGCCAGCGAACTGGCAATGAAGCTGCCCGAGGGCGTGACGGCGACGGTCGATTTCAATCCTAAAGCCGACCGACTGCGGCTGATGGGCAACGACGGAACCAACCTGCGTGTGAATGTCGATGACGGTGCCGTCACTCAGGATGGTACCTTGAGCTTCGCATCGGGCGACATGCACGCCGGCGAGACGCCCAATATCGTCGCCGGTGCATACACCAATGCTGTTCCCGCCCCCGAGACAACAGCGCTGTATGACATCGATGCCACGATCGTTGCGCTGATCAAGCAGGACCCACCCAATGACGGTGTTCTCAACGCCGTGGGTAAGCTTGGTGCCGGCATCGACATGGGCGTGGGCTTCGATATCCAAACCGATGCGCAGGGCCGGAACTGGGCTTGGATGATGAGCGGCAACACACTGTACTCGGTCGATCTGGGTACGGGTGCGGCGTCCGAGGCCGGTCGGATACAAGGCCTTTCGGGGATGGCCATTCGAGATATAGCCGTATTGCCCTGACCGAAAGCACGAAGCCCCCGCAGGAACGGGGGCTTCGTGTGCAATACGCGGTCGGTGCGCCGGTTTCAGCGTTCGACGAACGCCCGCTCGATGACGTAGTCGCCCGGGTTGCCGATCGACGGCGAGACTTCAAAGCCGCGCGAATCCAGCAGCGAGCACGTGTCCTTTAGCATGGTGGGGCTGCCGCAGACCATGATGCGATCATCGGCCGGGTTCATGTCCGGCAGGCCGATGTCCTTGAAAATCTTGCCGCTGTCGATCAGGTCGGTCAGGCGGCCCTGGTTCTTGAACGGCTCGCGGGTCACCGTGGGGTAGTAGATCAGCTTCTCGCGGATCATCTCGCCCAGGTACTCATGATTGGGCAGATCGTGCGTGATGCTGTCCGCGTAGGCCAGGTCGCTCTTCTGGCGCACGCCGTGGACCAGAATGATTTTCTCGAAGCGCTCGTAGGCGTCCGGATCCTTGATGATGCTCAGAAACGGTGCCAGCCCCGTGCCGGTGCCCAGCAGGTACAGGTGTTTGCCCGGACGCAGGTCGTCCAGCACCAGAGTGCCGGTCGGTTTGCGGGAAACGAGGATGGGATCGCCGCTCTTGAGGTGCTGCAACCTGGAGGTCAGCGGGCCGTCGGGCACCTTGATGCTGAAGAACTCCAAGTGTTCCTCGTGATTGGCGCTGGCGATGGAGTAGGCGCGCATCAGCGGCTTGCCTTCCACCTCGATGCCGATCATCACGAAATGGCCGTTACGGAAGCGGAAGCTGGGATCGCGGGTGGTCTTGAAGCTGAACAGCGAATCGTTCCAATGCTTCACGTCCAGTACGGTCTCTTGGGATAAAGCGGCCATTCACGTCCTCACGATGCGCTGTGGTTGCTACCGGGATCAGACTTGCATTGTCGCAAATCCGTTCACATTGAAAAGCACCGAGTATTCCTATGCTTAGAACCGGCGATTTTGTAGGCCGGCTTAGCGGGACACAGGATAAGGCTCAATCCCTGCCGTTTGGTTGACGTGGATCAGTCAGGGGCGCCGATCAGCCCACATGGCGCCGCAGTGTGGTCACCGTCTCGGCTTCGCTGACCCACTCATGCGCGTCGGGGGCGCTGAGCAGTTGGGTCACCAGCGCGGCATTCATGGCATGCCCGGGCTTGAATGCCCGGTAGTGCCCGAGAATGGGCGCACCGGCGAGGTACAGATCGCCGATGCTGTCGAGCAGCTTGTGGCGGACGAACTCGTCGGGGAAGCGCAGACCCTCGGGGTTTGCCACCCGGTCGCCGTCGACGACGATGGCATTGTCCATCGAGCCGCCGCGCACCAGGCCCATCTGCCGCAAGTGGTCGAAATCGCGCATGAAGCCGAAGGTGCGTGCCGCGGCCAGCTCGCGGCGGAAGCTGTCGCCCTCCAGCGACAGCGCGATCCGCTGGCGGCCGATGACGGCACTGGGGAAGTCGATCTCGACGTCGAAGGTGCAGCCGCTGCCGGGCTCTAGGCGCACCCACTTGTCGCCCTCGCGTACCTCGACCGGGCGGAGTACGCGGATGAAGCGGCGGCTGGCCGCCTGGGCGACCTGGCCGGCGCTGTCGATCAGGGCGATCAGCAGTTTGGAGCTGCCATCGAGAATGGGCACCTCCGGGCTATCGAGCTCGACCACCACGTTGTCCACCTCGCAGGCGCGCAGTGCGGCCATGAGGTGCTCCACCGTCAGCGCGCTGAGCCCCTCGCCATTGGTGAGCTTGGTCGCCAGCTGGGTGTATTCGACGTGTCGCCAGTTGCCGCGAATGATGCGGGTGCCCGCGGTGGCGTCCTTGCGCAGGAACACCACACCGGCATCCGGCTTTCCCGGCCGCAGAGTGAGCGTCACATTCTGGCCGGTGTGCAGCCCTACGCCGGAGATGCTGACCGCGCGGCGCAGGGTGCGCTGCCGGCATTGGTGTTCGATCTTCATACCTGTGACCCGCCGATTTGACCGTGGAAGCCGCAGGCGCGTGGCGACCTGCAACTCTGCCACGGCCGCACTTTTGTGCACCGCGGCAAAACACCCGGGATGGTGCCTCCTCCAGGCGCATGCGACCAATCTTTTTTTTCTATGAGCTTCATTGATTGCTGAAGGGCAGCGGGAATTGACCTGGATCAAGAAATACCGCTTTGGCGGTAGGTGTACCCACGGCCGTTGACG
>CBFGWV010000428.1:0-3162 GCA_965652545.1 uncultured Candidatus Competibacteraceae bacterium | reverse complement strand
CTGGGACTGCTCTATTTTGGACATCCGGATATCACGATGACCGATTCCAACTGCATCTTCTGCGCCATTGCCACGGGCAAGGCCCCGGCGGTGATCATCCACGAAGATGCCGATACTCTGGCCTTCCTGGATATCCGCCCGGCCAGCGAGGGGCATTGCCTGGTGATTCCGAGGCGCCATGCGGATGATGTCTGGTCGCTGGCATCCGAGGATGCCAAGGCAGTGGCCGAAACGGTGCGCCAGGTCGCTGTGCGACTACGGCGGGTCCTGATGCCGGACGGGCTGCGGGTGGCACAGTTCAATGGGGCCATCGCCGGACAAACGGTCTTTCACTACCACGTGCATTTGATTCCGATGAAGCGGGGCGACGAGCGCCTCGATCATGGTCGTCATGCGGCATCGCCGGAGGTGTTGGCGGACTTGGCCGAACGCCTCAAGGCCGCACGATGAGCCGGTGGTCGACGCTTGTCCTGCTGGCGCTGTGCGCTCTGTTGGTGCTTGGCGCGCGGTTGCTGCCTGAGCGCCAGGGTTGGGCGGAGTTCGGTGGCACTTACGCCGCCCGTAACCAGGCGTGGACGGAGACGGCACTGGCCATGCCATCAGACGACCCCGCGGCGGTGTTCGCGCAGGCCAACAAGGCGGCACAGGCGGTCGATGAGGGGCAGATCGCCGAGGCCATCGCCGCACAGCGCGCAAGCGAACGCTACCCGGATGAGCAAGGTGGCTGGCGCGTGCCGCGTAACGGCGACAGCTATATCTGGTTGCGCAATGCCCAAAATGTGCTTGCCCACGGCACCGCCTGCGATGTGGTTGTCGAGGGCGACTGCCGCGATACCCTGGCGCCGGCCCCGACGGGTCATACGATGCGCTATGCCGACATCCTGCATGTGAAGGTGCTGGCCGCGGCACTGGCCGTCGGTGAATGGGTGCATCCCGCCCTGCCGGCCGAGGTCAGTGCGGGTACTGTTGTGCATCTGATTGCACTGCTCGGCATCCTGCCGGCCTTCTTTGTCGGCCGTCGCATAGGCGGCCACTGGATCGGCGGTGTCGTGGCCGCCTTGACGGCGGCGCTGCACCCCATGGTCCTGGGGCGTTCCCTGTCGCTGGACAACGACATCTGGAACGTCACCCTACCCTTGTGGATTGCCTGGACGTTCGCCAATGGGTTGACCGCCGGCAGTCGTCGGCTGTGGTGGATAGCGGCCACACTGGGCGCCGTCGGTCTACAGGCCATGATGTGGGACGGCTGGGTATTCATTGCCATTCTGGTCGGGCTGACGGCACTCGCCCATCCGTTTATCGCCTGGAGCGCGGGCGCCCGGACGGGAGCGTGGGCGACGTGGGCAGTGGCCGCCACGGTGCTGCCGGGCCTCGCCGCGTTGCTGTGGCTGACTGGGGATATCGACCAGTTCGGCCGCGGCGCGGGGCTCGGATCCGGCGCGCTGTGGGACGGGTTTCCCTGGGCGCTGAACGTCGTCGCCGAGCTGGCCAAGCTACCGCCGGAGTCGATTCTGGCCACACCGCATGGTGCGGTACCCCTGCAGCTTGCGGTTCTCGGGGTGGTGGTTCTGGTCCGCTTTCACCGACTCTGGGAAGGAAATTTCTGGATCACCTTCCTCGTCGCGGCGGTTTGCCAGACCGCCGCGCAGGCGCTGGGTTTGATCGATCCTGGCGCCAACCGGTGGTGGTTCGTCATCCTGCTCGCCTTGCCGATGCTGGTGGCCGGTGCGATTCAGCTCATCGAGCGCACCGATCGCGACAGCGGGCGAGAGGGCTTTGCCTTGTTTATGGGGCTGTGGCTGATTGCCGCGCTTTATCTGTCGCTGGACGCCGCCCGATTCCAGTTGCTGATGGCCGCCCCCATGGGGTTCGGGTTGGCGGTGCTGTGCGGGCGGCTCTGTGTGGGTCTCTCACGCGCGAATGACGGCGCAGCGCCCACCGTTTGGCGGCGCACGGGCGCCATCGCGCTATGCCTTCTGCCCTTGGTGCCGGTGGGCTATGGCGCCCTGTTGGTGGCGGACGATCTGGCCCCATCCCGACTCAGCCGCGCGCTGATCTCAAGCTTGCAGTCGATGAAAAGCGACACACCGGCCCAGACGATTCTGGTTACACCGTGGAGCACAGGCTACGTCACCAAATACTTTGCCCAGCGGCCAGTATTCGCCGACGGTGGGCTGCTGCTGACCCATATGCCCACATGGGTGGACCGGGTAATGGCCAGCGACGACCCCGTATTCGCCTACAACACGTTACGGATGCTCGCCTGCCTCGGCGACGCGACGCCGCTGCCTGAGGGGCGTAACAGTCTGCACGGGCGCTTGGTGGCGTTGGGCCTCTCACCGCTCAAAGCGAGCATCGCAAGCCTGGACATGCTGCGTGGGGCGCCGAGCGGCTTCCCCGCCGCCCTCGCGCGCCACGGTGTTGCGCCGGCCGAGGCGCAGCAGTTGGCCGAAGCGGTCCGTTGCCGGCCACCGCCGACGTACATCATCGTCACCGACCGTCAATACCTCGGCGGCGAGCCGTTCGCCCTGGGGCTGGACGATCCCTTGCGCATGGCTGCCGTCCAAGTCGCCCGGGGCCGCACCTTGGCCGATGATGTGGAGATCCCAACGCAGGAAATCGACACGGCAAAACGCGCGCTGGCCGCCGGTGCCCGACAGGTCTACGAGGCCGGGCTGACCGGTTTGTTCAACCCGCGCAGCCTGACCTGCCGCCCCGACGCGCAACGCGTGCGTTGCGTGGACCAGGGGGGATCCAACCACGTATTGATGATCGGCACCCCCGGGAGTGACACCGACCCGGTCCGGGTATGGGTCCAGACCGGTGCCGGAATCGTCGAACCCCGTCTGGGCGACGTCCACGTCGTCGATGACCGGCAGGTGCGCAGCATCGAGATGGATCCCGCCCTCGGCGGTCTGGACGTCGCCTGGCACCCCGGCGGCACACGGGCCGTCGTCGGTTCTGACCCGATGCCCTTATCCCTGATCGCGCGCCTGTCCATGCTCGATGGCGGCGCGGTCCCCTGGGCCGAACGGGTCAGCCGCGTCAGCGACGCCCGTCAGGAGGTGTCGATCTGGCAGGTGCGCTGGTAGGCCTGTGGTCACCGCAGCGATCGCCTTCCATGAGTCTGTCGGGCTTGAGCGTCCGTAGCGAGAGGAGTCG
>CBFGWV010000427.1:0-3190 GCA_965652545.1 uncultured Candidatus Competibacteraceae bacterium | reverse complement strand
ACTCGGCGATCCCAGGGGGCTCGACGCCCGATTCACGGTAATCGCCTGACGCACCAGGATGCAAAGCGGCCGAGCTGCGCCCGGCTATCGGTTGCAAACCGGCGATCCCAGGGGCGTCGATGTAGCCGCCCTCGCGCAGTTCGCGCACGCTCTGGCGCACGGCCTCGGCGACGGCGGCCATGTCGGCCTCGGTGTGAGCCGCGGAGAGGAAGCAGTTGCGCCCCTCCCACACGAACACGCCTTTCTCCAGCAGGTGGTAGAACAGCAGGTCCAGGTTGCCTTTGTGCGTGAAACGGAACAGCGAGCCACAGGTGACGATCTCCAGCGGAACGCCCTCCCCGGTCAGCCAGCTGTTGAGGTCGCTGGCGAAGCGCAAGGTCAGGGCGTTGATACCGGCCTGCAGGTCCGGACCGCGGCGTTTCATCTCGGTGAGGGCTGCGCGGGTGGCGGCCATGGCCAGCGGGTTGGCGTTGAAGGTGCCGGCAAAGAAGGTCACCTCGCCAGCCGGGTAGGACGCATCGCCGTAGCGCCACAACCCGCCGTCGATGCCATCGAGCACACTGCCGCGGCCAGCGATGGCGGCGACTTCGACACCGCCGCCCATGGCCTTGCCGTAGGTGGCCAGGTCCGCCTCCACGCCGAACCAGGCCTGGGCACCGCCGGGGTGCAGGCGGAAACCGGTGATCATCTCGTCGAAGATCAGCAGCAGGTCCAGCTCGCGGGTGAGCGCGCGCAGTTGCTTGAGGTAATCGCCCGGTTGCACGTGCAGCGCCCGGCTCTGCACCGGCTCCACCAGCACCGCGGCCAGGCGATGGGCGTGCCGGCGCAGGATCTCGAAACTGGCCGGGTCGGCGTAGTCCAGGACCAGAATGTCACGCACCATCGCCGACGGAATGCCACCGGCCACGGGCTCGGCATCGAAGCCGCCCCCCTCGCCCACCGCCAACAAGCCATCGCTGTGGCCGTGGTACGAATTGCGGAACAACGCGATGCCATCACGCCCCTTGGCCAGCCGCGCCAGGCGCACGGCGGTCATCACCGACTCGCTGCCCGACTGGCAGAACACCACCCGGTCCATGCCGGTGAGCTCGCAGACCAACGCCGCCGCCGCTGCGGCATCGGGCGAGCGCGGAGCCATGGCCAGCCCGCGGTCGATGGCCGAGCGCATGGCCTGCATCAGGAACGGCGCCCGGTGTCCGAACAGGTTGACGCCGAAGTCCATGGAGATGTCGATGTAGGCGTTGCCGTCCACATCCCACAAGCGCGCCCCGTCGGCCTTGTCGCCCACCAGGGGGTAGAGCATCTCCTTGACCGAGGGGCGGAAGCCCGCCGACGCGCGGCTGTCGGCCAGCCTCGGGCGGGCGGCCTCGGCCAGGCGCTTGCTGGTGGGCGTGCGCGCGGTGTAGCGAGCGACCAGGGCATCCAGATGCGCCTGCCGGCGCGGGTCGCCGACGGCCGAGGCATCCTGGCGGCGCGGCGGCCGATGCGGCCCGAGGTCTCGCGGTGGCACCGCCCGGCGTGACGGTGCCTCCCCCGCAGGCTCTTCGGGTCGGGCCGATGGCACGGTCGAATCCGATCCGGTCGACGCAGGCGATTGAGCCGGGCCAGCCGTCGTTCGATACGGCGACGCGTCCTGAGACGCTGTCGGCAGGCCACGCGCAGCCAAAGCCGCGATCTGCTGGGCGATCACCTGCTGAACCAGATCGAGCTGGCGGGTGAACAAGCCGCCCAGATCCCCCGCATCCGCGGGCGTACCGGTTACGGCCGCGCTTTCATCGACCGCGTCCTCCCCCTGGGATCGCCGAGTTGCACTCGGCAGCCGAGCGCCGCTCGGCCCCCTATCCGCCACCACCCGGCCCTGCGCTTCAGCCACCGCAGACGAAACGGCCACGGGCGAAACAGGCACCGCTGCCCGCCCCACATACGCCGCCAGCGCCCGCACGCTGGTCAGTTCCTCGAAAAACTGCTTGGCAGATAACACCAGCCCGTAACGCGCCTTCACCAGCCGCCCCACATCCACCAGGCTGATCGAGTCCGCACCCAGCTCCAGCAGCGGCGCGTCCGGGTCGATATCGGCCGGGTCGCTTTTCAAGGCCTCCGCCACCAGGGCGACCATGGCCTCGACGTCGGCCACGGGGGTATCGGGGCTTATCGGTCCGGGCGCCGCGTCCATGGGGCCGGCCGTACGGTGTTCGCTCATGTCGGGTTCCTCGATCCAGTGATCCCGTCGTTCGAAAGGGTAGCCGGGCTGCCACAGCCGGCGCCGGCCGTAAGGCCGCTCCAGGGCGGCCCAGTCCACCGGCTGCCCGGCCAGCCACAGCGCGGTCAGGCTCTCCAGCATGCGCGGCCAGTCCGGCTCGCCGGTGTTGAGGGTGGCGAAGAACTGCCCGTCAGCCAGGCACGCCGGCCCCAGGGCCGTGAGCACCGGGCGCGGGCCGATCTCGATGAAATGCGTGATACCGCGCCCCGCCAGCGCCTGCAGGGCCGGGAAGAAGCGCACCGCCTCGCGGGCATGGCGCGCCCAATCGTGCGGCGGCGGCACCTCGCCGGCGGCCAGCAGCCGGCCGTCGAGGTTGCGCGCCAGAGGCAGCGCACCGGGCCGCCATGGGGCAGCAGCGGCCAGGGCGGTCAG
Organism: uncultured Candidatus Competibacteraceae bacterium; assembly: GCA_965652545.1. GTDB lineage: Bacteria > Pseudomonadota > Gammaproteobacteria > Competibacterales > Competibacteraceae > CBFGWV01. The sequence goes on along the minus strand of CBFGWV010000427.1, from coordinate 558 downwards.
TTCGTCAAGGATGGAGCCCATCATCGGTGAGTGAAACGCATGCGACACCGCCAGCGGCCGGGTACGCAGACCGCGGGCGGTCAGGCGTTGCGCCACGACGTCGACGGCCGCCCGGTCGCCGGCGATGACCGTCGACCCCGGCGCGTTGAGCACGGCCACCGATACGCGGGCGGCCAGGTCGCCGATGGCGGCCGCGGCGGTGTCGGCATCGGCGTTCACCGACAGCATGACGCCCTCCGGCAACGCGTCCATCAGCCGACCCCGCTCGGCGACCAGCGGCAGCAAGGCCTCGATGTCGATCATCCCGGCCACGGCGGCGGCGACGTACTCGCCCAGGCTGTGGCCGAGCACCGCGGCCGGCTCCACCCCCCAGCCGCGCCATAACGTGGCCAGGGACCACTCCACCGCCGCCAACGCCGGCTGGGCGTAACGGGTACGGGCCAGGCGGGCGGACTCGGCGCCGTAGAGCAAAGCCAGCAGCGGCACGTCCAGATGGGGTGCGAGGATGGCGGCGCAGCGGTCGATCTCGGCGGCGAAGACTGGGGAGGTCTCATACAG
>CBFGWV010000426.1:0-3195 GCA_965652545.1 uncultured Candidatus Competibacteraceae bacterium | reverse complement strand
GCGTTCCGCGACGAGGCGATGTCCGCCGAAGAACTGGGCTATCTCGTCGAGCTCACTCACCATCTGGATATCGAGCCGGACGACGAGGGCAACTACCCGGAAATTTCGGAGCTCGACGAGTCCGACCGCTACATTCTCGCGGCCATGTACCGCCTGCTGCCCGAGAACCACCGGGCCGGTGCGCCACCACCGATATTCCCCGACGGCGAACTGCCAAAGCTGTGGGACGGCGGTCTTCTGCCCTGGGACGATGCCAAGTGGTTGTCGGACGACACGTTGATTCCCTGGGACGACCAACAACTGCCCGACGGTTCCCTGCCGTGGAAGAACGGCACCTACCGCGATCAACCGGAGCGGGTGAAGGAGATCGTCTCCTACCTGTACTGGCGGGACGAAGACAGATAGGTGCATCAGTGCCGGGGAGCACGACGATGGACCCGCCGCTCAGTGCATCAGAAGGCGGGCACCACGCGGCAGGCGCTGCGCCAACACCTGGCAGTTCCCGGGTGGCGGTTGATGGCCCGGCGGACGGTCTGGGTACCAGATGCGACATAAGCCCGGCGGCGGCCGGTGGCCGGGTGGGACATCAATCGCCTCACCCGGGCGGCGGCCCTGCAGCAGACTGATCGCATCGCGCAAAGCGACGTCGGCGGGATACGGGTGCAGGTCAGTTGGAACAGCCTGCGCCATGTCTAAAGGCTGAATGGTCTGTCCCGCCGCCACGTCGAACGCCGCGGTCTGGATCGGAATCTCGATCGCTTGCGGCGACCCGGCTGTGCCCGCCTCCTGCACCACCAGTTCATGGCTCTCCGTGGCCATGAGTTCCGCATTGCGCGCCCGCAGCACCGGGTCGCCGGTGAACTGATCGGACCGGCTTGCCAGGGCGGCGGCCTGATCCGTCCGCCCCTGCATCAAACGCACCTCGGCCAATTGCTGCCAGAGCCGCGCATCGCGAGGGGCGATGCGCAGCGCTCGCTCCAGAATTGCTCCGGCCTCATCCAGTTGATCGCGCTCGACATGAACCGCGGCGCGCTCGAGCAGTTGCGCCACCGCGAGTTCGTCGGCCAGCTCACCGGCGATCACTGCCCCTCCGGAGAGCATCAGCGCTGTACAGAAGACAAGCGCCCCATACCCTGATCGCATCTTCATACACCCCCCCAACGTCAGACGCGTCAGCCGACGATCAAACGCGCCCCCGGCGGCACTCGGTAGCGAAGTTCGTCGCAGCTTCCCGGTGGGGGTTGCTGGCCCGGCGGGCGGCGTGGATACCAGATACGGCAGGTACCGGGCGGTGGCAGGTGCCCAGGTGGAACGCCCTCATATCCCGGGTACCCGGGATCGGAATCGTAGTAAACCGGTGCGCACGCCGTGAGCGCCATAGCGAGCACTGGTAAACAGATGGGCAACGGTTTCATGGGCAGCCCCGGCGAGTGTTGTGGCAGTGGTGTCACCATCCACCCCTGAGCGTGAATATCCACTGAACTCCCTACGGAACCTAATGGAGAAACCAGGGTACAAACCCGCGTTCGCACGCCTACCGAAACATCGGCAGGCGTGCCGAGAGGTGAGCCCGGCAATCGATAAGGACGACGACAGACGTGAAGGACCTTAGTGTACGGTCGACGCAGGGAGGCAGGTGGATTGTCCCGCTGTCGGCGGCAATCGCCTTGCTCTGGACGACCTACACCGCCAGCCGCCTCGCCGCCCAATGGGGCTGGGCGCTGGAGAAAGTAAACCCATCCCCGATGTGGATATCCCAGGTCTTGTCGGTTCCCCTACTCGCCTGCCTGCTTACTGTATTGTTCAAATGGAAGACTCTGGACAGGCGACTGACCGGCATTTTTGCGCTGTATGCGCTGTGGTTTCTCTTTTTATTCCTCAGTTTCGCCCCGGGATGCATGACGGAGGACAGCTACTACACCCTCCATATGGTAAAGACTGGCTGGTGGGAAGGCTGGTATTCGCCGCTTCATCCGGCCCTGTTCACCGCCTTTATGCAGATCATTCCATGGGGTGCATATGCACCGGGAATTTTCCTGGCACTGCTCTGGGCCGTGGTCTTCACGATGGTGCATGGCGTATTATTCCAGCTTGACGCCAAAAAACTTGTACATTTTTTTCTGCCGATCATGATTTTGCTGCCGGCGCAGATGATCGCATCGCTGGTGATCATCCGCGATAGCTACTTCACAGCGCTTTTTCTCGTATTTCTCCTGGTCGTTTTCAAGGCAATAAAGTTTCACGAATCAACGAGCAGATCAACGCTCATGTTTGCTTCATTGCTAGGCGGAATCTTGATGGTATATCGCACGGATGCGATACCCAGCATCGCGCTTGGACTCATTATCGTCGCCATGTTCAGCGTGAAATACGGCAGGCTGGCGCGCACCACGACGATAGCAACCGTGGCATTACCGGTAGTGTTTGCATTCTCATTCACAAGCGCCATTCCGCATCTGCTTGCGAAAGGTGGTGTGCTCGGAAACTCCTGGGGTTCGCGCGCGGAAAACGAATACAAACTCACCCTGATAGAAAATCCGCTTGGATATATTATCAAGCACCCGGGAAACACCATTTCTCACGCCGAAAAAGCAGCAATAGAAAAAATATACAATTTCTCCGATCTGGCAACCTTCTACTGTCCTGGAAATCTGTGTGTATTCTACGGCGAACACTGGAACCAGGCATCCACCAAGGCCGAAAGAAACGCTGCATTCAAAGCAGCACTTGGGGTATTCGCCAAACATCCAATTTTGTTCCTCAAGAGCCGTCTTGCAACATTGAACACCGTGGGCGACAAGAACACGCAGACTGTCTGCTCGCGCCAGGTCATGAGCGAAAAAGGGTATCCCCCGTTGGACGTGGTCAAGCCCGTCCATGCTTTTGGTCAGTTGATGATCGACTATGTTCACGCTGCCGAGACCCCCAACGGCGTGTGGTGGAATGTTTATCTCTACGCTATCGTTTGTGCGATCGCCGCCACGACAATATTCAGGACCCCGGCCTCGTCCGCCGCGATGCTCCTTTTACTGATACGCACCAGTGTGGTGGCGATTGCCGCCCCCGCGGGATTTTCCGTTTATTATTTGACCTTGTTCATCGGCACACCAATGCTCTTGATGCTGTGGATACTGGAGCTGCGGGCTTATAGGCTCCGAGAACCCGCTGCGGGCGCTGAAACCGAGCGTCGCGAAC
>CBFGWV010000425.1:0-3226 GCA_965652545.1 uncultured Candidatus Competibacteraceae bacterium | reverse complement strand
ATCCTGCATTGTCCAAGGAGTTGGAACTCGTGCCGTTCTTGACCGACGATGGCGAGTTGGCGGGAAGCCCCGAGGAACTGATCCGATACGACGATGTCGTGCAGAGTGAAGGCGCTTCACCACTCAGTGGAGAACGATCTGGCAATTGTTATTTCATGGCTGCTCTGGGCGCGCTTGCCGAGACCAAGCCGGAGATGATTCACGACAACCTATCCCGCGATGGTGATGGTTACATCGTGACCTTTTACCGCAAAGAAGACGACAAATTCGTTCCTGAGCACGTTTCTATTAGCGATGCCGAGGTGGAAGAGAACGCTCGCGGAGGTCCCGGTGATTATGCCGATGACGGTGACACATATCGCGTCGAGCAGTGGGCGCGAATTTATGAAGCGGCTTATGTGAAATGGAAGGGTGGGCCCGACAAGGTGTATGAAGGCGGATCCCCATGGAGTGCCATGGAATCGCTTACGGGCCACGAGAGTGGGCCAACTACAATCCAGTTAAATTATCTGTCACCGGAGCAGTGGAAGGAAAACATCGATCGAGGCGACATGATTGCACTTGTCACAGCAGATCCACCACCGACGGACTGGCAACAATGGCTACCTTGGAATATGGGTTGGGGCGGAAAGCGTCTTTATGAGGATGGCACGCTGGACTACAATCATGTGTATATGTTGAAAGATATAAAGGGTGAAGGTCTAGACGCAAAGGTTGAGCTTATAGACCCGCGAAACCCCGACGAGACAATATTGATACCTTACGGCGAGCTGACAATGGCCTATCAACGAGGCGCGGGCATTGCTGTAAACATGTTGGGGCGATAGGCGGAGGGGGTGCGAACCGACGGTTTATGCGACCATGGCAGCGTTGTCGACACCACGCAAAAGGAGCGTGAAATGGCAGAGCTCGTCATCCGCGATGCGACCTCCGAAGATGCACCGCTGATTCTGGACTTCGTCAAAGCACTGGCCCGCTACGAGAAGGCCGAGCACGAAGTGTCTGCCACCGAAGATAGCATCAGGGCCTCCCTGTTCGGGCCGGTCAGCACGACTCACGCCTTGGTTTGTGAGCGCGACGGCACGCCCGTCGGCTTCGCCGTGTACTTCTTCAACTACTCCACCTGGCAAGGCCAGCACGGTCTTTACCTCGAAGACCTGTTCGTCATGCCCAGCGAACGGGGCAGCGGCGCCGGCAAGCAGTTGCTCAGGCACCTGGCGCAGATCGCCGTCGAACGAGGCTGCGGCCGGTTCGAATGGAGCGTGCTCGACTGGAACGAACCGGCCATACGGTTCTACGAGGCACTGGGGGCGACGCGCAAGAGCGAATGGGTGGGCTACCGGCTCAGCGGCGAGGCGCTCTTAAACTTGGCGCAAGTCTGACAGGCGCCCCACCCGTTCACGGCGATAACGGCGATAGAGCCACCACCACACACAGATCCCGAACAGCACGCCGGCGCTGATGGGCACGCGCAGCCCCAAGTGGCCGGCGAGCGTACCGATTGCGTAAACGCCAATGCCGGCTGCCAATTGTGAAAACATGAACACGGTGCCCATCACACGCCCGCGTTGCTGCTCGTCCACGGCCAACTGAATAATGGAAAAAGTGCTGGTCTTGCGAGTCTCGCCCGCGAATCCCCACACGCACGCGACCAATGCGGCCGGAAGTAGCATAGGAATGTGGATGAGCGCAGCCAAGGCGAGCATGGCGGCAAGTGTCGCCCAAAAGATCCGCCCGACACGCGCAGCCTGGCCACCGGCGTGGGCCAACCACAAAGCCGCAACTGTAGCGCCACCACCACGGCAGGCCAGGACGGTGGCAACACCCACAACCCCCAGCCCGAGGACATCGTCCGCATACGCCGGCACCATATGATAGAAGCCGATAGCCAGCGAATCGGCAACAAGCCCCAGTAGCAACAGGGATGAGAGCGTCCGATCGCGCCGGATGTAAGCGAAGCCCTCGGCGATATCACCCAAAATGGATCGCGCTGAACGTTGTGGTCTTCGATAATCCGGCGGCGTACGCAGGAACAAAAACGCGGCCAGCAACGCGACATACCCGAGTGCGTTGACAGCAAATGCCGGCGTCAAGCCGTGGCTTGCGATAATCCAACCGGCGATCGCGGGGCCAACGAACACCGCCAACTGCGTGTAGGACGCGGCAACAGCGATGGCTGACGATAGGACGGCCCGATTCACGAATCGCGGCAACGTACCGTACATCGCCGGCACCATGAAGCTGATCAGAACGCCATGCACGAGCACGAGGCCGACCAGGGGCCAGATCGTCAACAACCCCGCCCACGACAGTACGGCCATGGCCCCGGCCTGAATCAGTAGCAGGACACTGGTGACAATCATGATCGCATGGCGATCGTACCGATCCGCCAATGCCCCGGTCAGCGGCAAGAGCACCACATTTGGCACAATATCGAACAGCGCCATCGCCGCCAGCCAGGCAGTGGAGCCGGTCAGCTGCCACGTCAGCCACGACACCGCCACGAGTTGAACAAAGTAACTGACCCAAGACCCGATTGAACCCAAAGAATAAATACAGAAGTTACGGTCGGCGAACGCATCACCAATGCCACCCAGCCAATGCCTGCGTCCGTCATCGCTCATATCATTGGCATCCTTTTTCCTTACGCGCCTCGGTTTTTGACGTGGCCTACACGGTGGCCACGGCGCCCGGATTCAGTACGTCGCAGTCGAGGTGGAGAATTAAACCGGTGGTCCCTCAACGCCCCCTCTTGGGCGAATGCGACCGTAGAGCGGCGTCGAACGAGCGGCGCGCCCATTGGGCAGCCTCGTCGCGGTCGTCCATGATGTCATCGGGCGCCAGCCGGTACGACATCGTCACCCGCTTGCCGTTTTTTTCGTACTCGAAAGGCGGCAAGCCCCGCTCCTCAAACCAGCTTGCGTTTTCAGCGTCGGCTTTCAAGTAAAGCGCATCGTCGGAGACCAGCGCGAACATGAGCCCGTCATAGTAAACACCGTAGCCGCCGAACATCTTGCGAACCGTAATCGGCCCAAAGAGCTCGAAGACGTCTTTGAGATATTCGACATATTCGCTCATGGTGAGGCCGGTCCCATAAAGTTAACGCGCTGCTTCATACGGCTTCAGCTTCGAAACGTTGCCGGCTCAGCGTCCAACCCTGGGTCAGGTGCTCGCGCAGGGTGCGTGTGGCCCATTGACGGAACTGCACGGCGCGGCGGGAGTTGAC
>CBFGWV010000424.1:0-3227 GCA_965652545.1 uncultured Candidatus Competibacteraceae bacterium | reverse complement strand
GTAGGATGGGTTGAGCGCAGCGATACCCATCAGCCGCATGTGATCGACGTCGGGCCCCCTAGACAGGTCCTCGCTGCTCCATGATGGGTATCGCTGCGCTCAACCCATCCTACATATCAATTGCCCTCGGCGGTCCGAGGCGTAGCCGCTCTGGGAGCCTGTCGGACTCGATATCCGACTTTCCGCAATAGGACAGTCTCAAGTCCGACAGGCTCCTGGGGGCGTTAGGTTACGCGCTGGGCAGTCCGGGGTCGCTGGTCAACAAACGGTCGTTGTCGCGCATTGCCGACCACCAACCGCTGAGATTGGGAAATGCGGCCAGCATTTTGCGTCCGCCGGGTTCTGCGGTGAAGTAGGCAATCATGGCGGCGAGATGGAAGTCGGCCAGGGATAGCCGGGTGCCGATGAGTTGGGGTCCGCCCTCGGTGAGGGCTTCCAGTGCGCCGAGTGTCGTGGCGGCGGTGGCGAGGCCTTCGCGTATTTGATCGTCGTCCGCGGGTTCGCCCGCCGCGGGTCGGAAGACGCCGTGGGCGAAGACTTGGCGGACCATGGGCCAGTAGCCGTAGTGGTCCGTCACGGCGATGATCTGCCGCATGCGCGCGCGTTCGCCGGGTGTTTTCGGCTGCAAGGCTCTGCCGTCGAAGCCCTCGTCGATGTACTGCGTGATCGCCGCGGTTTCGTAGAACGCCGTCTGGTCGTGGACCAGGGCCGGGACGCGGCGAAACGGGTGGATCTCCAGATATACCGCGGGCACCGTGTCGGCGAAGGGGTCGATCTCTTCGTAACGGTAGGGGACCGCTTTCTCAGCCAGTGTCATTCTCACGATGCGTGTGTACACGCTGAAGCGATACCCATACAGGATGACATCCATTGGCATGTTCTCCTTTGCTCAACGGACCGCTGCGACTTCGTGTCGCCAGTGGCCGTCTTCGGTTTCCCGTGCTGTGACGTCCACACCGAGTACGGTGCGGATGACCTGTGCGTTGGTCCGGGCGTGTCGACTCGGCGGGCCGCCGGTGAATTCTCCGCCGGCAAGGGCCAGGGGGAGCTGCAGTTGATCGGTCAGGTACTCGCCGGCGGCCGCGTTGGATGCCAGATATCGGCGCACCTGGTGCACGGCGTCCATGGCGACCCGTTCGGCGGGGATGCCTTTCTCGCCGAAGGCGGTGAAGACGTCGGTGATGTTCTCGCTCTGGACGATTAGTGACAACACGTTGCCCGGCCCATGGGCGGCGTTCAACTGGCGGATCTGCAATGCATCGCCCGACCAGCCCAGCTCGGCGGCCACGACGTCGAGTTCGCGTCGTGCGATCTGCCCCGACAGACCGCAAACCAGCGCCAGGGCGGTCTGCGTGCGAATGGGGCCGCGTTCCGGCACGTGCAGCGGGCGCAAGCGCGCACACGGCTGGATGGCCACGGTGATCCGCCCGCCGCCGGCAGGATAGAACCCCGGCCGCTCCAGTGTGGCCGTGACCGTCGGCCCCATGCGGTTGATCAGGGGGAGAAAGGCCTGCGCGATGCACTCGAACGGTGGCGCCAACGGGTTGTGGGTGCCGCCCTCCAGGGTCAATGTGCTCGGGCCGTTGGCGGTCATCAGCAGGGGCAGCACGGTTTGCAGCAGCAAGGTAGTGCTGCCGGCGGTTCCGATGGCGAAATGGTAATCCCCCGGCCGCACCGGGCCGGGGTGAAAACCAAGACGCGTCGCACCGATGGAGGCACCGTCGAGCTCGCCGCCGCAGATTGTCGCGACCGCGTTGACGGCGGCCAGATGCTGGCGCATCAGGCCCGGTTTGCGCCGCCCGGCCCGGATGCTGTGGATGTGCAGGCCCTGCCCGGTCAAGGCGGCGAGGGCGATGGCGGTGCGCAGCACCTGCCCGCCGCCCTCGCCCAGGGCACCGTCTATGGTCAACATGTCCGCTACCCCTTTACGCACACCACCTGCCGCAGCGTATGGACGATATCCACCAGGTCACGCTGCGCGGCCATCACCGCCTCGATCGGCTTGTACGCCATGGGCGTCTCGTCGATCACCGCAGCGTCCTTGCGGCACTCCACCCCGGCGGTGGCGGCGATATGGTCGTCCACCGTGAAGCGGCGGTTGGCCTCGGTACGGGTCATGACCCGGCCGGCACCGTGGCTGCACGAACAGAAGCTCTCCGCCTGCCCCTTGCCGCGCACGATGTACGAGCGGGCGCCCATGCTGCCGGGGATGATACCCAGGTCGCCGTCGCGCGCACGGATGGCGCCTTTTCGCGTCACCCATACGTTCTCGCCGTAATGGCTTTCGCGCGCCACGTAGTTGTGGTGGCAGTTGATCGCCTCGCGGGTGAGTTCGAACGGCTTCAGGTGCATCTTCAACACCGCCAGTACCGCCGTCATCATCTGGCGACGGTTCTCCAGCGCGTAGTCCTGAGCCCAGTGCACGGCCTCCACGTAGTCGTCGAACAGCGTGGACCCCTCAACCAGATAGGCCAGGTTTCGGTCCGGCAAGGCGATGAAGTAGCGCTCCATCTCCCGCTTGGCCTTCTCGATGAAGTACGAGCCGATGATGTTGCCGATACCGCGGCTTCCGGAGTGCAGCATCACCCATACATCGTCATTCTCGTCCAGGCACAGCTCGATGAAGTGGTTGCCCGAACCCAACGAACCCATCTGCAACAGCCACTTGCGCTCATCGCGTGGCTTGATGCGCGGGTGCTTGGCAAGGATCGCCTCGTAGGCCGGCGCGAACGCACCCGCCCAGGCACCCTCGGGCGTGCGCACATGCTGGCCGCCGGCACCCAGGGGGACGGCTTTTTCGATCGCCGAGCGAATCGCCGCAAGGCTATCGGGCAGGTCGTTGGCGGTCAGCGACAAGCGCACCGCGTTCATCCCGCAGCCGATATCCACCCCCACCGCCGCCGGCACGATGGCGCCCTTGGTGGGGATCACCGAACCCACCGTCGCGCCCTTGCCGACATGGGCATCGGGCATGGCGGCGATCCAGCGGTGGATGAAGGGCAACGTGGCCACATTGGCCAGCTGCTTGCGCGTGCTCTCATCGAAGGGCACACCCTTCACCCACGCCTTTACCGGGAAGGTGCCCTGGCTGCTGAAGGCCTCGTAGGGGCGCTCGTTGCTCATCGGTATGTCCTCATCGAAGAAATGCGACGACAAGCGGTGGCGGAACGGTCCTGCTCTGACCATCCTGGGCGCTTGCTTGTCGTGTCATGGGTGTTGCAGCAGCC
>CBFGWV010000423.1:0-3271 GCA_965652545.1 uncultured Candidatus Competibacteraceae bacterium | reverse complement strand
CTCACCCCTCGCCGTCCTGGCGCGTCACCCGGAACGCCTCGCGGATGTGCTTGCGCAAGTCCTCATCCTCCCAGGGCTTGGTCAGGAACTTGTAGATCGCGCCGCGGTTGATGGCGTCGGTCACGGTGGTGAGGTCGGTATAACCGGATAAAACGATGCGTACGGTGTTGGGGTACATGTCGCGCACCATGCTGAGAAATTCCGTACCGCTCATCCCGGGCATGCGCTGGTCGGAGACGATGACGTCCACCGCCTCGCGCGCGAGCACCTCAAGGCCTTCGGCGGGGCTGTTGGCGGTAAGTATCCGGTAGCCGTCGCGGCGCAGGGTGCGCGAGAGCGCGCGCACGATGTTTGGCTCGTCGTCCACCAGCAGGATGGTGTCCATCGGGGCGGCCTGCAACACTCGCTCACCGCCCAGGCGACGTTCGCGGATGCGTTTGGCGAGCTCGTCGGCGGGCACCGGAGGGCAAAAATAGAAGCCCTGGAACTCGTCGCAGTGATTGCGCCGCAGATAGCCGATCTGGGCCTCTGTCTCGACGCCCTCGGCGATTACCTTGAGCTTCAGGTGATGGGCGATGGCGATGATGGAACGCGCAATGGCCGCATCGTCACTGTTGCTGGCGATCCGGTCGACGAACGAGCGATCGATCTTGATCTTGTCGATGGCGAATCGGCGCAGATAGCTGAGGCTCGAATACCCGGTACCGAAATCATCAAGGGTAATGCGCACACCCAGGCGCTTGAGCGCTTTGAGCAGTGCGATCACCCGGTCGGCCTGGTCCATGACCAGGGTTTCCGTCAGCTCGAGTTCCAGGCGCTCGGGCGGCAGACCGGTGCGTTCGAGCACGGCCTTGACTTCGTCCAAGAACTGACTGCGCTGGAATTGCACGGCTGAGATATTGACCGCCACGGGAAAGTCACCCAGCCCCTCGCGCCCCCATTTCACGGCTTGGCGGCACACCTCCTCCAACACCCAGCCGCCGATGGTGACGATCTGGCCGCTTTCTTCGGCCACGCTCAAAAAGCGCTCGGGGTAGATGATGGCGGCCTCGCCCTCGCCACGCCGCCAGCGCAGCAGTGCCTCGACGGCGACCAGATCGCCGCTGTGGGCATCGACCTGCGGCTGGTAGTGGACCTCCAACTCGCCCTGCTCCAGCGCCCGGCGCAGATGCTGTCCCAGGTTCAGGCGGTCCATGAGACGCTCCTGCATCTCGTTGGCGAACATGGCGACCGTGTTGCGGCCGTGCTCCTTGGCCCGGTACATGGCCAGATCGGCAAACTGGATCAACTCGTTGGCATTACTGCCGTTGTCCGGGAACAAGCTGATCCCGATGCTGCAAGTAAGATAAAGATTGTGCGTATGCACCGCCAGCGGACGCTCGAACAGGCTCAACAACCGCCGGGCGATCGCCTCGGCGTCCTCTCCGCCGGCCGGACGGGTCAGCACGGCGACAAACTCGTCGCTGCCGATGCGCGCCAGGGTGTCGCCGGCACCGAGCGCAGCAGACAAGCGGCGCGCCACCAGACGCAAAACATGGTCGCCCACGGCATGGCCCAGGGCATCGTTGATACCTTTGAAACGGTCCAGATCGATGAACAGCACAGCCACGCTGCGCTGCTCGCGCTCGGCGAATATCAGCGCCTGGCTGAGCCGGTCCTCCAGCAGGGTCCGGTTGGGCAGCCCGGTCAGATAGTCGTGGCTGGCGCGGTAGGCGATTTCCTCCTCGTAGCGCTTGTACTCGGACACATCGTTGATGATGCCGACGTAATGCCCGACCCGGCCACGCTCATCAGGCACCGGCGCCAGGTAGACGTCATTCCAGAACAGGCTCCCGTCACGGCGGTAGTTGCGCAGCAGCGTCCGCACCTCCCGCCGCTGAGCCAGTGCGCGGCGCAACGGTGCAAGCCCGGGCTGGTCGGATTCAGGACCCTGCAGGAATCGCGGGTTGCGCCCCAGTACGTCCACGGCCGCGTAGCCGGTGATGCGCTCGAAGGTCGGGTTGACATACACCAGCGGGCAGTCAGCCGCATCCATGTCGACGATCATGATGCCGTTGAGGCTGGCGTCTATGGCGCGCTGGCGAAGCCGCAGGGCCGATTCGGTATGGTGCCGATCGGTCACATCGCGCAAGGTCAACAGGCGGGCGGGCTGACCTGACCAGTCGGTGTCGGAGCTGCGCAGGTCGATGTAGCGTTCACTGCCATCGTGCATCGTCACGCACTGCTCTGCGGCATCTGTGCCGTTATTGTTCAGCAACTGCTCGATGACCGCCGCCAGCCGCCCCCGCGCCAGGCGTTCGGCGGCCGGGTTGGCGAATAGCACGTTCCGGTCCTCGCCCAACACGACGATACCGTCGGCCGCATCGTTGAGGATCTGGCGCAACCGCTGCTCGCCGCGCATGCGCTCGGCCTGCGCCGCATGCAGTTCGGAAATATCCAGATTGACCTCGACGAAGCCCACCTCCCCGGCGGATTCGGGCAGGGGCAACGCCCAGGACAGGATGACCCGTCGGGTGCCGTCGAAGGCTTCGATCTCCAGCGGGCTGTCGCTGGTCGGTTGGCCGGTGGCGACCGTGCGGGCCAATGTCCAGTCGGCCGCGGTCAGTTCGGTACCGTCCTCCAGCCTGCGACCGCGATAAACGTCGTACTCGTGCGGCCCGACCAGCGCCTCGCCGCCCCAAATGCGGCGCGCTTCGGCATTGCCGCCGGTCAGATTGCCTTGCCTGTCTGTCGTCCACACGCCCACGGGCATCTGCTCGAACAAGGCTTTGAGCGCATGCTCGCTCTCGCGCAGGCGCATCGTGGCCGCCTCACGTTCGGTGACATCCTGAACCAGGACCAGACGCGCCTCGCGATCCTGATAAACGCAATCCTGCGCACTGGCCTCGACGACGATATCGCTACCGTCCTTGCGTTGATGTCGCCACAACCCCAATGCGGTGACTTTGTGCATGGCCGGTTCGGACGCCTTCATGAAGGCCTCGCGTTCGGACTCAGGGCGGATACGGTCGGCCGTGAGCGCGAGGAACTCGTCGCGGCTGTAGCCGTAGTGCGTCACCGCGGCCTCATTGACCTCGAGAAAGCGCAGTGTCCGCCGGTCGTACACCCACATCGGCAATGGATTGGCGTGAAAGAGAAAGCGGTACTCGGACTCCCGCTCCCGCAGCTGGCGCATCAACCCGTGGCGCTCAAGGGTGTAGCGCAGCACCCGCTCCAGGAACGGCGCATCGAACGTGCTCTTGACCAGGTAATCGGCGGCCCCGGCCTTCAG
>CBFGWV010000422.1:0-3304 GCA_965652545.1 uncultured Candidatus Competibacteraceae bacterium | reverse complement strand
CTAAAGCCGCCTCCCTGCGCCGGATGAGAAGCACCGCCTTCTGTCCAGCCTTGCCATAACGGGCCATGCGTTGAAACTCACGCCGGGCAATGGGCATGTTGATCGAATCAGTCACGGTCTCCCCCGTGTCATAGTCGACGAATGGGTCGTGCACATAGATGTAATGCGTATCGAATCCGGTCACGACCACCCAATGGGGGAAGCGCTCGTTGTAGATACGGTAGGAGCTGATCAGCACCACCGGCACCGCACCCGACTCCACAGCGCGCTGCAAGGCATCGACATCCAGCGCGTGATGATGAATGGGCACCGGCAACTCGGCCAGTTCGGCGAGGAAATCCTCCTGCACCAAGCGCATGACTTCCTTTTTCTCAGGGCTGCGCACCGAGTCGACCAGGAACACGCCCGGCTCGTTCACGAACACCTCGAGCTCGAACCCGCGACGATGCAGCGCCAAGGCCAAACCGTATGGCCCGCACCCACCGTGGCCGGCGGTCATGAAGATCGTGGTGGCCTCGCGCCACAAGCGAAGCTCGAGCGTCCGGTCCAGCACCACATCGGAGGAGAGAGCCTTCATGGCCATCATCACCGCCGCCGGCCCGCAGGTGAAATCCAGCGTCTGCTCGTAGTAAGGCACCTTGATCAGATCGCGGTCCAGATGCGGCGCCAAGTCCTTCTCAAAGCGCAAGGCGTCCATATGGTCGGCATAGTAATCCAGCACAACCTTGAACGGTTTGTAACCCATGGCCGTAAACAAGGCCTGCGAGGACAGGTTATCGCGGCGAATCTCCAGTCGCATCGACACACAGTCGTTGTCGATGGCGGCGGCTTCCGCAGCGCTCGCGAGAGCCCGCCCGACACCCTGTCCTCGCCGTTGATCATCGACGGCGATGGAGTAGAGCCGGGCCATGGAGGTGCCCCGTGAGTACAGCACCAGGACATAACCGGCCAGGCCACTCGCATCCTCGGCCACCAACAGACTGGCATGGGCCTTGGTCAGCATGTAGCGCAAGCTGCGCCGCGACAAGCGATCCGAACTGAAGCTGGCCTTCTCCAGCACGGCCAGGGCCGGTATGTCTTGAAGGTTTGCCGGGCGAATCATCATGCCGGGCATACTGCGAGTGGTACGGGATTCGAGGACACGGCAGACCGGGTTGGCGAGGGAACGTCAAACCCGCATGATACGCGCACCACCACTGTTCCTGGCCAACTGCCATGCCCGCGCACGTCCTGCTTGTCACCCAAAACCGCGATACTGACCCCGGCCGCCTGGGCGCGCGCCTGTGCGACTTGGGCGCCACCCTGACAACCGTATGCCCACTGGACGGCGACCCTTTGCCGGCCCCCGGCGAGGTGGACGCCGTGGTGGTGTTCGGCGGCCCGATGAGCGTCAACGACGATGACAAACTCCCCGGTCTGCGCCGGCAGTTGGACTGGATACCCGGACTGATCGAGGCGGGAACCCCATACCTGGGCATCTGCCTCGGGGGTCAATTGCTGGCCAAGGCCCTGGGCGCCCGTGTTGCGCCGCATCCGGCCGGCGAGGTCGAAATCGGCTTCGTCGAAATTGCCGCCACGCCGGCCGGGAGCTCCTGGCTGCCCGAGCGATTGGGGGTTTATCACTGGCACACCGAGGGTTTCGACCTGCCGCCGGGCGCCGAACGTCTGGCCAGCGGACCGGTGTTCGCCAATCAGGCGTTTCATATCGGCGGCAAGGCTTTCGGGCTGCAGTTTCATCCGGAGGTCACACCCGATATCAGCGCTCGCTGGCGCGCCCGCTCCGGACACATGCTGGCCCTGCCGGGTGCCCAGGCGGAAGCCGCTCACCTGGCAGGGCACGCGCGTCATGACGACGCGGTGGACCGTTGGCTGTTGGGGTTCCTGCCACGCTGGCTCATGGGTGTAGATGCAGATCGGCGCTTGGCGTCGGTATCGCATAACGATCCGGATAGCGCACCTGCATGAGGTAAAGACCGTCCGCCGGTGCGGTCGGGCCCGCGATTGTCCTGTCCTTGGCCGCGAGGACCTCGCCGACCCACTGCACGTCGCGCTCACCGCCGCCGACCGGCAATAGCGTACCGACGATGTTGCGCACCATGTGGTGGAGAAACGCATTGGCGCGGATGTCGATGGACACCCATTGCCCATCACGCGTTACCCGCACCGCCTCCACGCAGCGATATGGCGTATTGGACTGGCAACCCACTGCACGGAAGCTCGAAAAGTCGTTCTCACCCAACAGTTGCTGCGCGGCCGTGTGCATGCGCGCGGCATCCAGCGCATAGCGCCACCATGTCGCCCGCCCCCCACTCAAGGCCGATGGCGCCAACGGCCGGTTGAGAATCACATAGCGATAGCTGCGCGCGGTGGCCGAAAACCGGGCATGAAAGTCATCCATCACGGGGCGCGCCCACTGCACGCGGATGGTCCTGGGCAAATGGACGTTGCAGCCCATGACCCAACCCCGCTCGCTGCGCTCGGACGCCGTTTCGAAATGCACCACCTGCCCCAGGGCATGCACACCGGCGTCGGTGCGTCCGGCACAGACCACACCGACCTCGTGATCGGCCACACGCGCCAGGGCAGCCTCCAGTCGGGATTGAACGGTATCCACGCCGCCGCCCTGGCTTTGCCAGCCACGGAAGACGGTGCCGTCATACTCCACGCCCAGGGCGATTCGGGGTCGGGTCATGCAGGCCTACATACGGTATGGAAGGGAGCAGTACAGCGGTAGGGTAGACAAAAAGGGCAGCCCTGGTGGGGCTGCCCTTCGCGACAGGCAGTGACAGAGGTCGATGACAGCGTCAGGCCACCTTGCCCATCATCTCTTCCGCGCGGCGGCGCTGGACATCGGAGCCTTCGGTCAACACTTCCTCCAACAGACTGCGGGCGCCGTCCTTGTCCTCCATGTCGATGTAGGCTTCCGCCAGGGCGAGCTTGGTCTCCACATGATCCTCGCCACCGAAGCCATCGGCGTCGAGATCGAACTCGTCTCCGGAGGCGGCCACATCGCCGAAGCCGAACACGTCGTCCGACGTGTCGCTGCCGGTCGATGCGGTGTCGAAGACAAGCGTGTCTTCGGTGTCGTCGGAGGCGAGGTTCCGCGGCTCGTTATCGAGATCGTCCGACATCGCTGCCGTCGAGGACGACGAATCGAAGTCGAAGCTCAGTTCATCGAGTACGGCGGCATCGTCGTCCGTCTTGGCGGCGGGCGCTTCGTCGGCACCGGTCGAGAATTGAAGATCGTCCAACCCATCGTCAGCAGCCGGGAGCTCGGCTGTCGTGCGGGTAGCGGGTGATGGTG
>CBFGWV010000421.1:0-3305 GCA_965652545.1 uncultured Candidatus Competibacteraceae bacterium | reverse complement strand
GCGATCTTGGCGCGAACCAGCGCGCGATAGACGACGTAGTAGCGCAGGACGGCGACGCCAGCATAGTCCCCGCCGGCTTCCAGGTAGGCATTGAGGAACCGATACGCCAAATCCCGCCGGCCGTGGAGAAGCAGATCCATCACCAGGAAGGCGGCATCGCTGATGCCGTCGTTCCAGCGCAGGTCGGCGCTGAACTCGATGCAATCGAAGGCGGTGACACCATCGTCCAGCCGTACCAGATTGGCCAGGTGCAGATCGCCGTGTCCCTCCACCACGGCTCCCGCGCGCTTGCGCTGCGCGAATACCGGCGCCAGCTCGTCGAAGCGGGCATCGGCCCAGTCGCGCAGGGCCGCCAGTTGGGTGTGGATCGCCTGAGCCACCGGTTCGGCCAACAGATCGTCGAGCGTCTCGCGCAAGGGGGCGTGCACGGCCTCTGGGGTGCCGAAACCGTCATCGGCACTCGCGTGCGCGGCATCGGTATGAAACCGGGCCAGGCGTTGGCCGAAGGCTTGCACATCGTCGCCGCCGAGATGACCGGCGGCCAACAGGCGGTCGAGCTGATCGGCCTGCGGGAACTGGCGCATGCAGACCGCGTAGTCGATCACCGCCCCCTCGCCGCCGATCGTCGGAGCGTCCTCGCTGCCGGTGATCGGCACCACGTTCAGGTACAACTCGGGTGCCAGGCGGCGATTGAGCCGCAGCTCCTCGTGGCAGGCCGTCTTGCGCAGGGCCAGCGTGGAGAAGTCCAGGAAATGCAGCTTCACCGGCTTCTTGATCTTGTACGCGTAGGCGCCGGTGAGCAGCACCCAGGAAATGTGGGTCTGCACGAGGCTCACCGATTCGACCGGGTGCCGATACGCTCGCGGCTCGTGCAACGCACGGATGAGCAAAGGCAGATCGTTTTGCGCCGGCATGCGGGTCTCCGTTCAAGGCTTATGGGCCTTAGGGCACGATCGGCAGCGGACATTCCACTCAGTGGCGCGAGCTTGTGCCGCAAACGTGCCGGTCAGGCCGCTTTGCGCGCTTGCAGGTCGGCGGCGAAGGACGCCACGGCCGCGGCGAAACCGTCATTGCATACATCGGCCTGCCGCACGACCAGCGTGGCCACCGGCGCACGCTTGGCAAGACGGGACATCTCGCTGAGTGCACCTTGCGCCGGGGAGCCGCCATGGGTCAGAAAGAACGCGGTGCTGGGCAGCCGGGAAGCCTGCTGACGCAGGAACAGACGCAGAGGGGTTGCGGGCTTGGTCGCCCATACGGGACCGCCAACGATAACGAGGTCGTACTGCGCCGTGGGGTGTGACAACGGGGCGATCAATGGCAGTACGTTCTTCCAGCTGTCGTACGCCGCCCGAAGACGGCCCCAGAAATTCGGCGGATAGCGGTCGCAGTGGATGGCCTCCAGATCGGCGTTCAATGCCTTCGCCAACGCCCGCGCAACCGTGCGGGTCGTTCCCGACAGCGAGTAGTAGACGACCAGTGTCTTCATCGTGCGCATCCCCCAGCGCTGCGGAATCTGTCCGGCAGCATGACCGGCGAGACCCGACAACGGTTTGATACAGCTCAATAAAACGCTTCATCGACGCTTGACTCAGATCAATCCGGTACCTGCCGGCGGCGCGTATCGTTCATGTGGCGGCAATCGTCGCCAGCGCACGCGGGGACATGGGAATGAGTCAATCGCCGCAGACACCGCTACCCACGCCGACGCTATGGGTGATCATTGCGCTCGCGGTGCTGTTGGCATCCATCGTCCTGCGGCCTGCGAGCGAGCAGGCGCCGGTCGATGTGCCGTATTCCACCTTCAAGTCCCTGGTCGCCCAGGATGAGGTCGATACGGTGGTGTTCTCCGCCGACCGGGTGACGGGAACCTTCATCCGCCCGGTGGAGGCGTTGCCCGGAACGTCCTCGACGCGTTTCACGACCCGTCTGCCACCGCTGGATGACCCCGCACTGCTCGATCTGTTGGGGCAGCACGAGGTCACGGTGTCGGCACAGGGCGCCGATCGCTGGGCGGGTGTGTTGGCATCCCTGCTGCCCTGGGTGTTCATCATCGGCCTGTGGTATGTCATCACCCGCCGGATGGCCGGCAACCTGTCCGGTGGCGTGGGGCGCGGGGACTTGAGCGATTTCCTCGGCGGCAAGCCGCGCAAGGTGGAGGCGGCGACCGCGCCGAAGGTGCGCTTTGCCGATGTGGCCGGGCAGGACAACGCCAAGGCCGAGGTGGCCGAGTTGCTCCAATTCCTGCGTGAGCCGGAGCGCTATCGCCGACTGGGCGCCGAGGTTCCCCACGGCGTGCTGCTCGAAGGGCCGCCGGGTACGGGCAAGACCATGCTCGCCCGTGCCTTGGCCGGCGAGGCGCAGGTGCCGTTTTTCCATATCTCGGCCTCCGAGTTCATCGAGGTGTTCGTCGGCGTCGGCGCCTCGCGCGTGCGCAAGCTTTTCGACGAGGCCAAGAAGAACGCGCCGAGCATCATCTTCATCGACGAGATCGACAGCGTTGGCCGTGTGCGCGGTACCGGTCTCGGCGGCGGACACGACGAGCGCGAACAGACGCTCAATCAGATACTCGCCGAAATGGACGGTTTCGAGGGCCATGAGGCGGTCATCGTGCTGGCGGCCACCAACCGGCCCGATGTGCTCGACCCGGCACTGCTGCGTCCGGGGCGCTTCGACCGCCACGTCACCCTCGAGCTGCCCGACCTGGGTGCGCGGGTGGCGATACTGGGCGTCCATACCCGTGGCCTGCCGATGGGCGTGGACGTCGATCTGGACCGTATCGCCGCCGGCACGCCGGGCTTCTCCGGCGCGGACCTGAAGAACCTCGCCAACGAGGCGGCCATGGCCGCGGCGCGCGAAGGGCTCGAGCAGGTCAGCGCACGGCATTTCGACGAGATGCGCGATCGCATTCTGATGGGTTCGCTGCGCACCCTGGCCATTCACGAGGACGAGCGCTACCGCCTGGCGGTGCACGAGGCCGGGCACACGGCCGTGGCCTACTACCTGCCCACTGCCGACCCCATCCACAAGGTCACGATCATTCCGCGTGGGCGTTCCCTGGGCAGTACGCACCAACTGCCGGAGATCGAACGCCACACTCTGCCGGAGGATTACCTGCACGACCGTCTGGCGGTGATTCTCGGCGGCAGGGCCGCCGAGCGGGTGTTCCTGGGCAGTCTCAGCTCCGGGGCGGCCGAGGACATCCGCATGGGTACGCAGCTGGCGCGGTCCATGGTGGCGCGCTGGGGCATGTCTGAAGAGGTGGGGCCGGTGGACGTCAGCGAGAGCGACGAGCACCCCTTCCT
>CBFGWV010000420.1:0-3309 GCA_965652545.1 uncultured Candidatus Competibacteraceae bacterium | reverse complement strand
AAGTTCAACGGTCGCGACATGGGCAAGCTGCACGGCGAGGAACTGCGCAAGATCCGCGGTAGCGAGATCGCCATGATCTATCAGGAGCCCATGGCGGCCCTGAACCCCAGCCTGCGTATCGGCACCCAGCTCATGGAGGTGCCGCTGACTCACGAGAACGTCAGCAAGGACGAGGCGCGCGCGCGGGCGCGCCAGGCCCTGGCCGACGTCCACCTGCCCGATCCGGACCGGGTGTTGCGGGCCTACCCGCACCAGATCTCCGGCGGTCAGCAGCAACGGGTGGTCATCGCCATGGCGCTGATGTCCAAGCCGACGTTGCTGATCCTGGACGAACCCACCACCGCCCTGGATGTGACGGTGGAGGCCGGCATCGTGCGCTTGATCCAGGAGCTGGGCGACAAGTACGGCATGGCCCGCTTGTTCATCTCGCACAACCTGGGCCTGATACGCCAGGTGTGTACGCGGGTGGCGGTGATGTACTCGGGCGAGACCGTGGAGGAGGGCGAGATCGCGGCTTTGTTCGCCAAGCCCCAGCACCCGTACACGCAGGGGTTGTTCAACTGTATTCCGGTGCCTGACAGCAATAAGGGCGGGCGGCCGCTCAAGCCCATCCGCGGCACGCTGCCCTTGCCGCACGAGCGACCCCGGGGGTGCAACTTCGGACCGCGCTGCGATTTTTTCAAAGAGGGGTTGTGCGACGTTCAGGACATTCCGATCGAGAGCCTGGCCGATCGCAAGATCCGTTGCGTGCGCTGGAACGATATCGATATCGGGCAGATGATCCCGACCGATACCCAGGAGACCGCCGATGTCGGTGACTACGTCATCGAGGTGGTGGAGATGTCCAAGCACTACCGCCTGGGCGGGGGCGGGCTATTTGGTGGAGGCGAGGCGCGTTCCATCAAGGCCAACGAGGCGTTGAATTTCCGCGCCAAGAAGGGCGAGACGCTGGCGATCGTGGGCGAGTCGGGTTGCGGTAAGTCGACCTTCGCCAAGGTGTTGATGGGTTTGGAGACGGCCACCGCCGGCGAGATCAAGATCAACGGCACGGATATCTCGCGCCTGCCGGTTCGGCAGCGCTCGCCGGCTTTGCTGGCGACCTTGCAGATGGTGTTTCAGAACCCCTCCGATACGCTCAACCCCAGCCACAGTATCGGTGCCCAGATCGGCCGGGTGATCCGCAAGTTCGGTGTGGCCAAGGGCGCCGATGATGTGCGCGAGCGGGTGTTGAAGCTCCTGGATGCGGTGAAGCTGCCGCGTGAGTTCTACTATCGCAAGCCGCGCCAGCTTTCCGGCGGGCAGAAGCAGCGCATCGGTATCGCGAGGGCGTTTGCGGGTAATCCGGCGGTGGTGGTGGCGGACGAGCCGGTCTCGGCGCTGGATGTGTCGGTGGCGGCGGCGGTCATCGAGCTGCTGACGGAGATCCAGCGCGAGTTCGAGACGGTGATGTTGTTCATCAGCCATGACTTGTCGGTGGTGCGTTACCTGTCCGACCGTGTGGTGGTGATGTATCTGGGCAAGATCATGGAGGTGGGGCTGACGGAGGATATTTTCTCCCCGCCGTATCACCCGTACACCGAGGCGTTGTTGTCGGCGGTGCCCATTGCCGACCCGCGGGTGGAGAAGCGCGAGATCGTACTGGAGGGCAACCTGCCCAGCCCGCTGAACCCGCCCAAGGGCTGCCCGTTTGCCACCCGCTGCCCGCGCAAGCTCGGGGAGATCTGCGATACCACCCCGCCCCCGGAGCACATCACCGGCGAACGCCACCGTATCGCCTGCCATATCCCGCTGGAGGACCTGATGAAGATTGAGCCGGTGATCAAGCTGAAGTCCGAGCCGGTCGCGGCGGCGGTCGGGCCGATCTGACGGGTTGCGCGAGCTGGCGGGTTGCCAGGTCGGCAAGTCACCTCCCCGCTTGGCCATGGTGCCGGCGAAGACCGCTGCGCCCAACCCCGCCGATTGACCGGGGTGGGCCAGGGTCAGACCCGCTGTGAACACATCCGTGTGAGCTCGACGACAGCATCCATGCTGCCGACGGTCTTCCCCTGGCCCACCCCGGTCAATCGGCTTGCTTCAATGGCTGGTCGATCGCGGGTCGCCCGCAGATACGCCAGTCAACCTGCCATGGCCACGAACCCCGGCAACCGTAGGAGCGCACCCCCGTGCGCGATTGTCCCGACGGCCACTGAACCCGAATCCTATTGATACTGCATCGGGCATCCCCCATCCCAGCCCACCACCGCCGGTTACAACACCCGCTTCAAAACGCCACAACCCTGATCGCTCAATCCGATACCGCCGCCGCGAAAAACACCTCGCAAAACTCTGGCTTCTCCCCGTGCCCCTCGAAATACAGGCGCCGGGCATCCGCGTCCCATCGCATCGGCTCCCCGGTATACGGATCACCCCATTCGGCACCTTGCGCCGCAAGCCACTCGGGGATCCGGTCGTCGGCAACACCTTGTCGCAGGATTTCCCGCTTGAGATTGACCAGCCGTATCAGTCCATCCAGATCGCGCAGTCGGTCGCCGTACGATGCATTGGCGCTCGGAATGAACTGCACGATGAACCAGCCCTGACTGTTGGTGAAGCGCTGTAGGGGTGGGGGCGTCGCCACCAGCGGTCCCGCTGCCCGGCGCGCTTGAGGCGTCATCTGCATTCGATGGGCGGTTTCGGCGATCGCCTGCTGAAGCAGGTTGATGGTCGCGTTCGGTTTGAAGTTGAACCGAAAAAGGCTCCCGGGAATCTCGACCCCGGCAGCAAGTGGCTGTGGCTCAGGGACCAGCCCGATGAGCGAGCGTGCTGTGGTCCGGAATTCCCGTTTCAGCACCCCGGTCATATCCCATTCCGACGGCGTCAACGGCGCCAACTGGGTAGACACCGGATGCAGTGCATCCAGAGGGTATGCATCGATATCGAGCAATTGAGCATAGAGCTGAAGATCGCTGCCAAGCCAATGCATGGCCATGACTTTGAGAATCATCTCATCGGCCAGGCCCAGCACGCGCCTGGCGAATACGATGTCCTGGGCCAAGGCGGTGGCCGCTTCGGCGGGGTCTGGGTGTACGGCGATCCGAGCCAGATGAAGCCGATGGATGTGGCTGACGTCGATCGGTATGGTCTTCATCGAGCCGACGACATGCACCGGCGAAAGCGTTTGCATATCCGCTACGGTGTACAGCCCACGGTAGCGGTCCAGCAAGTCCTCGTGTCGTTCTGCGATGTCCATGACGTCGACGGCTTGCCGCCTCAGTTCGAGGAAACAATCGGGGCGGGAGACATTGCACAGCGCCCGCAAGCGGCCGTCGG
>CBFGWV010000419.1:0-3325 GCA_965652545.1 uncultured Candidatus Competibacteraceae bacterium | reverse complement strand
GTCGTGTCGTCATCATGGTGGCGCGCGTAATAACCCAGCAACTCGTCGCGCACCCGCGTGCGGATCGCCTCCGGGTCGACGTGCTCCAGCCGGTAACGCTCGGCGAGCTGCTCGAGATCCTCCCGGCTGGCGCTGAAGGTCAGGCGGGGGCGCTGGGGAGGCTTGGTCGCAAGGCCGACGATCTCACGGATCAGATCGGACGGCTGCACACCCCGGGCAGCCGACAGGGCACGATAAAAATCAACCACCTCGCTCGAGAGATTGAAGGCCAGTTGATTGGCCTTGATCTGCTTCTGCGAGGCTTGCCACTTTTCCGGAAGTTTATCCATACCCACTGAAGACCATTTCACCATTCGGTTGAGGGCGATTACGCAAACTTCGCAACGCAAAAAAGGGGGAGGACGGCAGCGTCCTCCCTAAATACGCTCCAACACATTGCATTGCCAGTTACGCGATACGCCCTCCTTTCAATGCTCGTTGTCGACACCCACTTCGGCTTTCAACTCGGCGAGGATGTCGTTCGCCGATATGGCGGCGGCCCCGACACCGGCCGCCTGAAGCTTCGCATCCAGGCTATCGGCCCGATGCCCTTCCTGACCCGATACCGACGTCACCGCAGGCTGGGCCCTGCGCTGGCGCTGGCGTTCCTGAACCCGCTTGAGCGAGGCGATGGCGGCACTGCCAGTGGACGCATCGTCGGCGTCCCCATGCGCCGGTGCATACGTATCGGCCTTGTTCACCGCCTCGGTCGTCCTGACAATGTTGAGCTCGCGCTCCAGCGTCTCCATACCGCGCTGCGCCTCGTTGATCTGTGCAAGCAACGCCGCCACCTCAACACCGGTTCGCGCCAGTTCGCCCTCTTGCGTCTGAAGATCCGCCTGCAAGCGGGCGATGTCCTCCGCCACCTCCTTTGCCAGATCATGCCCGCCCTGACCCAACAGCAACCTGGCCTGGCGCCGCCGCAGCGCAATCTGCACCCGGTCGGCCTCCACCTTGCGCCGAAGTCCCAACTCATCGGCCTTGGCCACCGTCAGCGCATGCTCGGCATGGCGCAGCGCCTCACGCACCGCGTTCAACGCCTGTTCGAAACGAGCAATGGCAGCGGCATCGGCAATACCCGTACCCGACTCACCCTTCACCGCCGAAAGAATCTGCTTGACCCAATTCATTGCGCACTCCTCTACGCCGCCCTCAGGCGATGAAGTAATCCTGAAGCGCTTCCAGCGCGGTCAGCGTGTTATCGCTGAGGACCTCGATCTCCCGGACCAGATGCTCGATCACCGGCTCCGGCGGCATGGCGCCGAAAATCACATACTGGTCACCCACCTTGGAGAACGAACTCAGCGGCATGGGCAGATTGAGCGTCACGAGCATCTCCAACAACTCGGCGCGCCGCTCCGGCCTTATTTCCTCATCGCGCCACACATAGGCGATACACAGCAGCTGCTGGGCATCCCGCGAGATGTACACCGGAAACTCATCACGCCCCTCGACCACCACCCGCAAAACCTGGATATCGTCATCCGTGGGGACGACGCCGGCGAACAACCTCAACCCCTGGCTCGTCCGCCGCCCTTCGAGTGACTCCAGCAGCTTGTACATGAATCCGTCTCCCTGCCCCGATGGTGGGGAACAGTAAAGGGGTCGACATAATATGTCAAGACATAATATGTCGACCCCGCCGTGCCTCTGAACAAAGCTTTTCGGGTCGGGTAGGACGCGGGCAGACCGTCGGCAGCATGGATGCTGCCGTCGAGCTCACACGGATGTGTTCACAGCGGGTCTGCCCGCGTCCTACCCGACCCGAAAAGCGGGAACGAAGCCACCCCGGCCGCGGTGACCCCACCCACCTCGCCCGCCCGGCTCAGGTATACAGCGCCAGCGCCGTCATGAGCCCGAGACCGGCCAACAACGCAATGAACCGGGGTACATGACTCTCAGGCCCGGTGAACTCCTCCTGGATGATGTCCAGCGCCGCGATATACAGAAACGACCCGGCCGCCAACGCATCGAAAACCGCCTCAACCAGCTCCCCGCTCTCATGCTCCAACGTATGCCCGATCACCCGGCCGATCAAAATGCCCGCCGGCGTAATGCACGAAAACGTCAGCAGCAAGCCCCATGCCCGCCGCCGCGACAACCCACCCTTGATAAAACTCACCGCCAACGAAAACGCCGCAGCCCCCTTGTGCGCGATGATCGCGATCGCAATCGCAAACCCCACCGCCGCGGAATCCTCCACGCCCAGCGCAATGCCGGCCAATAAGGAATGAAACCCCAACGCCAACGCAAGAATGTACGCATAAGGCCCATCCGCCGCGCTCTGCGCCTGAAAAGCCACCCGCTCGATACCCAGAATGATCACGAACCCCAGGGCCGCAATCGTAAACGCCAACGGAAACTCCACCTGCGGCGCCAACACGCCGAAGATATCGCTGGCATCTCCCAGCATGTGGATGAGCCCCGCCCCAAGAAATACGCCACCGGCCGCCGCCGCCCCCAGGCGCATCGCCAAGGTACTGTCCGCGCCCGTTCGCCCCTTGACCAAGGCATACGCCCCACCGCCAAAACCGGTCAAGAAAATGACAAGGGCCACCACAAACTGGAAACCGTGATCCATACACCCATCCCCCCCATTGTTCTGATGATCCTGCACCTGTCCGGCGCACGACCGAATTGCACCATAGCCACCCCCACCAGGGCAGACTATCGGCCCATTGACTATTATTCTCTCGAGGCACCGCCGCCAGCGGTGAACAGCGCGGACATCGTGATCGGGGGCCCATTGAACATGCTGGAACGCTTGAAACGGCTCTTCGGGTTCTCGCCCCCTACCCCCGTACTGGAACTGGGCGGCGACACCGTCTTCACTGGACGGGAGCGACGGGAGACTCAACGGCCCGCAGCAAAAGCCGGGATACTCATCCTCGTCGTCGACGACTCCAAAACCGTCGTCAGTGTGCTGCGAAAGATCCTGCAGCAAGACGGCTACGCCGTTCTCGACGCCGCAGACGGTGCCCAAGCCCTCGAAGTCGCCCGCAATCGTCGTCCAGACCTCATCTTCCTCGACATCGTCATGCCCGGCATGAACGGCTTCGTCGCCTTGCGTGAGCTACGCCGAGATCCCGTGACCCGCGACACACCGGTCATCATGATCAGCGGCAACGAACAGGCCACTGAAGAGTTCTACGTCCAGCGTATCGGTGCCGACGACTTCATGAAAAAGCCCTTTTCCCGGGCCGAAGTCTTCCACCGCATCGAAGGTCTTCTGGATGACGAGGGCGTACCGCGCAGGCAAGGCGCATCGCGCGCCGCGGCCGGTTGA
>CBFGWV010000418.1:0-3328 GCA_965652545.1 uncultured Candidatus Competibacteraceae bacterium | reverse complement strand
GAAGAACGGGCCGAGCTGTTCGCCAACCTGCTGCTTGCCCGGTCGGCGCTGGAGACGCACATCATCCGACAACGGGATGAACTGCTTCGCGAGAAGGTCGACTATTTCATGGACCACTATCAGCGAATGCTGGGGATGCGGCTGGCCCTTCGCGGCTGATTCAATGGGCAAGGTTGCCCCTGCCATTACTTGAGGCTTATCGAGAACCGCTGCAACAAATCGACATACCGGCTTTTCAGATCCCCGTAAATATCCAAATCCACATCAAATTTTTTGTACTGATCAATAATGTACCAGCAAGCGCTCGCGAGGATGGACGCGACCGTCTCAGTGATTCCAGAGTCATTGCGAGCCCATTCATCAAGCAATGATGCAAACCCATTTATCGCATCCGAGTCGCCGACTGCGGAATCGCTCTCGATATAACTAATGCACGCTCGCACATAGAACTCGAAGCCGACCGGCCCCATCCAATGCAGCGCTTGGATGTAGTGCAATGCGTTCTCCCGAAAGAGCGCTTCCGCCTCGGCAAGCGTCTTCCCAAAGAACGACGCCCTCGCCCACGCCGCATCCAGGCTTTCGTATCCGCCCATGTGGGGACTGATGTCGAGCTCGGTCGGGAGGCGGCTCATCGATCTGTATCGCTCCCGCCGTTGCTTGCGTCGGCTCATCGCAGGGCGAAGTCTCCGCCACTGTATCCACCAATGGCGTCGGCTTCGACGACGACATCAACCGCCTCCAGGAAATCCTGCAAAGCTGCGGGATCTGCGCTCCCGCCATCCTTGAGGAGCGACAAGCCGCCCGGCATCCCTCCGATTTCATCGGAATGACCCCGCTCATAGTACTTCGCGAGATATTCGATCATCGCCATATAGGCTTGGCGAACAGTAACAGCTTGGTCAAACTCAGCCACACGCCCCCCTTCAACAAAAACCCCACACTCAAGTCACCTTTCCGTGAATATCGGAGATCGCATTATGCGATCAGGCTTCGCTCAAAGAACGCAATCAGCTTTTCATGATGTTCATTCTCAGCGTCGCTTCTCGGGATATGGTCCTCCCCTTCGTAATAATGGACCTCGGGCGTCCTGCCATGAGAGCGAAGCCGCTCGACGAGCCGGCGCGTCATATCCACGGACCAGACGCGATCAGCCGTGCCATGACTGAGAAACAGCGGCCCATCGAAGCGCTCGATTTCAATGGGCATCGTAGGAAGAAGCGTATCGGTAGCGCCACGCCATGACCAAGCACGCTGACCGGGGTCCCATGACTGCCAGCCAGGATCGCCGGCATCCCGCCACCGTCGCGCGTCGAAGGCACCGCAGATGACATCCGGCGGGCTGTGTACGGCGATCGCATCCGGTACGCCATCGACACCGTCCCGCACCATCAACGACGCCAGTAGCAGCGCATGCTCGGCGCCTCGTGAGACGCCGTAGAAGCCAACCTTTGCATCCACCTCGGGAAACGCGCGCAATGCGTCAAGCGCTTGCACCGTCCGATCAAGCGGCACCTCGACGATGCTCCCTGCGTTCCAGGCGTTCCCGTCATTGGCATAACCGAACGGGAACGTCAGAAAACCGTGCGCAGCCAGCAGGACAGCGTTGCGATGGCTCCATCCCGACCACGCGCCCTCCGAGCCGTGAAAGATCATGACTGCCGGAAATGGACCCTCCCCGGGCGGCCCATACGTCGTGCCCCAGTTCGGTATCAAGCGGCGGACGATCTTCAAGGTCATAGGTGGCAATCCATACGTTGTGAGTCCAGGCGCAGCAAACCTACCGCGTTGCAGCCATAAAGGCGCGTCCTCCGGCCGGCACGGTGCTGCACAACCCGTCGACGTGCCGCCAGATCCGGAGGTGAGACAGTTGCACACGCTAATCGCTTCAGACAGTGAAGCGATTGCGACGGTGAATCAGTTCACAGGCGCCTTCCAAATCTCTCCAACAGCATTGGCGCAGTTTTAAGAACTGCGCCAGAATGGCGCCACGAACACCAGGAAACGGCGCCAAACCACACCATGTCCTCTGCCACCCAGCTGCTACAGAGCATACAAGACGTCCCCGCCGGCTTGACCTTGGCCGACGTGCTGGCACGCCACCCGGACGTACCTCGCCGGACGGCACAGCGCTGGATCGGCCAGTTGATCGACGAAGGGCGGCTCATCGCCATGGGCGAGGGGCGGGCCCGGAAGTACCGGGCGACGCTGATGATCGCCGAGAGCGACCCTGATGCATTCCCTGCCTACGTCCCCCTGTCCGCCGACAGCCGGGACATCGTCGCCTACATCAGCCAGCCCGTCGAAGCACGCAAGCCGGTGGGGTACCAAGCCGATTTCCTGGCTGCCTACCAGCCCAACCGCACGTGGTATTTGTCACCGTCCTTACGCCGGCAGTTGCGCAAGATGGGCGACACCGGCCAAGCCGGTCGCCCCGCCGGCACCTATGGCCGCGCCATTCTCGACCGCCTACTCATCGACCTGTCCTGGGCGTCCAGCCATCTGGAGGGCAACACCTACTCCCGCCTCGATACGCGCGAGTTGATCGAACACGGCAAAGCGGCCGTCGGTAAAGCGGCCCTCGAAACCCAGATGATCCTCAACCACAAAGCAGCCATCGAACTGCTCGTCGACAACGCCGACATGGCCGGCTTCAACCGCTATACCCTGCTCAACCTGCACAGCGCCCTGTCCGAGAACCTGCTACCCAACCCAGCCGACGAAGGGCGCGTGCGGCAACACATCGTCGAAATCGGGAAAAGCACTTACCGCCCACCCAGCGTACCGGCACAGATCGACGAAATGCTCGATACCGTGCTGGCGAAGGCCGACCGAATCACCGACCCGTTCGAACAGTCGTTCTTCGTCATGGTGCACCTGCCCTACCTGCAACCGTTTGCCGACGTAAACAAGCGCACTTCGCGCCTGGCCGCCAACCTGCCGCTGATCCGCGCCAACCTGTGCCCGCTGACGTTCCTCGGCGTACCCGAGCAGGCCTACAGCCGCGCCGTTCTGGGCGTGTACGAAATGACGCGCATCGAACTCCTGCGCGATCTGTATGTGTGGGCCTATGAGCGCTCGACGCAGGAATACCTGGCCATCAAGCAGGACCTCGCCGAACCGGACCCTTTGCGGCTTACCTATCGGGAGGTCATCAAGCAGACGGTTCGGCAGGTCGTCCTCCAGCCCGCGCGGGATCCGATCGATGTGATCCGGCAGGCCGTGCAAGCGGACGTTGAGCCAAGCGACCGGGCAGATGTCGAAGCGCTCGTCGTGGAAGAACTGCGCCGGTTGCATGAAGGCGTGCTGGCGCGCTATGGGCTGCGGCCGT
>CBFGWV010000417.1:0-3331 GCA_965652545.1 uncultured Candidatus Competibacteraceae bacterium | reverse complement strand
CCGCCGCATGCAACCCAGCCCGGAGACCCGAAGCGTGCCCCAGCCCCAGGATGAAACGATCGATCTGGACCGCTATTTCCACCGCATCGGCTATCAGGACGAGCGCGCGCCAACCTTGGCGGTGCTGCAAGCCCTCCAGCAACGGCACGCCGAGGCCATCGCCTTCGAGAACCTCAACCCGCTGCTGGGCTGGCCGGTGGCGCTCGACCTGGCATCGTTGCAGCGAAAACTCGTCATCGAGGGCCGTGGCGGCTATTGCTTCGAGCACAACCTGTTGTTCGCCCATGCATTGACGGCGCTGGGGTTTTCCGTCACCCAACTCGCCGCCCGCGTGCTGTGGAACGCAACGAACGACGCCATCACCCCACGCAGCCACATGCTGCTACGCATCGACCTGGACGACACGCCCTACATCGTCGATGTCGGCTTCGGCGGGTTGACCCAGACCCGTCCGCTGCGGATGACGGCGGGTGTGGAACAAGCGACCACCCACGAGCCGTTCCGCCTGCTGGAGACCGACGGCGATTTCGTGGTGCAGGCCAAGCTCGGCGATGCCTGGAAGCCGTTGTACCGCTTCGATCTGCAACCGCAGCATCTGGCCGATTATCAAATCATCAATTGGTATCTCGCCAACCACCCCCAATCGCACTTCGTCACCGGCCTGATCGCCGCCCGCCCCGCCCCCGGACGACGCTATGCGCTACGCAACAACGAACTGGCGGTGCATACTCTGAACGGCTCCACCGAGCGGCGGGTTCTGAGGGACGTCGCACAGCTGCGGGCGGTGCTGGAGGAGCATTTCCTGCTCACCCTGCCGGACACGCCGGCGCTGGATGCGGCCCTGGTAAAGCTCATCGCCTCAAACGGGTGACCCACCCTGCGGATTGTTTCGCGGCGGCCGCGGTCTGACAGGCAACGCCGCCGCAAAAACAAACACCAAGGAGAGCCCGATGTACATTTCGATGACCCTGCTGCAACCGTTGGTCGCCCTGATCGCCGGCATTCTCATCCTGGTCTGGCCGAAACTCCTCAACTATGTCGTCGCCGGTTATCTGATCCTCGTTGGCGTGCTCGGCCTGTTACCGCAGTTGATGTAGCCCTCCCGTCCACCGCAGCCGCGAGCGCGGGCTCGGGTCCAGGACGATCGACTCCGGCGCTGCCCGAAGCAGCCCGGACTCGCCGGCCCACTGCACCAGCCGATCGACCGCCGGCCGTGTCCGCGTCTGCCACACCACATCGTCGGCCACCACGCCCAGCCACACCACATACGGCCCGTCCACGCGATACGGCAGGCGCGGAAACTCATTGGGCGCATCCAGGGTTTCAAGCAGCGCCGTCTCCCGCACCCCGCCTTCCTCACACGCCGTGAGCAGCGGCTGGGCCGCGTGCGCAAACCCCGCCGCGCCGTCGGCGTTGACGGGGAACACCTGCATCACAACCACCCCCGTCGCCCCGGCCGGCTCCCGCCCCGGGTCCACCGCCGGCAACGGCACGATGCCGCCGGTCGGCCGCAGCACCCGCAGCAGCAACACGTTGGTGTGATCGAGCAGGCGGCTGTTCATGGTCGAGCCGTGCTCCCGCCACACCGGCCCCTCATAGAACGCGGTGTTCACGCGCACCCTCTCGTCGAGGTGGCGGAAGCCGCGCAACCAGGTAAAGCCAGCCGCTGCATCCCGCTCCAGGCCCTGGCCCAGGACGATGGCGTCAAGCTGCTGAAAGGCCTCTGGAAAGTAGGTGTCGAAGTAGCTGGCAAAATGCGTCCGCTCGCCGCTGCTGATCGTGTAGCGGCGCAGCTCGATGACCTCGTACCCGTTCGCTTGTGTCGTGTCGTCCACGGCTGATGCCTCGCTTCGGTGATGGCTACCCGTCGACTCGGGTGAAGTCCATGGTCCAGTTCGTCTCCCAGCTCTGGCCCTCGTCCGTGGAGAAGGCCTGCTCCCAGCGCGGGTTGGCGGTGCTCACGCCCGACCAGATGAAACGCACGTGGATGGGCCGGCCGTCGAACGTGTCGCTGCCATTGAACACCCCGGTATCACCGGAGAATGCACCGAACACCGGTGGCAGCAAGCCGCCGCTGCGGGTATCGGCCCAATAAATGGCCCATTGCTTGGCCGCGGGGTCGAAGAAGCGAAACGACATGCCGATGTAATCCGGCCAGTGCGGGGTGCGGTATTCGTCCTGGTTGCCCAGCCCATTGAGCAGCGGACGGGCGACGCTGGTGGACTCGAACACCTCCCAGTCATCCGAGCCCTGGAGCCGCTGCACCAGCCGCCGGTTGTTCAGACGCCAGTGCCCCATGAGAAAGTCGAAATCATGTCTGCCATCGGTTCTGGTCATTGTGCCCACTCCATTTCAGTGCTTGTCGGAGGGCACGATACGGGCTAAATAGGGCGATTCCAGCCCTATTTACTTACGCTAATTTCCCGATGCCCAAACCGACCTTGCGCGTACTTGCGGTCCTGGAGCTGTTGCAGTCCCGCGGCCGGCTCAGCGGCGCGGAGCTCGCCGCCCACCTGGCGGTGGATCGGCGAACCGTACGCCGCTACATCGCCCTGCTGGAGGAGATGGGTATTCCGATCACCACTGAGCAAGGCCGCCATGGGGGGTACCTGCTGGTGGCCGGGTTCAAGCTGCCGCCAATGATGTTTACCGACGATGAGGCACTGGCCCTAGGTGTGGGCTTACGGGCCTCGCACAGCCTGGGGTTGGCGGAGGCCGCGCCGGCGGTTTCCAGCGCCCAGGCCAAGCTGGAGCGGGTCATGCCCGCCGGGCTGCGGCGCCGGCTCGCCGCCGTGGCGGAGACCGTCACGCTTGAGCTCACCCGCCCGCCGGGTACCTTCAGCAGCCAGGTGCTCAGCACACTGAGCGCAGCGGCACAGACGCGCACGCAGGTGCATATGCACTACCGCACCCCGCAAGGCGAGCAGACCGAACGCCGCTTCGACGCCTACGGCCTGGCCTACCGTGCAGGACGCTGGTATGCCGTGGGCATGTGCCACCTTCGCCAAGGCTTGCGCTCGTTCCGTCTCGATCGCGTACGCGCGGTGCATGCATTGGAGAGCGGCTTCACTCCGCCGCGGGATTTCGACGCCCTGGCGTATCTGAAGCAGTCGGTCGCCACCTTGCCCCGCGCTCACACCGTGGAGGTGGTGCTCAAGACCGATCTGCAAACCGCACAGCGCGAGCTGTTCTCCGCCTTCGGCGTGCTGGAGTGGACAGGCAGCGATGTCCTGCTGCGCAGCCAGGCGGACGATCTGAACTGGTTCGCGCGCGAGCTGGCACGTCTGCCGTTTGATTTCGACATTCGCGAACCGCCGGCTCTGCGGGATGC
>CBFGWV010000416.1:0-3336 GCA_965652545.1 uncultured Candidatus Competibacteraceae bacterium | reverse complement strand
GTCGGCTCCAGACCACCGACGACAAATGAACCGGAGGCATTCAGCAGCACGGTGCCGTTGCTGGCGATCCGCACGGACAACGGGCCCACCGCATCGAGGTTCAGAATCCCCGCATCACCTTCGGTATTGGTGAAGACGCCCTGATAGATCAGCGTTTCGGGGCCGGTTTCGCCCTCGGCCTGTGGCACGGTGCAAACATCCCCGACATGGTACAGGGTCACACTGGTCCCATTGGCGGCCGTGACGCTCAGCTCGCCCTCGCTGGACTTACACGAGTCTTCGTCCTCTTCCCCGTCCTCTTCGCCCGGCAGGATCAAGCCGGACTCGTCCATGGAATCTTCGCCAGCCAGTGTGAGTGTGAAGTCGCCCTTCCCGATGCCTTGGCCCTGGATCATGCCTTCGGCTTCGAACTGGCAGCCCTCCTCGGTCGCGCTACATCCCGGTGCCGGCTCCGAAGTAAGTTCGCCACTGCCGGTAAAGGTCAGATCGCGCGGCGCCTGTTGCGCAAAAGACGCACTGCTGAACAGAACGCCGGATGCGGACAGGACCGCAACACTCATTGCCGTGGTTATTCCATTGCGCATAGTCATTACTCCATGAGATTTCGCCATCGCCAATTCAGATGGCGCGCTCACCCTAGGTCAATTACCTGAACAAAAGATGAACTGATTCACCACGGAAAACGCCCGAAAACACCGCATTGCATAATACAAAGAGATCATAATGG
Organism: uncultured Candidatus Competibacteraceae bacterium; assembly: GCA_965652545.1. Lineage (GTDB taxonomy): Bacteria > Pseudomonadota > Gammaproteobacteria > Competibacterales > Competibacteraceae > CBFGWV01. The sequence continues at coordinate 2,609 of CBFGWV010000416.1, read as the reverse complement.
CGGGCTATCGCACGGCAAGCAGCAATCAGTCATGCCGGCAACACGGCAAACCGACCCCGCACAGGGCGCAGCGGAGCCCGCCAAGCCTCGCCAGCACGACAACAGGGGGCAGCCAGCGGGGCTCCGGCACCTAGTACATTGGTATTAATGTATCCAGCCCCCGTGGCACCGTGTCGCATGGCAGCGACACGGCCAGGAGAAGCGGACTTGGCATTCCGCAAAATCGCCAAATTAATACAGTGCAAAACGCCACGGGCAAAAATACCGTCCATTAGACCGCCACAAATACCGAATGGCGGATTCTGACTGACAATAAACGTTATTCCAAACCCTTCACGACCCACTCATGACATGCGCATTGCACTTTAATTTAGATAGCTCAAATACCGGCCTTCGCCAATGCATTGACGACTGCCGCCGTCATGGCGCTGCCACCCAGCCGGCCACGGACAACGGCAAAGGGGACACCGAAACACTGGGCAGCCAGGGCGTCCTTTGATTCGGCAGCACCGACGAAACCGACCGGCATGCCGATGATGGCGGCGGGTCTGGGCGCGCCTTGACCCAGCAGGTCCAGCAGGTGGAACAAGGCGGTCGGCGCGTTGCCGATGGCCACCACCGCACCGGCCAGTCGCTCGCCCCACAACTGCACGGCCGCCGCCGAGCGGGTATTGCCGATCCGCCCGGCCAGTTCCGCGGTACGCGGATCGCGCAACATGCAGACCACCTCGTTCTGTGCCGGCAAGCGGGCGCGGGTAATGCCATGCGCCACCATCTCGACATCGCAGAGGATGGGCGCGCCACCGGCCAGCGCGCCGCGGGCAGCGGAGACGAAGCCCGGTGCGAACTCGAACTGCCGTGCCGCCTCCACCAGGCCACAGGCATGAATCATGCGCACCGCGATATCGGCTTCGTCCGCGCTGAAGCGGTCCAGGTCGGCTTCGGCACGGATGATGGCGAAGGATGCCTCGTAGATACGCGTGCCGTCGCGAAGGTAGTCGTACTGGGACATCATGGTTCGTTCTCGTTGAGTTGTCGGGTCAGGTCATGCCCGCAAGATCGCGGCCGCGGGTAATCAGGTAGTCGTGCCACAACACCCGCGCGGCGACGGCGCGGAACGGCCGCCAGGGCTCGGCCAACCGCTCGGTTTCCAATGCATCCGGCCGCTGCGGCAAGTCGTGCAGCGACTGCACCATGGCCGCCAGCGCGATATCGCCGGGCGGCCACACATCCGCATGCCCCAGGGCCCGCATCAGATACACATCCGCGCTCCAACGGCCGATACCCTTGACCGCCATCAGATGCTCGCGGGCCGCGTCCGTGGGCAAAGCACCCAGGGCATCCAGGTCCAGACGCCCATCGAGCAGGCGGGCGGCCAAGTCACGGATGTACGCGGTTTTCTGACGGGTGATCCCGGCCGCACGGATTGCCGCCTCCGACAGCTGGAGAACCGCGCCCGGGGCGATCTCGACGATGGCCTCAAGCCGCTCCTGCGCCCGGCGCGCCGAATCCAGCGAGACCTGCTGCTCGAGGATGATCCGCACCAAGGTGGCAAACCCCGCCGGCAGCGGCCACAGCGGCGGGCTGCCATTGCGCGTCACCAGCACACCCAGACGAGGGTCGGCCACCGTCAACGCCGACAACGCCTGCGCCAGCGAGCGCGCGTCGATACGATTCATTGGACCAAAATTTCCATCTTTGACATTATGGGAAAAAATGTTTCAAAGAGGCACCTGCCATGTCGCCACTCCTCGCACGCGCCCGAGGCACCCAAGGCCACATCCAGGCGATCACACCCCAGCGGGCCGGTTGGCATTATGTGGGTTTCGACGCCTACATGCTGTCTGAAGGCGAACACATTCACCTGCCCGCAGACGACCGGGAACGCTGTCTGGTGCTGGTGGGCGGCAACGCCCGCATCAGCGCCGCCGACCAAGACCTGGGCGAACTCGGACAGCGGTCCGGGCCGTTCGAGGGCATCGCGCCCTATAGCGTCTACCTGCCCGCCGGCATCCGCGCCGAGGTCGTCGCCACCACCGCCCTGGAGCTGGCCATCGCCAGCGCACCGGGCGCTGGCGGCACCCACCCGGTGCGCATCATCACCCCGCAAGACTGCACACGGGAAACCCGCGGCAAGGGCACGAACACCCGTAACGTCTGCAACATCCTGCCCGAAAGTACGCCCGCCGAGCGCCTGCTGGTGGTCGAGGTCATCACCCCCGGCGGGCACTGGTCGAGCTACCCGCCCCACCGCCACGACGTCGACAGCCTGCCCGAGGTCTCGCAGCTGGAGGAAACCTACTACCACCGCCTGAACCCACCGCAAGGGTTCGCCTACCAGCGCGTGTACACCGACGACCGCAGTCTGGACGAGTCCATCACCGTCGAGGACAAAGACGTCGTCATGGTCCCGCGGGGCTATCACCCCGTCGGCGCACCTCACGGTTACGACCTGTACTACCTCAACGTCATGGCCGGGCCACAGCGGGTATGGCGGTTTCACAACGACCCGCAGCATGCCTGGATGATCGGGGGGTAGGAGGGCATTGATCGTCTAGGCGGGCACAGGCGATCAACGTTTGGGTTTGGGTAACCAACCCGAGTCACGC
>CBFGWV010000415.1:0-3341 GCA_965652545.1 uncultured Candidatus Competibacteraceae bacterium | reverse complement strand
ACTTGGCTGCTACTCGTTCTCTCCCTGCCCACGGAAAACAGCACCGTGCGGATGCGTGCCTGGCGTGCATTGAAAGCCGCTGGGGCGGCGGTGTTGCGCGATGGCGTGTACCTGCTGCCCGATCGGCCGGCTTGTCTGGACCGCTTGAGTGCGGTGGCGGCGGATGTGCGCTCGGCACAAGGCACGGCTTTCCTTCTGGGCGTCGTGGACGATCACGATGTGGGGGATTTCCCGGCGCTGTTCGATCGCAGCGCGGCCTATGGGGGGCTGGTGGACGATGTGTCCGCCGCCCGCGAGGCGCTGACGGCGGATACGGCGTTCGAGACCATCCGGCAACTGCGCAAGCTGCGCAAAGCGTTTGCGGGGCTGGAGGAGGTCGACTTCTTCCCCGGTGAGGCCAGGCGGCAGGCGGATGCGGCGCTTGGTGAGTTGGAGACGCTGGTCAATCAGGTGTTGTCGCCGGATGAGCCGCGGTCTGTGCCGGGGGCGGTGGAGCGCCTGGTGCCGGGCGAGTACCGCGGGCGGGTGTGGGCGACGCGCCGGCGGCCGTGGGTGGATCGGTTGGCCAGTGCGTGGTTGATCCGCCGTCATATCGATCCGCAGGCGCGTTTTCTGTGGCTGCCGTCGCCGGAGGATTGCCCGCCGGATGCGCTGGGTTTCGACTTCGATGGTGCACGGTTTACCCATGTGGGTGCGCGGGTGACGTTCGAGGTGTTGCTGGCGAGCTTCGGCCTGGAAACGCCGGCGCTGCTGCGCTTGGGGGCGTTGGTGCATTACCTGGACGCCGGCGGTGTCCAGCCTTCAGAGGCGGTCGGCGTGGAGCGGGTGCTGGCCGGTATGCGTGAGGGCATCGCCGATGACGATCAACTGTTGCAGGCGGCCGCCGGGGTGTTCGATGGCCTGTTGCTTGCGTTCGACAAGGAGTCCTCGTCCCAATGAGTGTCATTGAAACCCAGGCCGTCGAGTCGTCGGCCGATGCACCGGCAGGCTCGCCGGTCAGTTTGCGCGAGGCCTTCGGCTTTTGGCTGAGGCTGGGCTTTATCAGCTTCGGCGGGCCGGCGGGGCAGATTGCGATCATGCACCAGGAGTTGGTCGAGCGCCGGCGCTGGCTGTCGGAGCGGCGGTTCTTGCATGCGCTCAATTACTGCATGCTGTTGCCCGGCCCCGAGGCGCAGCAATTGGCGACGTACATCGGCTGGTTGATGCACCGGACCTGGGGTGGCGTCATCGCCGGTGCGTTGTTCGTGTTGCCGTCGTTGTTCATGCTCATTGCCTTGTCCTGGGTGTACATCGCGTTTGGCGATGTGCCGGTGGTGGCCGGGCTGTTCTATGGCATCAAGCCGGCGGTGACCGCGGTGGTGGTGCAGGCGACCTACCGTATCGGCTCGCGGGCGCTGAAGAACGGCCTGATGTGGGCCATTGCGGCGGCGGCCTTTGTGGCGATCTTCGCGCTGAAGCTGCCGTTTCCCGCCATCGTGGCCGGGGCCGCGCTGGTGGGTTATCTGGGCGGGCGACTGGCGCCGCAGCTGTTTGCCACCGGCGGCGGTCACGGTGCCGGCGGGCGCTCCAGCGCGGCGGCGTTGATCGACGATCACACACCCACGCCGGAGCATGCGCGTTTCCGCTGGTCGCGTCTGGCCCTGGTGCTGGCCTGCGGCGGGGTGTTGTGGGTGACGCCGATGGCGGTGCTCACGCTCACCCACGGGTGGGACGGCACGTTCACCCAGATGGGCTGGTTCTTCACCAAGGCCGCGTTGCTGACCTTCGGCGGGGCGTACGCGGTACTGCCCTATGTGTACCAGGGCGCGGTGGGCCACTACGGCTGGTTGACGCCCACGCAGATGATCGACGGCCTGGCGCTGGGCGAGACGACGCCGGGGCCGCTGATCATGGTGGTGGCTTTCGTCGGTTTCGTCGGCGGCTACACCCAGGCGGTGTTCGGCCCCGATGCGGCCTTCCTGGCCGGTGTGGTGGCCGCGATGCTGGTGACCTGGTTCACCTTCCTGGCGTCGTTCGTATTCATCCTCGCCGGGGGGCCGTTCGTGGAGTCCACCCACGGCGATCTGGCATTCACCGCGCCGTTGACCGCCATCACGGCCGCCGTGGTCGGGGTCATTCTCAACCTGGCGCTGTTCTTCGGCTACCACGTGCTCTGGCCGCAAGGCTTCGACGGCCCGTTCGACGGGCCGTCGGCCCTCATCGCCCTGGCCGCGACGGTGGCTCTGCTGTACTTCAAGCGCGGTGTGATCGAGGTCATCGGCGGCTGCGCTGTGACCGGTCTGGTGTTGTATCTGTGGGTAGTCTGACCGGGAGGTCGTGATGGATAGATTGTCGATAAGCGAGTTGGTCGAGTGGCAGGCGGCAGGCAAGGCCTTCACGCTGCTGGATGTACGCCGCGCCGCCATCAGGCAGGCCGACGATGCGCAGATACCCGGGTCCCAGTGGCTGGACCCGATGGCCTTGTTCACTTGGAAGGACACCGTGCCGCGCGATCGGCCGGTGGTGATCTATTGCGCACACGGGCATGAGATCAGCCAGGGGTGCACCGCAACCCTGCGGGCGATGGGTTTGAATGCCCGCTATCTGGTGGATGGGTTCGGCGGATGGCGCGACGCGGGGCGGGAACTGACGGCTATTGAGCCTGCGAACGGGGTGAGTGTCTGAGGCGCACTTCCGAATTTCCTCTATTGTGGTGTCGGTCCAGTCTGGAACCGGAGAACACCCATGTCTGCTTCAACGTTCGCACCCGCCGCCCTTGTGCTGTGGTTTTCGTTGGTGCCTGGCCCCGCTTTTGCGGCCGATGTGTCGCCGCCCGCCACCGGGCTGGAGTCGACCGAGACCTGCCGCGCCGGCCGTGCAGTGGTCGACCGCCAGCAGCGGAGCGGCGAAATTCTCGGTCAAAGCAATGGCATGTGTGTCGTGCGGCTGGCGGACGGCAGCTCGCATTCCTACCTGCATTGGATGTTGGAGGATGCCGACGCCGCCCGCTATGTCGATCGCGCCGGCAATGAGGGCGAGTACCGCTTGGACGCGGACAGCGGACTGATCGCGTTCGCCTCCGGTTCGCTGGCCGGCTACCACGCCAAGCTGCTCGGGCCGGGCAAGTTCGGCCTGGCTGCAGAGCCGACCACAATGTTCTACACGGTGTGCAATGTGACGGCGGGCTAAGGGGGGAGCGCCCAGCTGCTGCATGCATCTACATGGCAAAGGGGCCGGAGGGGAGACTGCAGCGCTGCGCGATCTGTTCGGTTGTAAGGCGCCGGTCCCTTATGAGACTCGCCGCGGGCTCACCATGGCCACACCCACCGCCGCCACCGCCATGCCCACCCAGGCCAGGGGCG
>CBFGWV010000414.1:0-3376 GCA_965652545.1 uncultured Candidatus Competibacteraceae bacterium | reverse complement strand
CCGGTGATCGAGCAGTACACCAGGGCCGGGTTGACGGCCTTGAGGCTGGCGTAGTCCAGGCCGTACTTGGCCAGCCCCCCGACTTTGAAGTTCTCCAGCACCACATCGGCGCGCGCCGCCAGGCGGCGGACGAGGTCCTGGCCGGCCGCTTGCGTGATGTCGATGGTGACCGAGCGCTTGCCGCGGTTGGTCGAGAGGAAATACGCCGACTCCGCCGTCGCCTCGCCAGCCTCGTCACGGGCATACGGCGGGCCCCAGCCGCGGGTGTCGTCGCCGTTGCCCGGGCGTTCGACCTTGATGACCTCCGCACCCAGGTCGGCCAGGATCTGGCCGGCCCAGGGACCGGCCAGCACCCGCGAGAGGTCCAGCACCTTCAGGTGCGACAACGCGCCCATGCTCACGCGCCGGTGAACGCCTGGATGCCGGTCTGTGCGCGGCCCAGAATAAGCGCGTGGACATCGTGCGTACCCTCGTAGGTATTGACCGCCTCCAGGTTCAGCACATGGCGGATTACCGGGTACTCGTCGGACACGCCGTTGCCGCCGAGCATGTCGCGCGCGGTACGGGCGATGTCCAGGGCCTTGCCGCAGTTGTTGCGCTTGATCAGCGAGACGGCCTCGGGAATCATCTGCCCGCTGTCGATCAACCGGCCCACTTGCAGCGCCGCCTGCAGACCTAACGCGATCTCGGTCTGCATGTCGGCGAGCTTCTTTTGGATGAGCTGGTTGGCCGCCAGCGGCCGGCCGAACTGCTTGCGCTCCAGCGTGTAGAGGCGAGCCGCGTGCCAGGCCGCCTCGGCCGCCCCCATGACACCCCAGGCGATGCCGTAGCGGGCGCGGTTGAGGCAGCCGAACGGTCCACCCAGGCCTTTGGCGTTGGGCAGCAGATTGTCCTCGGGCACGAACACGTCTTGGAGGACGATCTCGCCGGTGATCGACGCGCGCAGGCTGAACTTTCCCTCGATGACCGGGGTGGAGAACCCGGCCATGCCACGCTCGACCAGGAAACCGCGGATCACGCCCTCATCGTCCTTGGCCCAGACCACGGCGACATCGGCGATGGGGCTGTTGGTGATCCACATCTTGGCGCCGTTGAGCACATAGCCGCCGTCGGTCTTGCGCGCGCGGGTTTTCATGCCGCCGGGGTCGGAGCCGTGGTCCGGCTCGGTCAGGCCGAAGCAGCCGACCATCTCGCCACTGGCCAGCTTGGGCAGGAAACGCTCGCGTTGCGCCTCGCTGCCATAGGCGTGGATGGGGTACATCACCAGGGAGGACTGCACGCTCATGGCCGAGCGGTAGCCGGAGTCGACGCGCTCCACCTCGCGGGCGACCAGTCCGTAGCAGACATAGGACAGGCCGGCGCAGCCGTAGCCGTCGATGGTCGAGCCCAATAGGCCCAACTCGCCCATCTCGGTCATGATGGCGCGGTCGAAGTCTTCGTTGCGGAAGGCCAGTTTCACCCGCGGGGCCAGGCGGTCCTGGCAATAGGCATGGGCCGAGTCGCGGACCATGCGCTCTTCGTCACTGAGCTGATCCTCGAGCCGAAGCGGATCATCCCAGGTAAACGGGGTGCTGGATGTGGACATACGCGCTCCTTGAGATCGGTTCGAGTGCGAGAAGCGGGAGCATACACCGCCGAATGGTTGCACTCGAATCGACACGATGCGTTCAAAGTAGCGCGGCGGCGATGATCAGGCCATACATCAGCGGGGGTAGCCATTGCGCGATCGCGTCCAGGCGCTCGGCCTCGCGCTCATCCAGCACCAGCAGATAGCGCCGCAGCCCTTCCGGCAGACGGCCCGCGACCTCGTCGGTGAGCAGGACACCGCGCCGATCGGCTTCGGGAAGCCAGTGATCGGCACTCAGTGCGGGCACCAGCGCTTGCCCGGCATCCACAGTGCCGGCCAACCTTACCAGGGCATGCCGTCCCCACGACCAGGGCTCCACGGCGGCCAATCGACGCAGACTGGCAGCGGCATCCACACCGGACTCGAGCATCAGGGCCAGAGCCCACAGGCGGCGGCGGTGCCATCGCCTGCGCAGGCCGCCGCCCAGGGGCGTCGCGGCCAAGTGCCCCAGCAACGCAGCGGCGATGCCCTGGTGCCGGTGCCGCCACATTCCGCGCACGGCCGTAGCGAGAATGACGACCAGCACCAAGGGGATGAAAACACGCGACAGATAGCCGACCGGCGTCAGATCGCCGCGAACCAGTGCCGGTAGAGGACTCACCCACAAGCCGATGAAACCCACCGCGGCAGGCAGCACCAGTTTGCTGCGAAAGCGCTTCACTCGCTGTGCCCAGCGGCGATAGTGATCGGCCAATACCGTCAATGCCTGTTCCAGGCGCCCGGCGTGCTCGGCCGCGTCGATCACCGGCACTTCCCAACCGCGCCACAGGCCGGCACGCTCTCCCGCACGGGCGACTGACTCACCCCGCGACAGCCGCAGCGCGAAGCGGGTCAACGCATCCCTGGCCGCGGCAGGCGCATCACCGACAAGCGCCCGCGCCGCCTGCACCCGCGGCAGACCGGCCTTCTCCAGGGTAGCTAACTGATCGAACAAGCGGGCGCGATCGGCGTCGTTCAAAGGCTCACCAAAAGTTTGGGAAGCGGCAATTCTTCTTCGGCTGAATCGGAAAAAGAGCGCCAATGTGTTATTGCCGGTTCACAATCCCAATACCGCTGCGGAATTAATGTCTGGGTGCAATGGCAATATAAGAAAAAATCACTTGGGTTGACCGGATGTCTTAACACCACTGACATCTTGCAGGCGTAGCCGAGGCTTGCAAGAATCTCAACATCGGTGACGATGCAATCAAATGCAAACCTATCGCTATAAGCCCACCCGTCGCCCAATAGCAGAGAAATCCACGTCGCACGCCGGCAACATCGCCTATCGCGCCCCACAGGCTCTGGCAGGAGGGACGATGAACGCACACCCAAGGACGCCAATTGAGTACATGATCGGCAGCGCCGATACGGCGGTCCGGCCATGATCAGCGTCTCCAGCATCGTTCTGCGCGATGGTGCGCGGGTCCTGTTGGCGGCAGGCAATGTCTTCGTCGATCTCTCCGGCGCCAGCTTTCACCTGTGGGGGCAAGGCTCCCCATTCGGGTCGATCAATGCGCGCCACCGAATCGAAGCCCTGATGCTCGGCGGCGACGATGCCAGTTGCACCGTTCTCACACAGACCGGGCAGCGTTTCATCATCGGCGTCACACTGAACCGTACCTACGACCACAGTGGATGCATTACGGTGAGCGTCACCGACGATGACGGCAACAGGGTCGGCCAGATCATCGAGCACCTCTGTGAGGAAGAAAGCTTCAGCCCGCGCGGGGCGAAGGCCGAGCATGCCGGAGTGCCCTGCCTGCTGAA
>CBFGWV010000413.1:0-3415 GCA_965652545.1 uncultured Candidatus Competibacteraceae bacterium | reverse complement strand
ACGGCACCCGCGCCTCGCGCGGCGGCGTGCCGTCAGCGCGCTCGGGATAGGCGTAAATCTGGTCACGGACGGTGAGCCGGCGCTCGGCGGGGACTTGGGATGGGCGGGTGTTACGGGTAAGCTTCTTTGCAGCCATGATCGACTCCGCTGTAGTCGGTTTTGGTTAGCTGGCCTTGGGTGGTGGTACACCCAGGGTCGGCGCTTTCTTTTTCAACATGTCTATTGGCGGCTTGAAGATAACGAACCAACTCTACCTACTGAACCGCCATCGACACTCACGCAGGCGCCTACATGATCTTCTGGCTCACCCAGATCTCAATTAAAACTCACAACCCGAGCTTGCCAAAAGGCCTAGCACAACGGCCGCGTCAGCGGTTAAATTATATCCTCGAAGGAGCGAATTGGAAACCAAAGAAAGCAAGGGTGGGCGACGATTTTTACACTCAGCTCTCACCTTGATCTCGCTTCTTCACAACGTAACAAAAAGAAAAACGAAATGGGGAACAAGCATGGCACCCACACAACCAACATCAATGCGAACACATCACCTTCATTGTCGTTGCACATGGACCAAACTATACTTTCGCCATGCAACGTCTCCAAGCCTTCAAATACGAACTGATGCCGACCGGCGAACAGCAGCGCGACATGCACCGCTTCGCCGGGTCATGCCGTTTCGTCTTCAACAAGGCTCTGGCGTTACAGAAGGAACGCTACGAGCGCGGCGAAAAGAAGCTCGGCTATGCCGGGCTGTGCAAGCTGCTCACCCAATGGCGCAACGGCACGGACACCCCGTGGTTGGCCGATGCACCGACGCATCCGCTGCAACAGACGCTCAAGGATTTGGAGCGCGCCTACACCAATTTCTTCGCCAAGCGGGCCGAGTTCCCGCGCTTTAAGAGAAAGGGCCAAGGCGACAGTTTCCGTTATCCCGACCCGAAGCAGACCAAGCTTGATCAGGCCAACAGCCGCGTGTTCTTGCCCAAGCTCGGCTGGCTGCGCTATCGCAACAGTCGCGACGTATTGGGCGCGGTGAAGAACGTCACCATCAGCCACTCTGGCGGTAAGTGGTTCGTGTCGATCCAGACCGAACGCGAAGTGGTGCGGCCTATCGCCCAAGGGGGCGCGGTTGGCATCGACATGGGTGTGGTCCGCTTTGCCACCCTCTCTGATGGCACGTTCTACGCACCACTCAACAGTTTCAAACGGCACGAAACGGCTTTGCGCAAGGCGCAGCAGGCCATGAGCCGCAAGAGCAAGTTCAGCAACAACTGGAAGAAGGCGAAAGCCCACGTCCAGCGCATCCACGCCCGCATCGGGCACGCCCGCCGCGACTACCTGCACAAAACCACGACCACGATCAGCCAAAACCACGCGATGGTGTGTATCGAGGACTTGCAGGTACGGAACATGTCCAGGTCGGCGGCAGGCACCACCGATCAACCGGGTAAACGTGTGAAGGCCAAGTCCGGCCTGAACAAATCCATCCTCGATCAAGGCTGGTTCGAGTTCCGCCGCCAACTGGATTACAAGCTGGCGTGGAAGGGCGGTTGGCTTGTTGCCGTGCCTCCGCAGCACACGAGCCGAACCTGTCCGGCCTGCGGCCATGTATCGGCGGACAACCGCCGCACGCAGGCACGCTTCGCCTGCGTCGAATGCGACTTCGAGGATAACGCCGATCGAGTCGGCGCGATCAACGTATTAAGGGCGGGACACGCCCGGCTAGCCTGTGAAGTGAACGGTGCGATAATGCCGTCAGCAGCAGGAACCCACCGAAGCGACTCCAGGGGACGGCTCAATGCCGCGCCTGAGCGCCGTAGGAATCCTCTGACTTTAGACTGAGGAGGATGTCAACAATGGTAGAGGCGCTGACCCCGCGAGAGCTGAAACAATGGCTGGATGCGGGAAAGTCCGTAGCCCTGGTCGACGTACGCGAGCCCTGGGAGTTCGAGTTGGTGGCGTTGCCGGGAGCGGCCAATATACCGCTCGGGCAATTCATGGCACACCCGCCCAGCGTCGACCCGACAAGCGCCCCGGTATTGATTTGCCATCATGGTGTACGAAGTCTACACGCTGCCGTATTGTTGGAGCGGGTGGGGGTGGCGCCGGTGTACAACCTGGTTGGGGGCATGGCGCGCTGGGTCGACGATATCGATCCGACTCTTCCCCGTTATTGAAGCATCGCAGGTCGTGAACCTCCCGATCGGGGCGCGGTCCTGCAAGGCTTGAACGCATCACGGATCTGGTCGAGGCCTTCCATGTCATTACGCTTCAAACCTTCCTTGCTGGCTGTAGCGATCCTGCTGGCCACACCGGGCGCGCAGGCAACCGGTTTACTGGATGTCTACCGTCAGGCCCTGGATAGTGATCCCGATATACGGGCGGCCTCCCAGGACCGGCTGGCCACGCGGGAGAACGAACCTCAGGCACGCGCATTGCTTTTGCCGGATATCAGCGCAACCGGCGAGCAGACCCGGGACTTCGGGGTCGACAGTACGAGCAGTAGCGATTCCAGCTTTACCGGACACAGTTACAGCCTGAATCTGACACAGCCGATCTACCGACGCACAGCCCTGGTGCGCCAGGATCAGGCGGCCGCCCAGGTGAGGCAGGCCGATGCCACATTCAGTGCCGAAGAGCAGAACCTGGTGCTGCGGGTCGCCCAGGCCTATTTCGATGTGCTGGCAGCACAGGACGACCTGAGCTTCTCCCGGGCGGAAAAGCAGGCCATCGCTCGGCAGCTGGAGCAGGCGACACGGCGCTTCGAGGTGGGACTGATCACCATCACCGATGTGCAAGAGGCACAGGCGCGGTTCGATCAGTCCAACGCTGACGAGATCGTGGCCGAAAATGCCGTCGCAAACGCCTACGAGGCCCTGCGTCAGATTACCAACCTGCGCTATGACGCCCTCGACGTCTTGAGCGCGTCCCTTCCGCTGGAGGCACCGGAGCCGGCCGACCCCGAAATCTGGGTCCGCCAGGCGTTGGATAACAACCCAGCCTTGATCGGTGCCGCGTTCGGTGTCGATGTGGCACGGGAAAACATCGAGATTCAACGCTCCGACCACTATCCGACGGTCGACCTGACCGCCGGATACTACGACACGGAGTCCGGCAGCAGCGGCTTCGCCAGCGACACCAGTGGCGCCCAAATCGGGCTGCAGGTGAATGTGCCCCTGTACAAGGGTGGCGCCGTCGTCTCCCGCACCCGTGAAGCGGCCTACCAGTTCGAGGCCAGCAAGGCGCGCCTGGAGGCCAGCCAGCGCGAAGCCGTGCGGCAGGTCCGCGAGGCTTATCGCAACGTGCTCGCGGCCATCAGCACCATCGACGCCCTGCGCCAGGCGCTGAAATCCAGCGAAAGTGCGCTTGAGGCGACCGAGGCGGGTTTCGAGGTCGGTACCCGTACGATCGTCGA
>CBFGWV010000412.1:0-3479 GCA_965652545.1 uncultured Candidatus Competibacteraceae bacterium | reverse complement strand
TTGATCACATAATGATGGACGACCAGCGGCGACCACACCGGCGCCACCTCACTGGCGAACCCGCCACTGCGGGTGTAATCGTACCGCCGGCCTTGGGCATCCACGTATACCCGCGGCGGCTTCAAGCGCCCGATGTGCGCCTGCATCACCGTGACCGCCGCCGGGTCGACAATGCTCTTGACGTGCCGGTTGACCTCCCGCCCCTGATCGCCCGCCTGCAGAAAGCGCTCGGTCACCAACCCGACCCCCGGGGCGATCCGCCCCGATGACCCGAACACCCGCCAATTCACCGCCACTGCACCGACCGCCGGGTCCGCGAACATGCTGCACACGAGCGCAGCAGCCGTCGTGCCCGAATCGGTCGGCAACAGGTACTCGTCAGCATCGAGAAACGCGACCAGATCACGCGCCGGATCGACCCGCTCGAGAATGCGCCGGTAGGCCTCCAACTGCATGTTGCCCTGCGCCACCCGCGGCTGAAACAAGCGGGTGACCCGGCCGCGCAGCGCCAGGGCCTCCAGGATCACCGTCGTCTCATCGCTGGAGTGATTGTCCGCGATGTAGAAGTGCTCCACACCCTGATTGAGATGAAAGGCCAGCCATTCAAGGAGGTATGGCCCCTCGTTGTAAACGATGGCACCGATGCACAGGCGGCGCCTGGAAAGCGCATCTGCGTTCAATGTAATCCCTTTTTCTTTTTGTTCTCTTACCCGTGGGCATGTGGGAATCATGACCCATCCGGGCTGGCTCAGGCCCCGTTAATCAACCCCAGCAAATCCGCACCGTACATTTCCATGATCTTCGGCCCGATACCCGACACCGCCGCCAAGGCGGCTTCGTCCGCCGGCTGGGCGATGGCGAGGTGTTCCAGCGTCTTGTTGGTCAGGATGCAATAGGCCGGTACGGCGCGGGTGTCGGCTTCCTGTTTGCGCCATTGGCGCAGGCGCTCGAACAGGTCTTCGTCCACCGGGCCGCTCGGCGCGGCGAGGGCTGGGGTCGATTTCTTCCGCTTGGTGGTCGATGGCGGCACAACGCCGATGACGCGCACGGTGTCGAGTGCATCGCTGGCCTCGGCGGCGTCCTCGCGGTAGAAGCGCTGGAACTGGATCAACTCCCCCGCCTCGTTGCGGAACTCAGCCGACTCGGCACGCAGCAGGCCGGCACCGCTCATGGCCTTGAGGACACGGTCGAAATCGCGGCGGGCGGCATTGCCCCCGGCCTGCTGGTGTAGCTGCCCGGGGGTCTGGCCGTCCTTCTGGACCAGGGCGGAGAGCACGTTGCGCGCCAGGACCCGTTCGCCGCCGTCGAGCCGGCGGGTGGGCGCCGCGATAGTGGCGTCGGGGGCACACTGGTCGCACAGGCCGCAATCGGCACCGGAGTCGGCCTGGTCGCCGAAGTGACGCACCAGCCCGAGCATGCGGCAGCCGGGGCTTTCGGCGAAGCGCAGCATGCGCTTGACCTGTTCGATACGGTCGTTGCGCTGGACGGCGTAAGTCTTGCGCCACTCGCCACGACCAACCTGCCAGCACTGGCCGTCCCAGTGCGCGCCGCCGTGGACGCGCAGCTGGTTCAGGCCGGCGGTGACCTCGTCGCTGTCCAGGCGCAGGTCGGTAGCCAGGTTGCCGGCATCGTCCGGTGCCTGCTTGAGCTGGTCCCACAGGCGCTGCAGCAATTCCGGGTCGGGGTAGCTGCGGGTGTGGAAGTACTCGTGGGTGCGCAGGTCGGCATAGGTGTACAACAGTACGACCCGGCTCGGCAGGCCATCGCGGCCGGCACGGCCGATCTCCTGGTAGTACCCCTCGACGCTGCCGGGCAGACCGGTGTGGATGACGGTGCGTACATCGGCTTTGTCGACGCCCATGCCGAAGGCGATGGTGGCGACGACGACCTCCAACCGGCCTTCCAAGAAGGCGGTCTGCACACGCTCGCGCGATTCCGGGTCGAGGCCGGCGTGGTAGGCGGCGGCCGGGTAGTCGGTGTCGAGCATCTCGGCAATCTCGCCGGTCTCGCGCCGCGTGGGGGCGTATACGATGGCCGGCCGGCGCGCGGGGTCGGCGAGGATGGCGCGCACGCGCTCGGCACGGTCCTTGCGTGCCACGTCCACTGCCTCCACCGCCAGGTTGTCGCGACGAAAACCGTGCACATGGCGCACGGCGTCGGGGGTGTCCAGTTGACGCAGGATATCGTCCTGCACTTGCAGGGTGGCGGTGGCGGTCAAGGCCACCACCGGCGTCGGGCGCAGGATGGGCAGGCGCTCGCCCAGCAGGCGGTATTCGGGGCGGAAGTCATGCCCCCATTGGGAGATACAGTGCGCCTCGTCCACCGCGATCAGCCCCGGCATGCGCTTGGCCAGCATTTCGGGGAAGCCGGGCACGGCCAGCCGCTCGGGGGCGATGTACAAGTAGTCGAGCTCGCCACGCAGGTAGCGCCGGCAGGTCTCACGCGCGGTCTCGCGCGGCAGGCCGGAGTGGATGCGCTCGGCCGCCAGGCCCTGGCGACACAGTTTGCTCACCTGGTCGTCCATCAGGGCGATCAGCGGTGAGATCACCAGCGTCGTGGCCCCGCGCACGAGCCCCGGCAATTGGTAGCACAGGGACTTGCCTGCCCCGGTGGGCATGACCACCAGGGCGTCGCGGCCGGCGGCCACGTCGAGGCAGATCGCCTCCTGGTGCGGACGAAAGGCCTGAAGACCGAACGCCTCGCGCAAGGTGTGGGTGAGCTGCTGTTCCATCGGCAGCGCGGCGACACTTACCCCCATTCTTCCTCCCCGTGACTGCGTTTCCAGCTGCGATCCACCCGCAGCAGTTCCTCGATTTCGGCCCGCGCGCGCAAGGTTTCGGTGATCAGGTCGCCCTCATCCTTGTGCACGGCGTACAAGCTGGCCAGCGCGGCTTCGTCGTGCCGGCGGAAGGCCTGTGCCGCGCGCAGCGCCACCCTGGCACCGAAGCCCAGCGCGCGCAAGGTGGTGACGCCGGTGGCCAGCGCATCGTCGAAGGTTTCGCGCTGGGCATAGTGCGCACCGGCGTCCATGAGCTCGAACACATGGGGCATGTCCCAGGCTCGGGCGACGATGGTAACCCCCGGATAGCGCTCGCGCACCTCTGCGGCAATGCGATTGAGCGCCGGGCGGTCGTCGATGGCCAGCACCAGCACCCGCGCGCGGGCCAACCCGGCGGCTTCGAGCAGTTCAATACGCGCGGCATCGCCGTAGTAGCTTTTGAAGCCGAATCGCCGCACGCGCTCGACGTGGTCCGGATCGTGGTCGATGATGGTGGCGGCGACATCGTGCGCTTGCAGCAGCCGGGTGACGATCTGCCCGAAGCGCCCAAAGCCGGCGATGATCACCGGGTTGTGTTCGTCCGCGATGGCATCGTCCGGCCGCGCCGTCACGCCGTCTCGCAAACGTGGGGCGAGAACGCGGTCATGCGCCAGCAGCAACAGCGGCGTGGTGACCATGGACAAGGCCACCACGGCCACCA
>CBFGWV010000411.1:0-3491 GCA_965652545.1 uncultured Candidatus Competibacteraceae bacterium | reverse complement strand
CTGCCCGAGCGCGTCGGTGAGGGCGGGTTTGTCGATGCGTTCGCAGGCGAGCGTGCGATCGGTCCCGCGACCCAGGTTCAGGCCGCCGATCTGTTCCACTGCTTGCCGGTGGCCTTGTGGATACGGACGAGTGACGCTGCGAACCACTGACTCAAGGCGATGGGAGGCTGTCGGCCACTACGGCAGGCCGCCGCCGGATCACCATAAAATAGAAGAACACCGCCTTGACATCCTCCCCCGCATCCATTTGGAGGATTCCTACGGCGCGCGGGTGCGGCATTGAGCCACTCCTGAGTCGCTTCGGTGGGTTCCTGCTGCTGGCAACCTTACAGCATTGCTCACTTCACAGGCGCAACGGGCGTGTCCCGCCCTAAGAACATTTATCGCGCCGACCAAGTCGGCATTCTCCCGGAAACCACATTCGACGCACAGAAACTGCGCTTGTGTCTGGCGGTTGTCCGCCGACACATGCCCACAGCACGGACACCGCCGGCTGGTGTTCTGCGGCGGTACGGTGACGAGATGACCGCCGCTCCACGCCAGCTTGTAATCCAGTTGGCGGCGGAACTCGAACCAGCCCTGATCGAGGATGGATTTATTCAGGCCGGCCTTGGCCCGAACGTTTTTGCCCGGTACTTCGGTTGTGCCTGCCGCTGACTTGGACATATTCCGTACCTGCAAGTCCTCGATACACACCATCGCGTGGTTTTGGCTGATCGTGGTCGTGGCCTTGTGCAGGTAGTCGCGGCGGGCATTGCCGATACGGGAGTAAATCTTCTGGATACGGCTTTTCGCCCGCTTCCAGTTGTTACTGAACTTCGTTTTGCGGCTCATCGCTTGCTGCGCCTTGCGCAAGGCCACTTCTTGCCGCTTGAAGCTGTTGAGTGGCGCGTAGAAGGTGCCGTCCGACAGGGTGGCGAAGCGGGCGATGCCCATGTCGATACCGACCGCACCGCCCTTGGGTAGCGGTTGCTCGAACTCGCGCACTGTCTGGATTGACACATGCCACTTGCCGCCCGATTGGCTGACAGTGACGTTCTTCACGGTGCCCAATACGTCTCGGCTGTTGCGGTAGCGCAGCCAACCAAGTTTGGGCAGAAACAGGCGGCTGTTTGCCTGGTCGAGCTTGATTTGCTTCGGGTCTGGATAGCGGAAGCTGTCGGACTGTCCTTTCTTCTTGAGACGCGGGAAGTCGGTCCGCTTGGCGAAGAAGTTCGTATAGGCCCGCTCCAAGTCCTTGAGCGCCTGCTGCAGCGGGTGCGTCGGGGCATCGGTCAGCCATGGCGTTTCCGTACCGTTGCGCCACTCGGTTAGCAGTTTGCACAGCCCGGGATAGCCCAGCTTCTTCTCGCCCCGTTCGTAGCGCTCCTTCTGCAACGTCAGCGCCTTGTTGAACACGAACCGGCACGACCCGGCGAAGCGGCGCATATCGCGCTGCTGATCGCCGGTCGGCATGAGTTCGTACTTGAAGGCTTGGAGGCGTTGCATGGCGAAAGTATAGTTTGGTCCATGTGCGACGACAACGATATCCAGCGCGGAAGACGCTACTGCGATTTGATCGTGACGGCGGCGTTCACATAAGCCGTGGTGACAATGAAAGTGGTGTGTTTGCGTTGATGTTGATTGTATAGGCGCCGTGTTTGCTTCCGCTCTCGCTTTCCGTTGTGCTATGTCGTGGAAAAGCGCGATAAGAGTAATGGTCTGAGCATGAAAAACGTCGGCTACTCTCGTTTTTCTGGTTTCTAATTCGCTTCTTCATGGGTATAATTTAACCGCTGGCGCGGCCGTCGAATATTTGGCTTGTTTGGCAAGCTCAGGTTGTGAGTTTCGGACAATTCATAAGATGATGTAGGCGCCTGCGTGAGTATCGATGGCGGCTCAATGGGGAGAGTTGGTTCGTTATCTTCAAGCCGCCAATAGACATGTTGAAAAAGAAAGCGCCAGCCCTGGGTGCACCACCACCCAAGGCCAGCTAACCAAAACCGACTAATGTGGAGTCGATCATGGCTGCAAACAAGCTTACCCGTAACACCCGCCCATCCCAAGTCCCCGGCGAGCGTCGCTTGACCGTCCGCGACCAAATCTACGCCTACCCCGAGCGCCGGGACGGCACGCCGCCGCGCGAGGCGCGGGTGCCGTGGCTGCAAATGCGCGGCCACTGGCTGGCCGCCGCCGGCTTCGACATCCGCACGCCAGTGCGGGTGCGCGTCATGAAAGGCTGCCTCGTCTTGACCATAGACGACGTCTGATGGGCGTGGCACCGGCGCCTCGTGCGCCGGTGCCCAAATGCTCTGTTCTTGACCACATGGTTTTATTCGTTGACGGCCATTTGATCGTTGGTTAGTTTGCTGCCCACCCAAAAAGGATACGGACAAATTTAGGGGGGCTGTTATGGACAGACCGCGCGGACGCGCCGCTGTGCCACGTCGCACCGTTCTCATCGTCAGACCCTCTCCATTAGCACACCATACTATTCGGCACCGTCTGGATTGGGCGCCAAAGCTTCCGTGTCGCGCTGACGAACGAAGCCGTCTGTTTTACACCCATTTTGTTTTATACCCATGAATCCATTGCAAGGAGTCAGCAATGAACCTCGCCCTGTCCGCGACCAGCAGCCATCGTGTACTCGATGCCGTCACCATCCCCGATGACCGCCTGGTGCCAGTGTCCCTTACCGGTACCGAAGGCCTGTCGATGATCTACACCCTCACCGGGGTGTTCAAATCCGAAGCTGAGGACATCGACTGCCAGGCGCTGCTCGGCCAGCAAATCGTCCTGCGGCTGGAGACGCAACATCGCGGCGAGCGCTTCATCGCCGGCAGCATCGTGCGCTGCATCGCGCTGGGGCAGGACGATGACGAGCTGTGGGGCTACGAAATCATCATTGCCCCAAAAGCCTGGCACGCCCTCCACAGCGTCGATTGGCGCATCTGGCAGAACGAGACCACCCCACGGATCGTCGAGGAGGTGCTGTCCCAGCACGGCGTGCGCACCGATTGGCGGCTCAAGGGCGAGTACAAAACCTGGGAGTACCAGGTGCAGTACGGCGGTGAGTCCGATATGGCCTTCATCTCCCGCCTGCTCGAGCATGAGGGTGTCTATTACTGGTTTGAGCACGGCCCCGACACCGAGGTCATGGTGTTCGCGGACCATAGCTCGACCCATGAGCCTTTCAAGGGGTATGCGGACGTCCCGTACTACGCCCCCGGCCCGACGTATCCGCCCGAGGACCACATCACCAGCCTCTCGTTGCAGCGCGAGGTCGTGCCCGGGCAGACGGTCATGAATGACTACGACTATCTCGCGCCATCGGCGGACCTGTACGTAAACCACGCCGACCCGCGCGGGCACGTATTCGACCAGTACCAGGTGCGGTTCCATCCTGGTCCGTATCGCCAACCGCAAATGCCCCACGGCCAGCAATACGCCCAGACCCGCCTGGAACTGCTCCAGCAGCCCCAGGAATACCTCGTGCTCGAAGGCCGCGTGCG
>CBFGWV010000410.1:0-3504 GCA_965652545.1 uncultured Candidatus Competibacteraceae bacterium | reverse complement strand
GGGGAGAGGGGGCGCCGGTATAAGCACCAAAATCCCGACGGCACCAATCCTGATTACACCTAAAACTTAAAACGTATAACCATAACGACCCGCGGAGGCTGCCCATGCTGGTAAGACAAGGCGACTACGACACCACCTGTGCGGCCTTCCGCTGGGACATTCCCGCGCGCCTGAACATGGCCGTGGTGTGCTGCGATCGCTGGGCCGACGGCAGCGGCCGCGAGGCCTTGATCTACAAACGGCGCGACGGCGGGGTGGACCGCTACAGTTTCGATGACTTGAAGCGCCAGTCCAACCAGCTCGCCAATGCCCTGGTGGCCAGCGGCATCCAGCGCGGCGACCGGGTGGGCATTCTGCTGGGCCAAAGCCCAGAGACTGCCCTCACCCATCTTGCGGTGTACAAGCTCGGTGGTATCGCCGTGCCCTTGTTCACACTCTTCGGCGTGGAGGCCATCGAGCACCGGCTCACCGACTGCGGTATGAAGGCGGTGGTCACCGACAGCAAGGGCTTGGCCACCTTGCACGAGATTCGCGACCGCGTACCGTCACTGGAGACCGTCTACCTGGTCGACGACCACAGCGACGATACGGTCAACCTGCACGATGCCATGGCCGGGCAGCCGGAGGACTTCGCGGTCGTCGATACCGATGCCGAAGACCCGGCGCTGATCATCTACACCTCGGGCACCACCGGTAAACCGAAGGGCGCCCTGCACGCCCACCGCACCATCATCGGCCACCTCACCGGCGTGCAGTTCCCGCACAACTACTTCCCCCAGCCCGGCGACATGATGTGGACGCCGGCCGACTGGGCCTGGATCGGCGGGTTGATGGACGTGCTCATGCCGGCCTGGTACTTCGGCATGCCGGTGGTTGCGCACCGCTTCGAGAAATTCGACGGCGAGAAGGCTTTCGCGCTGCTGGAGGAGTTCCCCATCCGCAACGTGTTCCTGCCACCCACGGCGCTCAAGCTCATGCGCGCGGTGGACAACCCCAAGGGCCGTTGGAACTATCGTCTTCGCTCGGTCGCCAGCGGCGGCGAGTCGCTCGGGCTGGAGCTGCTCGACTGGGGGCGGGAGACCTTCGGGCTGACCATCAATGAGTTCTACGGCCAGACCGAGTGCAACATCGTGGTGGGCTCCTGCGCCGACCAGGACGTGCACCGCCCCGGCTGCATCGGCAAAGCCATGCCCGGCCACACGGTGGCCATCGTCGACGATGCCGGCAACCCGGTACCCGACGGCACCCTGGGCAACATCGCCTTCAAGTCGCCGGACCCGGTGATGTTCCTGGGGTATTGGAACCGGCCGGAGGCCACGCGCGAGAAGTTCGTCGGCGAGTGGATGCTCTCAGGCGATCAGGGCATCCGCGACAGTGACGGCTACATCCGCTTCGTCGGTCGTGACGACGATGTGATCACCAGCGCCGGCTACCGCATCGGACCGGGGCCCATCGAGGACTGCCTGCTCGGCCACCCGGCGGTGCGTATGGCGGCGGTGGTCGGCAAGCCCGACCCGGAACGCACCGAGATCGTCAAAGCCTTCATCGTCCTCAACGAGGGCTACGAACCGTCGGAGGCGCTCAAGACCGAGCTCCAGGCACGGGTACGCACGCGCCTGGCCGCCCATGAATACCCGCGGGAAATCGCCTTCGTCGACGACTTTCCCATGACCAACACCGGCAAGATCATTCGCCGCGCACTGCGCGAGGCGTAAAGGACGCGACATGAACTTCTGCGGCAAGGCCTTTGACGAGATATCCCAGGGTGAGACCTTCGGCCAGCGGCTGACCATCAGCGAGCATCACTTGGCGACAGCTTGTGGGTTATTCGGCGACTTCAACCCGCTACACAGCGATGCGGTGTTCGCCGCCGCCAGCCGCTTCAACGGCCGCATCCTGCACGGGCCGTTCACCAGCGCCATGATGTCCGCGCCGGTGGGCATGTTCTTTTACGGCACCGCCGTGGCGTATCTCGAGCACAACTGCCGCTTCCTCGCCCCGGTGCAAATCGGCGACACCATCGCCACCACCTGGACGATCGACGACTGCATCGCCAAGCCCCATCACCGCGGCGGCATTGCGGTGATGAGCGCCACGGCGGTCAACCAGCGTGGCGTCACCGTGGCCGAGGCCGACGGCAAGATCCTGTTGCTGGAGCGCACCGCTGCCGAGGCCAGCCTGCCGGAAGCCGCGGCATGAACATCCTGCGCACCAAACTCAACCCCGCGGATTCGGACTTCCACGACAACGCCGCCTGCATGGGCGAGTTGGTCGCCGACCTGCGCGCCAAGGTCGCGGCGATCAAACTCGGCGGCGGCGAAGCGGCCCGCAACCGCCACACCCAGCGCGGCAAGCTGCTGCCGCGCGATCGCATCCGCACCTTGCTCGATGTCGGCTCGCCGTTTCTGGAGCTGTCGCAGATGGCCGCCTACCAGGTCTACGACGACGTGGTGCCGGCGGCGGGCATCATCACCGGCATCGGCCGCGTATCGGGCCGCGAGTGCATGATTGTCGCCAACGACGCCACGGTGAAGGGCGGCACGTATTACCCGCTGACGGTAAAGAAACACCTGCGCGCGCAGGAGATTGCCGCGCAGAACCGCCTGCCGTGCATCTATCTGGTGGACTCCGGCGGCGCCAACCTGCCCAACCAGGACGAGGTCTTCCCCGACCGCGACCACTTCGGCCGCATCTTCTTCAACCAGGCCAACATGAGCGCCGCCGGGGTGCCGCAGATCGCCGTCGTCATGGGCTCGTGCACCGCCGGCGGAGCCTATGTGCCGGCGATGTCGGACGAGTCCATCATCGTGCGCCAGCAGGGGACGATTTTCCTGGCCGGCCCGCCGCTGGTGCGCGCGGCCACCGGCGAGGTGGTCAGCGCCGAGGACCTCGGCGGCGCGGACGTGCATTGCCGCACCTCCGGCGTCACCGATCACTACGCCCTGAACGACGCCCACGCCCTGGGCCTGGCGCGCAAGGTGGTCGGCAACCTCAACACCGTCAAGCGCCCGCCGCTGGACATGGCTGCGCCGAAACCGCCGCGCTACGACCCGGCACAGCTGCACGGCGTCATCCCGATGGAAAGCCGCAAGCCGTTCGACGTACGCGAGGTGATCGCCCGCATCGTCGACGACTCTGCCCTGGACGAGTTCAAGGCCTTGTACGGCACCACGCTGGTGTGCGGCTTCGCCCGCCTGCACGGCTACCCGGTGGGCATCATCGCCAACAACGGGGTGTTGTTTTCCGAGAGCGCGCTCAAGGGTGCGCACTTCGTCGAGCTGTGCTGCCAGCGTGGCATCCCACTGATTTTTCTACAGAACATCACCGGCTTCATGGTCGGCCGCAAATACGAGGCCAGCGGCATCGCCAAGGACGGGGCCAAGCTCGTCACCGCCGTGGCCTGCGCGCGGGTGCCCAAGTTCACGGTGATCATCGGCGGCAGTTTCGGTGCCGGCAACTACGGCATGTGCGGGCGCGCCTACAGCCCGCGCTTTCTGTGGATGT
>CBFGWV010000409.1:0-3504 GCA_965652545.1 uncultured Candidatus Competibacteraceae bacterium | reverse complement strand
GCCGGCAACTACGGCATGTGCGGGCGCGCCTACAGCCCGCGCTTTCTGTGGATGTGGCCCAACGCGCGTATTTCGGTCATGGGCGGCGACCAGGCCGCCGGCGTGCTGGCCCAGGTGCGCCGCGATGCCATTGAACGCGACGGCCGACGGTGGTCCGAAGCCGATGAGGCGGCGTTCAAAGCGCCCATCCGCGAGCAGTACGAGACCCAAGGCCACCCCTACTACGCCTCGGCGCGCTTGTGGGACGACGGGGTGATCGACCCGGCCGACACCCGCATGGTGCTCGGCCTGGGGTTGTCTGCCAGCTTGAACGCGCCGGTCGAGGACACGCCCTTCGGCGTGTTCCGCATGTGATGTCAGGCACAGGAGGTCACACCTCATGACCGATTCCCCCGCCGTGCTTCTGGACAAACTCGACGGTGTCGCCACCGTCACCCTCAACCGCCCGGCAGTGCACAACGCGTTCGACGATGCGCTGATCGCCGAACTCACCGGTGTGTTCGATGCGCTGGGCGGCGATACCTCCGTGCGTATCGTCGTCCTGGCGGCCCGCGGCAAGAGCTTTTCCGCCGGCGCCGATCTCAACTGGATGCAGCGCATGGCCACCTACGGCATGAAGGAGAACCTTGCCGACGCCTGCGCCCTGGCCGCCTTGATGGAAACGCTAAACACCCTGCCCCAGCCGGTGGTCGGCAAGGTACAGGGCGCAGCCTTCGGCGGCGGTGTCGGGCTGGTGGCCTGCTGCGACGTGGTGGTGGCCAGCGAGGTGGCGAGTTTCTGCCTCTCGGAGGTCAAGCTGGGTTTGGTTCCGGCGGTGATCAGCCCGTACGTGGTCGATGCCATCGGCTACCGCCAGGCGCGGCGCTACGCGGTCACCGCCGAGCGCTTCGACGCCCGCACCGCACAGGCGCTCGGGCTGGTGCACGATGTGGTCGGCAGCGCCGAACTGGACACCCATGTGCAGGCCATCGTGTCAGGGCTGCTGAGCAACGGCCCGCGGGCCATGGTCGAGAGCAAGCGGCTGATCCGCGACATGGCCCACGGCACCCGTGGCGACGCCCAGCGCGAAGACACCGCCGGCCGCATCGCGCGGATTCGTGCCAGCGACGAGGGGCGGGAAGGGCTGAGCGCCTTCCTGGACAAGCGCAGCCCGAGCTGGGCAAAGCCGTGAATACACCCTGGGTACCGCTCCCCCTGGGATCGCCGAGTTGTACTCGGCAGCCGGCCAGGGGCCGGCCGTTTGAGAACGGCCAGCGTGCTTCAGTAACCGTGATATGTGTTCGATGCCCGGTGCCGATTGGCCGAGCTGTGCTCGGCTGCCGAGTGCAACTCGGCGATCCCAGGGTCGGCGATCCCAGGGGTGCCGCTTTCCGGGCCTGCACCCTGAACGATGTCGCAACTGACCACCCGCCGCCCCCACGGGCAGCAATCCCAGACCTTCGCGCCCGACAACAACAAGGACTTCCGCGACCATGTTCGACACCGTCCTGATCGCCAACCGCGGCGAGATCGCCTGCCGTGTCGCCCGCACCTGCCGTCGCCTGGGCCTGCGTACGGTGGCGGTGTATTCCGACGCCGACCACGACGCCTTGCACGTTACCGCCTGCGACGAGGCCTGGCATCTGGGTCCGCCGCCGGCGCGCGAGAGTTATCTGGTCATCGATAAGATCATCGCCGCCGCCAAAGCCACGGGGGCCGGGGCCATCCACCCGGGTTACGGCTTCCTGTCCGAGAACGCCGCCTTCGCCGAACGCTGCGCCAAAGAGGGCATCGTGTTCATCGGCCCGCCGGCCGACGCCATCCGCGCCATGGGCTCCAAGAGCGCGGCCAAGGGCATCATGGAGCAGGCCGGTGTGCCGCTGGTGCCCGGCTACCACGGCGACAATCAGGACCCGGCCTTCCTCGCCGAACAAGCCGTCCGCATCGGCTATCCGGTACTGATCAAGGCCTCGGCTGGCGGTGGCGGCAAGGGCATGCGCCTGGTCGAGGCCGACTATGAGTTCGACACCCAACTGTCGGCCGCCCAGCGCGAGGCGCGCAACGCCTTCGGTGACGACCGCGTGCTGATCGAGCGTTACCTCACCCGTCCGCGGCATATCGAGGTGCAGGTGTTCGCCGACGGACACGGCAATGTGGTGCACCTGAACGAGCGCGACTGCTCGGTACAGCGCCGTCACCAGAAAGTGCTGGAAGAGGCCCCCGCCCCGGGCCTGAGCGATGATCAGCGCGCCAAGATGGGCCAGGCCGCGGTCGATGCCGCCCGTGCCATCGGCTACCGTGGCGCCGGCACGGTGGAGTTCATCGCCGACGACGCCGCGTCCGAGTTCTTTTTCATGGAGATGAACACCCGCCTGCAGGTCGAGCACCCGGTGACCGAGATGATCACCGGTCAGGACCTGGTCGAGTGGCAGTTGCTCGTGGCCGCCGGCGAGCCGTTACCGCTGGCCCAGGAGGCCATCGGCATCGACGGCCACGCTTTCGAGGCGCGTATCTACGCCGAAGACCCCGCGCGCGACTTTCTGCCGGCCACCGGCACGCTGGTGCACTTGCAGACCCCGCATGAGAATGCCCACGTGCGCATCGACACCGGTGTGCGCCAAGGCGATGCGGTGTCGGTGTACTACGACCCGATGATCGCGAAACTCATCGTATGGGACCGCGACCGCAACCACGCCCTGGCGCGTCTGCGCACGGCCCTGGCCGCGTACCGCGTCGCCGGCATCACCACCAACCTGCCCTTCCTGCGCCGCCTGGCCGCCCACCCGGCCTTTGCGCGCGCCGAGGTGCACACCGGGTTCATCGCCGAGCATCAGGAGGTGCTGTTGCCGGCCACGGCCGATGCACCGCCGCAGGTGCTGGCCCTAGCCGCGCTGTCGGAGCTCGAGCGCGTGGAGTGTGCCGCCCGAGCGCGCGCCGCCGCCGGTTTCGACCCCTGGTCACCCTGGCATGCGGTCAGCGGCTGGCGGCTGAACGACGACAATCACCACACCATTCGCTTTCTCGATGGCGAAACGGTGCGCGCCGTGCTCGTCCACTACCGCCCTGACCACTACCGCATGGAGATTGACGATCACACGCTGATCGTACGCAGCGCCGATGGACACGCCGTGCTCGACGGCCACCGCGTACCGCTGAACGTGGCACGGATCGGCGAAGAGCTGACGATTTTCGACCCCAGCGGGGAGTACCGTCTCAAGCATTTCGACCCCGTCGCCGAGGCCATGGAGGCGGAAACCGACACCGGTGGCCTCACCGCCCCCATGCCCGGCACCGTCGTCGCCGTTCACGTGGCCGCCGGCGATTCGGTAGCCAAAGGGCAGGCGCTGATCATCCTCGAGGCGATGAAGATGGAGCACACCATCAACGCCCCGCGTGACGGGGTGGTGAAGGAAGTGCGATTCGCGGTCGGTGATTCGGTGCAGGACGGGGTCGATCTGCTGGTGATCGAGGCGGATGGGTAGGTTTTAGGTTTTAGGTTTTAGGTTTTAGGTTTTAGGTTTTAGG
>CBFGWV010000408.1:0-3571 GCA_965652545.1 uncultured Candidatus Competibacteraceae bacterium | reverse complement strand
GTGGCACCTGGTCGGCTGACGAAACGATTTCAACCCTTAGCGCCGGCCTGATCGATCCGCAAACCAGCGAAAGCCCCGCGATGACTGTTTATCAAGGCAAGCTTTACCTGTTTTATCGGGGCAACAAGGAAGCCGACATCTACGTCGCCTGGTACGACGGACGCGCGTGGGCTGGAAACAAGACGATCGCAGAGTTATCGAACAACCAAGCCACACCGGCGTCCAGCCGAGGTCCGTCCGCAGCGGCGTCGGATGACTATGGCCTTTATTACGCATTCAGGGAGGACGGCGGCACCGACATAGCGCTCGCTGCTTTTGATGGTGAAACATGGAAGCAGCAGCAGACAATCAGCGCCCTTTCACACGGGAGCGTCGACCCCGAGACCGATGACGAACCCGTCATCGTGCTCGCGGACAGTGAACCGGGCATCCCGGATTTTTATGTGTACTACCGGGGCAAGAACATCGGCTCACTATGGGTAACCAGTTTCGCAAACAGTGCCTGGACGAATAATCGAGTCGCGGCTCCGGCCTCCTCACCACCGCCGCTGCCCGACTTCACCATCCAGAACACCGCATCCGGCCCCGCGGCGACCTTCACCCCGGGGGCACCGTCGACCGGCGGCACCTTGTGCGTCATCTATCCCCAGGGTGACGCTTTGCATGTCGCCTCGATAGCCGGGGCTCACGCGAGCAATACCAGCGCCGCGCCCGTCCAATAACCAGCGCCAGGTCAGAAGCCCGCAGCCGTCGCCTTGCCAGTGTAGTTCTGCACGGTGCCCAGGAACCGCTTTGCCCCACCGCCCGCTGAGTAGTAAACCGCGCCATCGACGCCCACTTCGACGTGGCTGTTCGTGTTCGGGTAGTAGCGAGAGACCTGACCGCCGCTGTCGACTGACGTGGCGCCGGCCGGGGCGAGCTGCTTCGTGAATGTTTGCTCAGCCCAGTTGAGTGCGCGATTTACCCCGGCATTCGCCGACGCACCGTACACACTCGCACAGGCAGCGGCATCGTCGCCGCGCAGCGTCGCCACGAAGTCATACGTGTTATAGGGTGTGGCAAACATGACGGAGTTCTGGACATCCGAATGCCCAATGGCCAGGACATGCCCAAGCTCATGCGTCATCGCCGCATCAAGGTCATCGAGCCGCTTGGCATTGAAACCCGCTGCAGCATTCATCACCACGTCGGCATCGAACAGTTCCGGCCCCGTATTGGCGATTTTCCACCACCAAGCCGTATATCCGTCGTAAGCCTGCTGGCTGCCCGTCAGTGCCGCCCATCCAAAAACCACCTTGCCATCCGGGCTTGGGTTGGCCGCATCGACATTGGGCACAGAAGCAGTCGTGCCCTGATACTCAAAGCGCACATTGCAGACGTCTTCCCATTTCTTGGCGGCGTTATCAAAGGTTGCCACAATCGTATGGATATCAAGGTCTGCAGGTTGATTCGCCGGATTGTAGTACCAGGGAATGACTCCACCCACCCAGCGAGGCGGGTTGGAATCCATAGTGTAACGCTTGAATGGCCCGTGAGCGTGGTAATCAGCGGCCAACGCCGGGGCGGTGACCACAAGGGCGATAGCAGCAATAAAGTAGCGCATTCGATGATACCTATGCGTTCGTACATGGGTTTCAAGGCAAGGGGGCGAAGAATTGCCTTAGATGGCATGGGCACAAGATACCAGCGAGCTCCAGCGCTCAAATACATTTAACAAAAAGTTTGCAATTGGGCCAAAAAATATGCATCACCGTTAACAGAAACCCCACTCATCTGTTAACTGGTGCGCCAGCCCGTAAACACGTGCAACGAGAATATCCATGATGTTTTACGGAAACTACCGAGGTTAAGTATTCGCCCTACCCTGCTCAATACTCGTTATTGAGCCACTATGCCGTTAACGAAATATTGCAACCGATCAATCGCGACAAACCACCCAACGCTATTGGATCAAGTCTCTAATTTTCGGCAGGCGGCTTTGAGGGTCATTCAATAAGCGAGGTATCCCGCGGCGAACGGGGTACCCGCTACCGGCCGTAGAGGTGGGGTGAAGGGCGGACCTCGGGTAAAACGCGCGGGGGTATCCGATCGGCCTAGGCAGGCATCAAGCGTGGCGCTGCACTAACACGGGTACGCCGCACGACCTCACTTGAATACCACCGGGCCGGTATTCATCGACACGTTGCCGTGCTGATCGATTTCCGGACGGTGTTCACTGCCCGCTGCCGAGAAACGGCTGGCACGTTCGACCTTGAGGCTGCCGTCCGGATTGACCGTGACGACCGCAATGACGGTGTGGTAGGAAAACGTGCCGCCTTTCTTCAGGTCGACCGTGACCACTGTCCCCTCGCCGTCGTCAATGACAGCGTGGGCGCCCATGGACTTAAACGAGCCGATGCCGTTGCTGACCTCGGAATACGCCATGACCGCGATGGCCGTGATGGTCGGGTCGCGATCCAGCCGGACCGTCGCGTACTCGCGGATATCCGCGCCACCGCGGGTGCGGTCACCGTGGTGAACGACGGCACCTCGGCTATCCTCCAGGCATCGCCAGTCCAGATACTCCCTGGAGCCGTCTCGCCGCGCGATCTGAATGATCAAACCAAGGTCCTTGTTCGGCTTGGTCCAGTAGACCGAGAACTCCATCGCCTGAGTTTTGGCGATGCTGACCTTGGCCCCATCCTTGTCGAGCTTGATCTTGCCTTTCTTCAGGTCGATCGGAGAGGCCGAGGGGGCCGGTGCTGTCGGGGGCGTCGGTGCCGGAGGCTCGTCGGGTTCCGGATCGTCACCCACCTCCACACCGTAGTCGCGAACCAGCCTGGCCGGGCCGCCGTCGCTGCCCTGGGCGATGGCGCGGAACTTCCAGCCACCGCCATGCCGGTACAGCTCGCCAAAGATCAGCGACGCCTCTGTGGTGACGTCGTTTTGTCCAAGGTTGTACCGCGCCAGTTCCGTACCTGCCGTGTCGTACAGCCGAATGGCGGCGTTATCCAGATCGCCAAAGGTCTGCTTGCGCTTGCGCGCTTCGTAGATATTGACGATGAACACAATCTTGGCGATGTCCGCGGGGACCAGCGACAGCTTGACGGTGACCGTTTCGTCGTCCTCGTCCTCGCTACCCCCCTCCAGGCTGTCGCCGCTCACAGCGACGGAACCACACGGCGACGTGGTGTTGTTGAAGAACACGAAGTGCTCGTCCGTCGGGACCTTGCCGTGCGAGTTGAGCAGGAACGTCCAGGCATCGAGATCGAAGTTCGCACCCGGCGCCTCCCAGCTCAGCCCGACCTTGAGTTCAGAGACATCAGGGAGCGCGACGTTCGCGCCTTTAGTCAGCGACTTGAGCTCAGTGGTCATGGTGCAGGCGTCCTCATATCCAGATCGATGCTAGCAGCCTAGGGCAGACCGTAAATGTAGGTGTCGAACGCCCACGCCGGGGGCATGTTCGTTGGGCGTCGACGGCACCCCTGGGCGGCGCGCATGGCCGCCACCATAGCTCGGATCAGTAACGTAGCGTAGACGCAAGCAGTACCTGGCGCCTCCCCAGACTCGCACGCTTACGCTGCCAACAACG
>CBFGWV010000407.1:0-3577 GCA_965652545.1 uncultured Candidatus Competibacteraceae bacterium | reverse complement strand
ATGGGCGGGTCGGTTTTTGCGACGACGATATCGCCGGGCCGTAGCGTCCGGGCCAAGTGCTTCCTCACCCGCCAGAGGAACCAAGCATCGGCCATTGCGCGGCCGGGTAGCGACTGGCGCGACAAGCGCGGCGGGGGCAAACGATCGACAGTGACATGTGCGCCAAACGGCGCAACATCCGCGCCTGTGCACGCTGTGGTGGTCACGACACGCGCAGGGCCTCCGTCGGCGGCCCATGAGCCGACCAAGTCCGTCAGCAGTTGACTGGTCGCACTGTGGTCGGGCCAGAACACCCGGTTCACGAAGACTACGCGCGCTCGAGCCGGACGGACCTCTAGCGCCAGCGCCCGCTCACCCACTACCGTTGCCGTGTGAATCTGCGCAGCGCCTCGCGCGTCGATCGTCATGCGTCCCCCTTGGCCAGCCTTTAGCATAAGGGATTCGGCGTCCTTTCCACCCCGCGCTGTCGGCGCGGATGCCATAATCAGCGGCGCTACCGTACGGTGCGCAGGGTTCTTGCCCGCACGACCAGGGATACACGGCATGGAGCGCGTCAACCAAAGCAACCGTACACTCCGGACCCAAAGGCCCCACACTCAGTGAAGCGAATCAGCCAACTCGTACGCGATTTGCGGACGGTTCTCGGAACCCTGAAGGGCATACCCGCGCTGGCGGCGATGATCCTGGCGGCAACGCTACTGGACCTGCTCGGGGTGGCGCTGATCCTTCCGTACTTGTCATTGGTGACCAGCACATCGGGCTCGACATGGTCCGTGCCGCTCACGGACCTCGAGTTGGGATCCCAGCATGTCAATATTGTCGGACTGACATTGGTGCTGCTGTTCGTCGTCAAGGCGATCGCCGCATACGCGCTGAACTACCGCATTGCGTTGTTCACCCAGGGGGCTCGTGCCAGGCTGGTGACACGGCTGCTGGCGGCGTATCAGAGCCGCCCCTACATCTATCACCTTCAGCGCAACAGCTCAGAGTTGATCAACACCGTGCTCTGGTACACGAACCAAGCGACGTCCAACGTCCTGGAGCCGGCGTTGCGTACATTGTCCGAGGGCATGATCCTCCTTGCCCTGATTGCCTTCCTGACTGTTCTCGACCCACGGGCAGTGGTACTCATGGTGTTCGGCCTCGCACCCGCCTACCTATTCGTCAGCTACGTCACCCGCCCGAGGCTGGCGGCCCATACACGGCGAAGCGCCATGCTCAATCAAGTGTTGATGCAAAGCGTGTCTCAGGCCCTGGCGGGTATCCGGGAGGTTCGCCTGCTCGGACGAGAAGCGTTTTTTCGCAGCAAGGTGACCGATGCGGCCAATGGGTTACGCGATACGGCAGCACACATCCGCGGACTCCAGATGACGCCGCGGTACAGTGTCGAAGTGGCCATCGTCACCGTTATGGTCATCATGGCCACCGTCATCCACATCACAACCCAGGGCAACCCACAGACCTATATCCCCTTGCTAGGTGCCTTCGCTCTCGCAGCCTTCCGGCTTTTGCCCGCCAGCACATCAATCATCGCCGGCATCACGCAAATGCGCGCCAGCCGTTTCGCCCTGACCAAGCTTGTGGACGAGCTGCGTCATCTGCCCGATGTTGCGGATGCAGAGACCAGGGACGCCAAACCCACCGGCGCCCTGGGAACCACCTTCCAGCAGATCGCGCTCCACCAGGTAACATTCAACTATCGGGATGGCGAAGCCCCCGCGCTGAGGAACGTCGCGCTTCGCATAAATGCAGGTGAAGTCATCGGCGTCATGGGACCATCCGGAGCCGGAAAGAGCACTTTGGCCGACGTGTTGCTGGGCCTGCTACAACCCCAAGCGGGCGATATTTACGTCAACGGCGTCGACGTGCATAAGGCCCTGGCCGACTGGCACGCGATGGTGGCGTACATTCCGCAGTCGGTTTACCTGATCGACGACACCGTGCGCCGCAACGTCGCCTTTGGCTTGCCGGACGACCAGATCGACGACGCCAAGGTGCTGGAGGCCTTGCAGTGCGCCCGCCTGGGTGAGTTCGTCGCCGCCCTCCCCCAAGCACTAGACACCCGCGTCGGTGAACGCGGCACACGCTTATCCGGTGGGCAGCGACAACGCATCGCCATCGCAAGAGCCCTTTACCTTGAGCGCACATTCCTTGTTCTCGATGAGGCAACATCCGCCTTGGACGAGGACACGGAGCGCGATATCGTCGAGTCGGTAGGCAGTCTGAAGGGGCGGGCGACCATGGTGATTATCGCGCATCGACGCTCCACCCTGGCTCACGCCGACCGTCACTTTTTGGTGGCCAACGGAGAGGTATCGGAGATCACCGATGCCATGGCCGCGCAGGCTGCAACCCGCGTCGCAGGGCGAACCAGCAGGACCACAACTTTTTTGTAGGGGGAAACCATGGAATTGAAGCGCACCCCGGACGATCTGGCCATAAATGGCGGAACCCCGGCGTTTGCAGAACCGCTGCACGTCGGCAGACCGAACATTGGCTCCAAAGAAGACTTCAAACACCGCATCGACGACATGTTCGAGCGTCGGTGGCTTACCAACGACGGACCTTATGTGCAAGAGCTTGAGCGGCGCCTACAGGAGCACCTACAAGTCGAGCACTGCGTCCTGGTCAACAATGGCACCATGGGTGCGATGATTGCCGCGAAGGCAATGGGGTTGACAGGGTCTGTCATCATGCCGGCCTTTACCTTCGTGGCGACCGCACACGCTATGGCGTGGCTAGATCTGACGCCGGTATTTTGCGATATCGACCCCAAAACCCACAACATCGACCCTAACGCCATTGCAACAGCGCTACGACCAGATACTCAGGCCATCATGGCGGTGCACTGTTGGGGGCGGCCATGCAATACCAGTGCTTTACAACAAGTCGCGGATGAGCACGGGTTACGCCTCATCTACGATGCCGCACATGCGTTTTCCTGCAATCATGAAGGCACCATGCTAGGTAGTTTCGGCAATGCGGAAGTATTTAGCTTCCATGCCACGAAATTTTTCAACACTTTTGAAGGCGGCGCTATTACGACCAATGATTCGGAGCTCGCAACAAGAATGCGCCTGTTGAGAAATTTCGGTTTTGCCGGATATGACAATGTAGTCGCATTAGGAGTAAATGGTAAAATGACCGAACCTTGCGCCGCAATGGGCATAGCCAATCTTGCGAGCCTTGAAAACTTTATCGAACACAACCAAAATAATTACCTTCAATACAAAGAAGGGTTAGCAGGGCTTCCCGGCATTCATCTTATCGATTACCCATCAGGAAATCGCAACAACTACCAATACATCATCATAGAAATCGACACTGAAGAATCCGGAAAATCCAGAGACGACATCCTCAGCGTCCTCCATGCCGAGAACGTCCTTGCCCGCAGATACTTCTACCCCGGCTGCCACCGCATGGCGCCATACAATGCAAATGATAATGGATTTATCACTTCGGGACCATTGGCATCTACAGAAGCGCTTTGCAATCGGGTACTTTCTCTTCCCACAGGTACGTCAGTAAGTAGGGCAGATATCAGTATGATTTGCAGCATAATTCGAACCGCACTCGA
>CBFGWV010000406.1:0-3579 GCA_965652545.1 uncultured Candidatus Competibacteraceae bacterium | reverse complement strand
AGCTCACCATGTCGAAGACCAGCACTTCTGCTTGCTCGCCATCGCTCAGTTCGACTGCCATCTCGGCGGACAGGGCAGCCGCATCACCGGTGCCAAGTGGGTGGCCGTTGACGGTGATTGCGCCGCGCACCACATGTACCCAGACCAATCGCCCCTCTTCAATCGGCACGCTTGCGGTTTGTTCGCCGTTGAAACGCCCGGCGTAAAGGTTGACGTCCTGGTGGATGGTGACTGAGCCGTCACGTCCGTCCCGACTGCCTACCAGTGCCAAGCGACCGCCTTCGGCGATGGCGTCGAAGCGCTTTTGCTCGTAGCTGGGCTCGATCCCGGTGCGCTCGGGGATGATCCAGATTTGCAGGAAGTGCACGCCCTCGGTGGCCGAGTGGTTGTACTCGCTGTGACGGATGCCGGTGCCTGCGCTCATCCGTTGCACTTCGCCGGGGCGGATGACGGAGCCGGTGCCGATGCTGTCCTTATGCGCCAAGGCGCCGTCCAGGACGTAGGAGATGATCTCCATGTCGCTGTGGCCGTGGGTGGAGAAGCCTGCGCCCGGTTGCACACGGTCTTCGTTGATGACGCGCAGCGGCCCGAAGCCCATGTGCGCCCGATCGTGGTAGTGGCCGAAGGAGAAGGTATGGCGGGAGTTCAACCAGCCGTGGTCGGCAAGGCCGCGCTCGTCGGATTTGCGGATGCGGATCATGGGCTCTCTCCTGTGCAGTGTTGGGTATGGCTGCATCTTGGGCTTCGATAGCATTGCGCACAATCCACCGTATACGCGCTATTTTGTCGCGTATAACGCGACAATCGGGAAACCTGTTCATGGACAAGTTGGCTGGCTTGACGGCGTTCAAGCGGGTGGTGGAGGACGGCAGTTTCGCGGCTGCGGCGCGCCGGCTGGGGTTGTCGCGCTCGCAGGTCAATCGCGCGGTGATCAACCTGGAGGATGCGTTGGGTGTGCAGTTGCTCAACCGCACGACACGCACGGTGACGACCACGGCGACGGGGCGGGCGTTTTATGCGCGGGTGGCGGGGGTCCTCGACGACCTGGCCGAGGCGGAGCGCGCCGTGCAGTCGGTGCACGATGAGCCGCAGGGGGAGATCCGCCTCAATGCGCCGATGTCCTTCGGCACGTTGCACCTGGGCAAGGCATTGGCCGCGTTCATGACGCGTTACCCGGCGATCCGCATACAGGCGGAGCTCAGTGACCGCTTTGTGGACCCGGTGGCGGATGGCTTCGATATGACGATCCGCGTGGCGGCGCGGCGCTCGACGCCTTCGCTGATCGATCATGAAATCGTCGAAGCCAAACGGGTGATCTGCGCCTCGCCGGCCTTTCTGGCAGCCCATCCGCCACCTGTGGACGCAACGGCTCTGACCGCCCTGCCCTGTCTCCACTATGGGGACCTCACCGGCGGCAACACCTGGGTGCTCGATGGCCCGGACGGTCGCGTGCAGGTGAAGGTCAACGGCATTCTGTGCTCGAACAACGCCGAGGTGCTGCGCGATGCGGCGGTCGCCGGGTTGGGCGTGGCCTTGCTGCCGACGTTCATCGCCGGTGCCGCGTTACAGGCCGGTGAGTTGGTCAGCATCCTGCCGGGGTACCGGCCGCCGGCGATCTACCTCACCTTGCTCTACCCGCCCAACCGCCACCTGGCCACGCGCATCCGGCTGTTCGTGCGCTTTATCCAAGACTGGTTCGGCGACCGGCCGTATTGGGATCTGGTGGACTAAAAAAAAGCCCCGCGGGTGCGGGGCTTTTTATCAGCGGCGACTCAACGAGGCTCTGTCCGCAAGCCTTTGTACGTGGCCCAGCACATCAGCAGCAGGACGACCGCGAATGGCAGGCCGGTGGCAATGGCCGCCGACTGCAACGCCGCCAGACCGCCACCCAACAGCAAGGCGATGGCCACCAGACCCTCGAACACGCACCAGAACACACGCTGCGCGACGGGCGCGTCAACCTTGCCGCCGGCAGTGATGGAGTCGATCACGAGCGAGCCGGAGTCGGACGAGGTCACGAAGAACACGATCACCAGAATGATGCCCAGGGTGGAGGTAATCTGCGCCAGGGGCATGACTTCCAGCATCTTGAACAGCGACAACTCCGGCGTCCAAGCGCTCACCGTCTCCGCCACACCGGTGTAGCCGCCGGTAATGATCTGGGAGATGGCCGTACCGCCAAAGGCATTCATCCACAGGATGCCCACCAGCGTGGGGATGATCAGCACGCAGATCATGAACTCACGCACCGTGCGGCCACGCGAGACGCGGGCGATGAACATGCCGACGAAGGGCGACCAGGAGATCCACCATGCCCAATAGAACGTGGTCCAACCGTGCATGAAGCCGGTGTCTTCGCGGCCGACCCAGTTCGACAACGGAATGAGCTGCTTCGCGTACTCGACCGTGCTGGTGAAGAAGCCCGACAGTACAGCCATCGGGCTGCCGACGATCACGACGAAGACCAACAGCAGCAAGGCCAGGCCCATGTTGATCTCCGACAGCAGCTTGACGCCGCCCTCCAGCCCGCGCAGCACCGAGATCAGCGCCACAGCGGTAATCGCCGCGATCAGGGCGACCTTGGTGCCATTGCCGGTGGGCAGGCCGAACAGATAGTTCAAACCCGCCGCCGCCTGCTCGGCGCCGAAGCCCAGCGAGGTCGCCAAGCCGAACAAGGTGGCAAACACGGCCAGCACGTCGATGACATGCCCGAAAACGCCCCAAACCCGATCACCCAGCAGCGGATAGAACGCCGAGCGGACCGACAGCGGCAACCCCCGGTTGAACGAGGCGAAGGCCAGCGCCAGCGCAACCACCGCGTACATCGCCCAGGGGTGGAGACCCCAATGGAAGATGGTCGCCGCCATTGCCATCGAGCGCGCAGCCTCCGTATCGGCGGCATCGACACCCAGGGGTGGGGACTGGAAGTGATTCACCGGCTCCAGTACACCGAAGAACATCAACCCGATGCCCATGCCGGCGGCAAAGAGCATCGAAAACCAGCCGATGTAGGAGTACTCGGGCCTGGCATTGACCCCGCCCAAACGCACCCGGCCCAACGGCGAGACGATCAGGAACAAGCAGAACAGCACGAAGACATTGCCCGCGCCCATGAACAGCCAGTCGAAGGTCGAGGTGATCCACGGCCGCAGCGCAACCAAGGCCGCACCAGTGGCCTCCTGGAACATCAGGGCGACCAGCACGAAAGCGCAGATCAACAGACCGGAAATCAAAAATACGGGGTTGTGCACGTCCAGGCCAAAAACCTGCACGTTGTCCTGCCCGATTTCATAGTCCGTGACTTTATTGGGTATTACCGTCTCTTCATTCATATACAACCTCCTGCAAAAGAGCGGTGCATAAGCACGCGCGCCGTGGCGCAGTGTTCGTAATGAACGCTGTTCACACGACTTATTATTCCCGCCAATGCGGGGTCGGCGGAGTTTGTTTAATGCACTGACAAGGGTAGTCCGACAAGACACTACCGACGTGACGGACCATGGCTACGGTAACACAATGGAAATCGAATGCACTGGCCACTGCTGCGTATAGAGGCTGCGGTTACGACGGGATCTTTCG
>CBFGWV010000405.1:0-3613 GCA_965652545.1 uncultured Candidatus Competibacteraceae bacterium | reverse complement strand
CACAAAGGTTCGCGCTGTCGCCGACGCCTGCGTCGGGGCCAAGCTGCGCTTGGCTGCCGAGTGCAACTAGGCGCTCCCAGGGGCGTTTCGTCACGCGTCGCGGCGTACCGGTAGCGAGCGTCGTCTCAACCCAAGGCAATCGTCAGCAAGCCGGCGGCCGCCAGCACGACGCCGATCGCCCGCGACAGCGCATGGCCATGCGGTGCGATCTTCTCCACCGCCACGATCGCCGCAAGAACAGCCATCCACAGCAGGTTCATCGTGCCCGCCACGAACGGCAGCAGCATCAGCGCCCAACAACAGCCGATACAGAAAACGCCATGGCGCAGGCCCATCATCGCTGCGCCCGCGGCACCTTCACGCCACTCCATCGCCAAGAACCCGATGGGCGTACGGCACTTGCGCAGGCAGGCCTGCTTGAGGTCCGTGAACTGCACGGCACCCGCCGCGAGCAACAGCCCTCCGGCAAACCAGGGCGTCGTACTCGCGCCCATGGCCGAGACCAGGCCCAACGCTTGCAGCCACCATTGCAGCATCGTCGCGGCCAGACTGAAGCCGACCCACGTGGCCAGATAGGCCAGCACAAAACCTGTCGTACGGCCCAGGTGACGACCGCTTCGCCGATCCAGCGCGGCGAAGGTCAGCGCCATGGGCACCGCCGAGGGCAGCATCATTGCCGCCATCATGATGGCCCACATGGCGAAGACCGCCCCCACCATCGCCGGCGACCATGCCGCCGTAGCCGGCATCATCAGCGGCATCAGGCTGTGCATGTGCAGCCCGCCGATACCGCCCGCCAGTGCCGCGAAGGCCACCCACAATGTCACGCAGACCGCGACGAGCGTCACCGCCGTCCCGGCTGTCTGGGCGTCACGCACCATAGGAGAAGCTCGAGACCAGCGCGTTGCGGTCGGACACATCGCGGTGGATACCGTGATCCTCGTAGCGGAAATGCGAGCTGCGCGCGGCGGTAACGGGAAACCCTGGCGCGACGGCCAGCGGATGGCCCTGGATCGTCACCGGGCCGCCTCCCTGGCCCTCGAGGGTCGCGAACTGCGCGCTCGCGATCGACGGGATCTCGACGTGATAAGCCTTGCCGTTCTGCTCGAAGGTGATGGGTACGCTGGCCACGCCCATGACCTCTGCGATGAGCGGTTTCAGGTTCGCCGGGTGACCACCGGCATCGCCGGCGTATATGCGTTGCAGCGACTGCTGCTGCGCCTCGTCGGCACGCTCGTCGATATACAGCGCCACCCGCCAGCCACCGTCGGCCATGCGCCCGGGTGAATGCAGGCCCAGGGCCACATTCAACCCGTTGAGCCGGACAGCACCGTCATGGCCGTCCTCGATATGCCAGAAGATGACGCCGACGCACTCGCCCTTGGACGGCGGGCTGAGAAAGATGCAGGGACAGGCCACTTCGCAGTTACACACTTCCGCGCACAGGCCTTTGAGATTCCAGTTGCTCATGTCCTTCTCCTGATCGTGTTGGTGGCGACAGTGTCCATCGACCGCACAACCGCCGCATGAGCGATACATGAGCATTCGATGAGAAACGCCACGCCCGCTCAGGCCTGGCCGGACGAGCCCCGCCACAGGTAGCCGTGACCGCGCACCGTTTCGATCATCCCGGCATGGGTGCCAAGTTTGCGCCGCACCGACAGCACGACCGCATCGACGACATTGCTGCCGCCGTCGAAATGCCACCCCCAGACATCGTTGAGCAGGTTCTCACGCGCGACGACTGTCCCCTCACGCGCATCGAGGTAAGCCATCACGTCGAATTCGCGCGGCGTCAGCGGCACGAACCGCTCGCCCAGACACAGCCCCCGGCGGGAATGGTCCAGTACCCCATCGGCCGTCACGCCCAGTTCCGCCGCGACCAGACGCGACAGCCAACCGCTGACGAACTTCGGCCCCATATCGAGCAACGCGCTCTGGAACCTGGCCTCGCCAACCGTCACGGGCTGAGCGCCAAGTGGCTCGAACCCCAGCGTCGCGGCCACCTCGCCGTAGGGGCTGAGGTCTTCCAGCGCGAGATAGACTCGCCGCAGCGAGGGGCGCCGCTCCAGATAAGCCCGCTTGATGTCCAGCCAACTGGCCGCCTGGGGTGGCGACGGCGCCTCACCCGCGCCCGCACTGAGCCACCGTCGCAAGAACAGCGCCGACTCGTGCGCTGCCATCGGCTGCGCCGCCAAATGCGCCAGCCAGCTCGCCGTGACCGGGTCCTCGCTGGCCACGGGTACGGGCACGCGTGCCGCATCGCACAGGCAGTAGAAACCGACGACGTCGCCGGCCAAATCCACCACAACGTGAAACGCATGAAACACCTGCGCCAGCCACAGGTCGACGAGCGCCGCCGCGGCCACAGGTTCATGCTCGCGTGCCAGGGCGCGAATCGCGCTTGCGTGGTCCGGTCGCGCCGGTTCCACGAACAGGGTCGGCGCGCCGGGCGGAAAGAAGGCATCGCGCCAGATGGGGTTGCTGATCAGATAGATGAGGTCGGCCATGTAACGCCACAGATCACCGCGGCCGGCGTCGCGCATGGCATTGTCCAACAGCCGCCAGGCCACCTGCCGGTAATGGCGGTAGCGCTCTGGA
This sequence comes from uncultured Candidatus Competibacteraceae bacterium, assembly GCA_965652545.1. Lineage (GTDB taxonomy): Bacteria > Pseudomonadota > Gammaproteobacteria > Competibacterales > Competibacteraceae > CBFGWV01. Next base: position 1,012 of record CBFGWV010000405.1, on the reverse strand, counting down.
TCGGCCGCGTGCAGGTCCGTCGCGATGGCATCGCGCACCGCATCGTGCAGTCGCAGCCCGTCGTTCTCCATGCTGCAAAAGGCAAGCGAGCGAAGCCGGCTGAACAGCAGGTCCGGGGCGCCATCCGGTACTAGAGCTTTGAGCAGCGTTTCGGTCAGCCGTCTGACCACGCTGGCCGCCTGCACCGCCTGGCACACCGCGGGGTCGTCGATGCCATCGAGAAACCGGCGCGCCAACTCTGCCAACACCTGCTCCGGCGTGGCACGGGCATTGGGCAGGGGGTTGACCGCATTGGATGCATCGCCCGCCAGGGTCAGTGCCACGGGCAGCCCCCCGGCCATGGCCACGATGCGCTCGGCATCCGCTCGCGGCACGTTCAACCGTGCCAGCAAGTGGTGCGCAGACACCTCATCCAGCGGATGCAGATGCAGCACCCCGACCAACCCGCGCCACTCGACGGCCCCGGTCCATTGCGGGCCGGGCGGCAACTTGGTTCCTATCACGAGGCGAACATTGTCGGGCAAGGCGGGAATGAGCGTCTGGCGCAGCCATGTATCGACCAGGCCGAGGGCGTCGTAGGCATCGATGATCAAAACGACCCGTCGTCCGACCGCTTCCAGCGCCGTGCCGACACTGTCGAGGGTGGCCTGGGGGGCGGCGAGGCATTGCGCGAGCGCCGCCAGAATGCCGTGCGCCGTCGGCTCCACATCGGACCCATCCAAGGTCACCACGCGTATACCCTGCATGGCAAACCTCGCGCCGAGCGCCCGAAGCAGCGTGGTCTTGCCGATACCCGAGACACCGCAAACAAAGCTCACCAGCGGGACCTCGTCCTGAGCCGCCGCCGCAAGGGCCGCCAACTCCTCGTCGCGCCCGACTACGTTTGCAAGGATATTTCTGGAGATCGTGTCCGCTATCGTGTGCGTAGGCAAAATGCGGGGGCCCTTCGCTGAGCGTACGTCGTCCCCCGAAGTATAGACGGGCTAGCCGAGCGCCCCGAATATCCGCCTGC
>CBFGWV010000404.1:0-3618 GCA_965652545.1 uncultured Candidatus Competibacteraceae bacterium | reverse complement strand
CTGATCACCTCGGTCAGTGTCGGCATCGGTCACTGGTTGCGCCGCCGTCCGCTGCCCACGACCGTGGCCGCCGCCGATCACTGGAGCAACGACGAACACGCGGCCTGGCATGTCGTGGAGGCCCACGCCGAGGCGGTGGACCCTGCGGACTTCCCGATCGACGAGCGTTTGCATCACCGCTTGCTGGAGCTGGGCCTGGATGTCACTCGGGCGGTCGGGCGCGCCCAGCATCCGGAGTCGGACGAGCCGCTGATGGAGGCGACGATTCCGCAGTTGCTGGCGATGGGGGAGCGTGTGGCGCGCGATCTGCGCACGCTGTGCGCCCAGGTGCCCATGAGCGAGCGGCTGACGCTGCGCCAGTGGTATCGGCTGCGGCATTTGCGGCATTTATCCTCGGCACATGATCTCTACCGCATCGGCCGCATGGTGTTCAACCCGGTCGGCGCCCTGGCCGCGGAGCTGCGCGACCAGGTGCAGGGGCAGTTGTACACGGCCACCCGCGGTGAGGTCTTGCGCTGGTTGCTTCAGTCCTATGTCCGCGCAACCGGGCGGTATGCGATCGACCTGTTCGCCGGGTTCGCCATGGACGCCCACGGCGCACCGGCCAGGGTGTGCATTACGGGAACCGGGGGCAGCGGCCGGCATGCGCTGCTGGAGGCCTTGGGCGGCACGGGCAGTGGCGATAGCCGGGCGCGCCAGGGCGATGCCTTGCTGCCCGATGCGGTGTTTACGCTGGCACCGCCGGAGTCGGTGCTGGTGGACGATGCGGATCTGGTGCTTGTCGTCACGCCGGCGGTGCGGGCGGCGCGCACGGCGGAACACGAATTAGTCACCCGTTGCGTGGCCGGCGGTCGGCCGTGCCTGGTGGTGATGACGCAGGTCGACCTGCTGCCACCGGCGCGTCAGTGGTCGCCGCCGTACGATCTGGAGGCGCCGGGCGATGCCAAGGGGCGTGCCATCGCCGAGGCGCGCGCCCACGTCGCCGGCGAGTTGGGTTTGGCCCTGGAGCGGGTCATTCCGGTCGCGGTCAACGCCGAGCCGGCGTTCAATGTGGACACCGGCTTGCTGGAGGCCCTGGAAGAGTTGCTGCGCACCGAGGCGGCCGCCCATCGTATGCGCGACGCAGCCAAGGAACGCCGCAGCTGGCGGCGGGTGGGTCGGCAGGCGGGCGAACTGGTGAAGCAGCGTCTGCGTTGAGGCGCCCGCCTCAATATCGTCAAGCCGTTATCGGGTAGTGAGTCACATCCAGATGCAACGACGTACCGGTGTACGGGTGTGCCCGCGCCACGTCCTCGTCCAGTTCCACGCCCAGCCCTGGCGCCGTCGGTGGGATGACATAACCGTCCTCCCAGAGGATCGGCTGCTTGAGGATGGCGGCGTGAAAGCCGCCCCAGTCCAGAATGCTTTCGAGAATCAGGAAGTTGGGGCTGCATGTGGCCAACTGGATGTTGGCCGCACCGACCACCGGACCGCAATACAGGTGCGGCGCGATCTGTACATGGTGGGCCTCGGCCATGGCGGCGATCTTCTTGGCCTCGAGGATGCCGCCGACCCGCCCGAGGTTCATTTGCAGGATGGCAGCCGAGCCTTCCTCGAGCAGGCGGACAAAGTCGTACTTGGTGGCCAGGCGCTCGCCGGTGGCGATAGGGATGCTGGTGGCGCGGGCCACTTTGGCCATTTCCCTGGCGTTGTCCGGCGGGGTGGGCTCTTCCAGCCACAACGGGTCGTAGGCTTCGATACGGCGGGCGAGACGGATGGCGCCGGCGGCGGTCATCTGCCCATGAGTACCCACGAGCAAATCGGCTTGCGAGCCGACCGCTTCGCGCAGCAGTTTGAGGTATCGCTCGCAGCGCTCGAGCGCCGGCAGCGACGGCTGGCGCCCGTCATAGGCTGAGTACGGGCCCAGGGGGTCGAACTTCACCGCGGTAAAGCCGCGGGCGAGGTAGTCGGCGGCGCGCTCGGCGGCGAGCACGGGGTCGCTGTAGACATCGCCCGCGTCCTCCGGGCCGGGATACAGGTAGGTGTAGGTGCGCAACCGCTCGTGAACCTGCCCACCGAGGAGTTGGTACACCGGCTTGCCGACCTCTTTGCCGAGCAGGTCCCAGCAAGCCATTTCGATGCCGCTGAGAATGCCCATGACCGTCAGATCCGGGTGCTGGGTGTAGCCGCTGGTGTAGGCGCTACGCCAGATGCGCTCGATGTCGCAGGCCGCCTTGCCGATCACGCAGCGTTCGACCAAATCGACGATCATGTGCTCCACCACCCGAGGGTGGAACGGTACGCTGTACACCTCGCCCAGGCCTTCGAGGCCGGTGTCTGTGAGCAGCTTCAGGAATACGAAATAGCGGCCGCCGAAGCCCGGCGGCGGGTTGCCCACGACGAACGTTTTGACGCCGGTGATTCTCATGCCTACCTCTTGCGACACGAACGCTTACGCTCAATCGGCGACCAGTTCAGTGGGATAACCCTCCGCACGCAAGGTCATGCCACAGGCCGCCTCGAGCAGGCGTACGACTTCCGGCGACTGGGCATCGCCACCGAACTGCCAGCGGGCGCGATGAAAAATCTCCTCCGTCACCGCCCCCACCGCCAAGGGCACACCCAGGCGTTCGGCAAGACCACTGGCCAGTTCCAGATCCTTACAGGCCAGGTCCAGATCGAACTTCACATCGAAGCTGCCGCTGAGGATGAGCTTGGACTCCGTCTCATGGACAAAACTGTTCCCGGAACTGGCGCGGATGGCACGGTAGGTGGCGTCCAGATCCACTCCCTGCTTGGCGGCGATCATCATCGCCTCACCCACGGCCACCAAATGAACAAAGGCCAATAGGTTCGTCACCACTTTGACGACCGAGGCATTGCCCACGCCGCCCAGGTGGACGATCTCCCCACCCAAGACCTGCAACACCCCCTCCACCCGCCGGTAAACGGCCTCATCGCCACCCACCAATACCGTGATCCGGCCCGACTCCGCCAAATGCACACCCCCGGTCACCGGGCACTCCAGAACCTCGATCCCGTGCCGCGCCGCCAACTGCGCCAGCCGTTTGAGGTCCTCCGCATCCGTGGTGCTCATCTCGATCCACACCCCACCGGGAGCCAGATTCTGAAACACACCATCGGGGCCTTCCACCACCTCGCGTGAGATTGCCGGCGACGGCAACACGGTAATCACCACATCGGCCTCGCAGCACACACCGGCAACAGCGTCCGACCAACAGGCTCCGTTAGCCAGGACACGGGACGCGCGCTGCTTGCTTAAATCGGTTGCCGTCACCGGAAAACCGGCCTTGACCAAGTTGTTGCACAGCGGCTCGCCCAGGCTGCCGAGCCCGATGAAGCCGATTCGAAGCGGGTTGGTCGTGCTCATGGCTGGGTGCCCTGCATAAAGGTTCTGAGCGGGTTTACGTAGGCTAGGCCCGCGGCGATCAAGCGGACAATGCAAGCAATCCGAGTAATTGCCCCTCTATCGACGGCTTCGCGGAGAATGGCCCCATGTCGACGGGCCGTCGCGGGTAGTCGGGAGCGTTGGACGGGTCTTGTTCAGGCGCGCTGTGAATACCTCCCTGTACGCTCGACGGCCGCTTCCCTGCGGCCGACGGCCTGAACAAGACCCGT
>CBFGWV010000403.1:0-3634 GCA_965652545.1 uncultured Candidatus Competibacteraceae bacterium | reverse complement strand
GCCACAAAGCCCCTCTCCCCTTGCGGGAGAGGGGTTGGGGAGAGGGGGATGCCGGTATGGCCACCGACGTGGGATCTTCGCCAACTCAAGCCGGCCCCCTCTCCCCCGGCCCCTCCCCCGCGAGGGGGGAGGGGAGCAACGCGTCGTGATGTGACCGGACTCCATAAAGGCCCAAACATAAAACTTGAGACTTAGAACCCCACCCAACTGGTTGCACGTAAAACGACATTGACGGATAGTTGGCCGGGCTATCCATAACAGCGGCCGCATCACGCAATGCGACCCATCCCCACCGACCATCCAAGGAGCTCTGCCATGCCCGGTTCTGCTCACTCCCGTTTTCTGGCTGCCCTCACCGGCGCCTGTGCCTGCGCCCTGTCACTGATTGCCCAACCGGCCGCGGCCGAAACGCTGGTGCTGTCCTCGTGGCTGCCGCCGCGTCACCCGATCGTCGTCAACGCCATCAAACCCTGGGCGGATCAAGTCGAAGAGGCCACTGAAGGGCGGGTGACCATCCGCCTGTTGGCCAAGCCACTGGGGCCGCCGCCGGCCCACTACGACATGGCACGCGATGGCGTCGCCGACATCACCTACGGCCTGCATTCCTTCACCACCGACGACCGCTTCGTGCGCTCGCGCATCGGCCAGTTCTCCTTCCTGGGCGACGACGCGGTGGCCGCCTCCAAGGCGTTCTGGCAGGTCTACGGCAGTACGCTGGAGGCGCAGAAGGAGCATGAGGGCGTCAAGCTGCTGGCCTTGTTCATGCACGGCCCGGGCGTGCTGCACACCGCCGAGCGGCAGATCCAAAGCCCGGATGACTTCGCCGGCTTGAAGATCCGCACCCCCGGCGGCTATATCAGCGACCTGATGACCGGCCTGGGCGCGACGACCCAGTTCATGTCCTCGCCGGAGGTGTACGAAAAACTCTCCCGTGGGGTGATCGACGGGGTGACCTTCACTTACGAGGCGGTCACCGCGTTCAAGCTCACCGATTACGTCAAGCACACGATGTCCGTCCCCGGCGGCATGTACAACACCACCTGGTTCGTGGTCATGAACCAGGCCAAATGGGACGCGCTCTCCGACGCCGACAAGGCGGCTATCGAGGCGCTCTCGGGCGAGGCCTTCGCGGAGATGGTCGGCAAGGCGTGGAACGACGCCGACGTGGCCGCGCTGGAGGTCATGAACGACGCCGGCATCCAGATCGCCCCGGCCCCGTCGGCGGTCGTCGAGCAGGTCAAGACGCTGGCCGCCGACCTGGAAGCCCAGTGGAGCGAGGCCATCGCCGGTGACGGCTACGACGGCAAGGCGGCCCTGGCCGAGTTCCGCGAGCTGACCGGAGTGACGTATTGAGCCTGCCAGCCCTGCGCCGACTCATCGAGCCGGCGCTCGGCACGCTCGCCTGTGTGGTCCTGGGCGCGCTGGTGCTGCTGACGCTGGTCGACGTCATCGGTCGTTACGCGTTCAATACACCGGTGAGCGGTGGCTTCGAGCTCACCGAATTGATGGTGGCGGCGCTGGTGTTCATCGGCCTGCCCATGACCACCGAGCGTCGCGAGCACGTGGAGGTCGAGCTGCTCTCCGACCAGTTCGGCGAGCGCGGGCAGAGGTTTCTGCGTCGTCTGGGTGCCGTGATATCGGCCCTCATGCTGGCGGTGCTCGCGGTGTTGCTGGCGCGCGAGGCCGGTGCCAAGTTCGACACCGGGGCGGTGACGAACTCCCTCGGTGTGCCACTGGGCTGGCTGGGGGTGATCGGCGCATTATCCTGTGCAGCCAGCGCCGTCATTGCCGCGCTGCAAATCGTGTTTCCCGCCACTGAACCGCTGACGGACTGACATGCTGGTTTCCCTGATTGGTTTCGGTGCCCTCCTGGCGCTGATCTTCCTGCGCGTGCCGGTAGCCTTCGCCATGGCGGCGGTCGGACTGGTGGGCTTTGCCGCCATCCGCAGCTGGGACGCGACCTGGTCCATGGTCGGGCAGATCGCCTTCGACCAGGGGCGCTCCTACACCTTGTCGGTGATCCCGTTGTTCATCTTCATGGGCAACGTGATCACCCTCTCGGGCATTTCCGCCGACCTGTTCCGTGCGACCAATGCGGTGTTCGGTCGCTTTCGCGGTGGGCTGGCGGTGGCCTCGGTGGTCGCCTGCGGGGGCTTCAGCGCCGTGTGCGGCTCGTCCCTGGCCACGGCGGCGACCATGTCCAAAGTCGCCATGCCCTCGATGCGCCGCTACGGCTATGCCGACAGCCTGGCCGCCGGGTCCATCGCCGCCGGCGGGACGCTGGGGATTCTCATTCCGCCGAGCGTCATCCTCATCATCTACGGCATCACCACCGAGTCCGACATCGCCCAGCTGTTCATCGCCGGCGTGCTGCCCGGGTTGCTCGGCGTGTTGCTGTACTGCCTTGCGGTCACGGTGGTGACCTGGTTCCGCCCCGGCCTCGGCCCGCGTGGCGAGCGCTTCGGCTTTGCCGAGACACTGCGCGCGCTCTCGGGCGTGTGGGGCATGGTCGTGCTGTTCGCGGCGATCATGGGCGGTATCTACGGCGGATTCTTCACCCCGACCGAGGCGGCCGGCGTGGGCGCCGGGCTGTCGGTGCTGCTCGCCCTGGTCCGCCGCCAGCTCAGCGCCCGCGGGCTGTACCAGGCGGTGTTGGAGAGTGTGCGCACCACCGCGATGATCTTCGCCATCATCATCGGGGCGGAGATCTTCTCCAACTTCGTCAACTTCGCCGGGTTGCCCGACGAGTTGGCCTGGTGGGTGGGCGATCTGCAGGTTCACCCGTTCTGGGTGATCGGCGCGATCATGCTCATCTACATCGCCCTGGGCTGCATCCTCGAAAGCCTGTCCATGGTGCTGCTGACCGTGCCGATCTTCTTCCCCATCCTGTACCAGTTGGACTTCGGCAACAGCTGGCTGGCCGACCCCGAGATGGCCGTGATCTGGTTCGGCATCCTCGTCGTCGTGGTCACCGAAATCAGCCTCATCACCCCGCCGGTGGGGCTGAACGTCTTCGTGCTGCGCAGTGTGCTCAAGGACGTCTCCCTGGGTACCCTGTTTCGCGGTGTCATACCGTTCTGGATGGCCGACCTGGTGCGACTGGCGATACTGCTGGCGTTCCCGGCCGTGTCGTTGTGGCTGGTGAGGGCAATGGGATGAGCACAACCGCCGTGCTGTACGACTACTGGCGCTCCTCGGCCAGCTACCGGGTGCGCATCGCGCTGCATTTGAAGGGCATACCCTTCGAAACCCGCCCCATTGATCTGCTGGCCGGGGAGGAGGGCGGCGAGGCCTACCGCGCCATCAACCCGCAAGGGCTCGTGCCCACCCTGGAGATCGACGGGCTGCGGCTGACGCAGTCCCTGGCCATCATTGACTATCTCGACGCCACCCGCGCTGCGCCGCGGCTGGTGCCCGAAGACCCAGTCGAGCGCCACCATGTGCTGGCGTTGGCGCACCTCGTCGCGATGGACATCCACCCCGTTTGCAACCCGCGTGTCGTGTCCGCCGCTATCGCCGGCAGCGAGGACAAGGAGGCGGCTCGTGTGGCGTGGATGCAGCGGTTCATCGCGCCGGGGCTGGAGGCGTTTGAAGCGCTGCTGGCGGCGTACGGGCGGGATGCGGCGGCGGGGTT
>CBFGWV010000402.1:0-3635 GCA_965652545.1 uncultured Candidatus Competibacteraceae bacterium | reverse complement strand
GCCCTCTACACCGGCGTCGTTTCGTTGAGCAAGCCTTTCAAGCGCTGCACCTCGTCACGCACGCGGGCGGCTTGCTCGAACTCCAGATCGCGGGCGTGCTGGTACATGGTTTGTTCCATCTGCTTGATGGCTTGCGCCAATTTGGCCGGTGACATGGCGGCATAGTCCACCTCGCCCTCGCCGCGCTTGCGCCGCCGCTCCGCAGCCTTGCCTGCCCGCCCCGCGCCCGCCTCGACTCGCGCGCCTTCCATGACATCGGCCACCGCCTTGCGGATGCTCTGCGGGGTGATGCCGTGTTCGAGGTTGAAGGCGATCTGCGTGTTGCGTCGGCGCTCGGTTTCCTCGATGGCCCGTTGCATGGAGCGGGTAATGTTCTCTGCGTAGAGAATGGCGCGGCCGTTGATGTGACGTGCGGCGCGGCCGATGGTCTGGATCAGCGAGGTTTCCGAGCGCAGGAAGCCCTCTTTGTCCGCATCGAGAATCGCCACCAGCGACACCTCGGGCATGTCCAGGCCCTCGCGCAGCAGGTTGATGCCCACCAGCACGTCGAAGGTGCCCAGGCGCAGGTCGCGGATGATCTCCATGCGCTCGACGGTGTCCACATCGGCGTGCAGGTAGCGCACCTTGATGCCGTGCTCGGCCAGGTACTCGGACAAGTCCTCGGCCATGCGCTTGGTCAGCGTGGTCACCAGCACACGCTCGTCCACGGCGACGCGCTCGCGGATCTCGCCGAGCAGGTCGTCCACCTGCGTGCGCGCCGGGCGTATCTCCACCTGCGGGTCGACCAGCCCGGTGGGTCGGACGAGTTGCTCGACGATTTGGTCCGCGTGCGCGGCCTCGTACTTACTGGGCGTGGCCGAGACATAGACCGTCTGCGGCATCAGGCGCTCGAACTCCTCGAACTTCAACGGCCGGTTGTCCAATGCCGAGGGCAGGCGGAAGCCATACTCGACCAGCGTCTCCTTGCGCGAGCGATCACCTTTGTACATGGCGCCGATCTGCGGCACGGTGACATGCGACTCGTCGATGAACAGCAAGGCGTTGTGCGGCAGGTAGTCGAACAGGCACGGCGGCGGCTCGCCCACTTCGCGGCCGGATAAATGGCGCGAGTAGTTCTCGATACCCGAGCAGAAGCCCAGCTCCTGGATCATCTCCAGGTCGAACATGGTGCGCTGTTCCAGCCGCTGGGCCTCCAGCAGGCGACCGGCCGTCTTCAGCCCCTCCAGGCGCTCGCGCAGCTCGTCGCGGATGGTGTCCATGGCCGCCACCAGACGCTCGCGCGGGGTCACATAGTGGGTTTTGGGGTAGATGGTCAACCGCGGCACGCGGCTGAAGACCTCGCCGGTGAGCGGGTCGAAGAACGACAGGCCTTCGATCTCGTCATCGAACAGCTCGATACGCACGGCTTCTTTTTCGGCATCGGCCGGGTGCACGTCGATGACCTCGCCACGTACACGGAAGGTGCCGCGCTCCAAGGCGCCGTCGTTGCGTTTGTACTGCATCTCCGCCAAACGGCGCAGGATGCTGCGCTGGTCGACGCGATCGCCCCGGCGCAGGTGCAGGATCATCTTCATGTAGGCGTTGGGGTCGCCCAGGCCGTAAATGGCCGAGACGGTGGCGACGATGATGGTGTCCGGCCGCTCCAGGATGGCCTTGGTGGCCGACAAGCGCATCTGCTCCACGTGCTCATTGATGGACGAGTCCTTCTCGATGAAGGTGTCCGACGAGGGCACGTAGGCCTCGGGCTGGTAATAGTCGTAGTAGGAGACGAAGTACTCCACCGCATTGTCCGGGAAGAACGTCTTCATCTCGCCGTAGAGCTGGGCCGCGAGGGTCTTGTTGTGGGCCAGGATCATCGCCGGACGCTGCGTGGCCTGGATGATGTTGGCCATGGTGAAGGTCTTGCCGCTGCCGGTGACCCCCAGCAGGGTCTGCCCGGCCAGACCGTCGTTTATGCCCTGAACGAGCTTGCGGATGGCCTCGGGCTGATCGCCGGCCGGCGCGTAGCCGGTGGCCAGGTTGAATGCACCGCTCATCGGCAGACCCTGTGCTGCGTAGACAGCCCGTTAGGATACGCCTTTGCCCACAGCGTCGCTCCTGACAAAAGACTGACATGCCGCGGGCGCGGCAGACGGGTTGAACATGGCCCGTGCCAATGTTGACATTGGGGGTTCAGTTTGCCGGCCCGCTCTGTACAATCGAATCGTGTCAATCGGCACAAAACTGTATCGATTGGCCCACTACCGGATACCGCCGCCACGCCAGGAATCGAGACACCTATCATGAGTCTGTTCGCCGCCGTCGAAATGGCCCCCCGCGACCCCATCCTCGGGCTGAACGAAGCGTTTGCCGCCGAAACCCGTGACACCAAAGTCAACCTGGGTGTGGGTGTGTACTACAACGAGCAGGGCCGGATTCCCCTGCTGGAGGCCGTGCGCCAGGCCGAGCACGCCCGCCTCGAAGCCGATGCGCCGCGCGGCTACCTGCCCATCGAGGGTATCGCCGCGTATGACAAGGCGGTGCAGGCGCTGCTGTTCGGGCCCGACTCGGTGCTGATCGAGCAGGGCCGCCTGGTCACCGCCCAGGCCCTGGGCGGCACCGGTGCGCTGAAGATCGGCGCGGACTTCCTCCGCCGCCTGGTGCCCAATGCCAAGGTGGCCATCAGCGACCCGAGCTGGGAGAACCACCGCGCGCTGTTCGAGTCCGCCGGCTTCGTGGTCGAGAACTACCCCTACTACGACGCGGCCACCCAGGGCTGCAACTTCGACGGTATGTTGACCGCGTTGTCGCAGATGCCCGCGGGCACCGTCGTCGTGCTGCATGCCTGCTGCCACAACCCCACGGGTGTGGACCTGGACGACACGCAGTGGGCGCAGGTGGTCGAGGCGGTCAAGGCCAACCAGTTGATCCCGTTCCTGGATATCGCCTACCAGGGCTTCGGCGACGGTATCGAGCCCGATGCGGCGGCGGTGCGTCTGTTTGCCAACTCCGGCCTGCCGGTGTTCATTTCCAGCTCGTTCTCCAAGTCGTTCTCGCTGTACGGCGAGCGCGTGGGTGCGCTGACGGTGATCACCGAGAGCCGTGAGGAGTCCGCCCGCCTGATGTCGCAGATCAAGCGCGTGATCCGCACCAACTACTCCAACCCGCCGACGCACGGGGCGACGGTGGTGGCGAATGTGCTGAACACGCCGGAGCTGCGCACGCTGTGGGAGACGGAACTCGCCGGCATGCGCGACCGTATCCGCGAGATGCGTCAGTTGCTGGTGGCGAAGCTGCAGGCACTGGGTGTGACACGCGATCTGTCGTTCATCACCGACCAGCGCGGCATGTTTTCGTACACGGGTTTGTCGGCGCAGCAGGTGGAGCGGATGCGTAGCGAGCATGCGGTGTATGCCGTGAGCTCCGGCCGTATCTGCGTTGCGGCGATCAACAAGAACAACATCGATGCGGTGGCCAAGGCGATCGCTGGGGTGATGTAACCCCGCCGGGTTCGGGCCGCGTCAGATCAGGGTTGACGCGACCCCCCGGCCTCAATAAACTTCGCGCCTCACTATTCCCCGATAGCTCAGTCGGTAGAGCAAGTGACTGTTAATCACTGGGTCGGCGGTTCGAGTCCGTCTCGGGGAGCCAAACAT
>CBFGWV010000401.1:0-3678 GCA_965652545.1 uncultured Candidatus Competibacteraceae bacterium | reverse complement strand
GACGTGACCGTGATTGGCCTTGGCCCAATGGGTACCGCATTGGCGGAGCTGATGCTCAAAGCCGGGAAGTCCGTGAGCCTATGGAATCGCAGCCCTGAGAAAGCGGCTTCGCTTGTGGCGCGCGGGGCGATGCTCGCACCCAATCCCGCGGCGGCCATTGCCGCCAGTTCGGTAACGCTCATCTGCGTCTATGACTACGATGCCGTAGACGCCGTCTTGGCGGCCGAGGGTGTTCCGAGCGCATTACAGGACCGGCTCCTGATCAACCTCGGTACCGGCAGCCCGGACGATGCAAAGCGCATCGAGGCTCATGTTCACCGGCATGGCGGGCGGTATCTCGACGGCGCCATTCAGGCAGCACCCAGCCAGATGGGCCAGGAGGACACTCCCGTCTTCATTGCCGGTCAGCAGGACGTCTTCGCTGAGGCGGAGGCGCTGCTGCGGATCGTTGCCGGCAATCTCGCCTATCTCGGCGACAAGATCGACGCTGCCGCCTTCATGGATCTGGCTTCCCTCTCGTACGTCTATGGTGCGTATGCCGGATTCCTGCACGGCGCCAGAATCGCTGAGGCGACCGGTATCGATGTCGCTACCTATGGCAGTCTCGTCAATGCCATCTCGCCAAGCTTTGGTGCTTTCTTTCAGCACGAGGGCAGCGTGATCGCCTCGGGCGATTTCCGCATTACGGAAAGCCCGTTGCGTATTTCGATTCCGGCCGTGCGGCGAATTCTGCTGACCTCGGAACGGCTCGGCCTCAACACGGAGCTGCCGACATTGGTAGACGGCTGGCTGCGGCGGGCGGAAGCGGCCGGACTTGCTAATGAGGAACTCGCGGCCATGGTCAAAGTGTTGCGCAATGCCCGAAGCACGGTAGCCGAACGGGAACACGCGTAATGTGATGCCCGCTCTTCAGCACCCGTGCGTGAGCGCCCTTCAATAGCCCAACAGGTTCTGGCGCACGTTGCGCAAGTGCGCCAGCAACTGCTCGCGGGCGCTGTCGGCATCGCGCTCGCGCAGGGCGGCGACGAGCGCGGCGTGCTGCTGTTGATAAGCGGCACGGCGTTCGGGAGTGACGCTGCGTTTTTTGAGCTTGCCCCACTCGCCCTGGTCGCGCACGCGGTTGATGAGGCGGAACATGTTGAGGATGAAGTTGTTGTGGGTGGCCTCGGCGATGGCCAGGTGCAGGGCGCCGTCCCAATACTCGAACTCCTCCAGGGTTTCGGCGCGCTCGCCCTGGTCCAGGCAATGCAGCATGCGCTGGAAGTCTGCCTCGGTGGCGTTGTGAACCACCAGGTTGGCGATGGGCGGCTCCAGGATCAGGCGCGCTTCCATCAGTTCGGCGGGGCTGACCTCCGTTACCGGCAGTCCGTTGTCGCCCCCGCTGACGAAAGTCCCCGCACCGACCCGCTGCTCGATCAGCCCCTGATCGCGTAGTGCCGACAGCGCACGGCGGATGGTGCTGCGCGAGGTGGTGAAGCGCTCGCTGAGCTCACGTTCGGTAGGCAGCTTGGCCCCGGCCGGTAGTTCACCGCGCTGGATCTGCCGGATCAACATCTCTTGCACGCGCGCGGCGATATCGGCGGCACCGTCTGCCCTGGTCATACCCGGCCTCCCCTGGTTGCGCGGATGCTACCACCTGGCTTCATTGGTTTTAATTGGTTCGACATCCATCGCTCACCTATTACCGAGCTTAATGCTGCATTGCGAAAAATTAGTTGTAATAACAATGTAGTGTATGAAATCCATTCTTGACACCTGCGCATCGCCGGTCTAGCTTTCATGATCATTGGTTGAACCAAAATAAACTATTGGTATATCCGGCCCGGAGTGGCGACATGAAACTGGCGACATACCGTTGGGGAGGGCAACGCTGCGTGGGCCGGGTCGACGGCAGCAGCCTCACACCTCTGCTCCAGGGCGAGGCGGCTGCCGAGGGCGTCCTGGCCATCCTCGACCGTCAGGTGGCCGGCCAGCCGCTACCGGCGCCGCTGGGCGCGGCGATGACCTTCGCTGGCGTCGAGCTCGAAGCCCCCATCCCCCGTCCCCGTCGCAATCTGTTCTGCGTGGGCAAGAACTACCACGCCCACGCCCACGAATTCACCCGCAGTGGCTTCGACTCCAGTGCCGCCAATGCGGCCGAGGCGATTCCCGAGGCGCCCATCGTCTTCTCCAAGGTCCCCGAATCGGTGATCGCACCCGGCGCACCGATCGTCCTGCCGCGAGGGGTGTCCGAGGCGGTCGACTACGAGGCGGAACTGGCCGTGATCATTGGCCGCGGCGGGCGCGGCATCAGTACCGCACGCGCCATGGACCACGTGTGGGGTTACACCATCATTAACGACGTCACCGCCCGCGACCTGCAGGGCCGCCACAAACAATGGCTGCTGGCCAAGTCCTGCGACACCTTCTGCCCTATGGGGCCGGTCGCCGTCACCGCCGACGAGGTCGACATCGCGCACCTGCAAGTGCGCTGCTGGGTCAACGACGAGCTGCGCCAGGACGCCAACACCGCCGAGCTGATCTTCGACATACCGACCCTGATCGCCACGATCTCCGCCGGTATCACCCTCAAACCTGGCGACATCATCGCCACCGGCACACCGGCCGGTGTCGGCATCGGCTTTAACCCGCCGCGTTACCTCGCTGCCGGCGACCGCGTACGCGTCGAGATCACCGGCCTCGGCAGCCTCGACAACCCCGTGCAATGAACAGAACAGAGCACCGCGCATGAGCACACGACACATCGGCCGCCTGGCCGTGGAAATCGACGGTGACGGCCCGGCACTGATCATGGTCCACGGCCTCGGCGGCACCTCCAACACATGGACCCCCCAGGTCGGCGCGCTCAGCGGCCGCTTTCGTATCGTTCGCCCCGACCTGCCCGGCTCCGGGCGCTCCGCCGCCGGTGAACGCATCAGCATCGCCGGCTTCGTCGACGCCCTGATCGGCCTGCTCGATGCGCTGGACACCGAAAAAGCCCACTTCGCCGGGCACTCGCTCGGCACCATCGTCTGCCAGCACCTGGCCGTTGACCACCCCGACCGCATCCTCAGCCTAGCCCTCGCCGGCCCCCTGCTCGCCCCGCCCGACACCGCCCGCGACGGCCTCAAAGCCCGCGCCGCCAAGGCCCGCGACGAAGGCATGGCCGACATCGCCGAGGCCATCGTCCAGGGCTCCACCAGCGCCACCACGCGCCGCGAACGCCTCGCCGCCGCCGCCTTTGTGCGCGAAAGCCTCATGCGTCAGCCGGCCGAGGGCTACGCCCGCACCTGCGAAGCCCTGGCCGCCGCCGAAGCGGCGGCGGTAGAGCGCATCCAGGTGCCCACGCTGCTGCTCACCGGCGATGAAGACCCGGTCGCACCGACCTCAGTCGCCCGCGGCATGGTCGAGCGCATGCCGGCTGCACGGCTACGGACATTCAGCCGCTGCGGGCACTGGATACCGATCGAGTGCCCGCAGGACACCAATACGGCGATGAAAGATTTTTACGATACGCAACCGTCTCGAATCGGCTAGAACCTGTAAGACACCATAGGCCTTGGCCAAGCGAAGCGGGTAACAGGCAGGTCTCTGAAGTGAGCCCAACGGGCCGGGTGGATTCGGGTCAGACTCGCTGCCGCCGGGCACCCGCCGGCGAGCGCACCCGGACGGGTTTAAAGCGAGTATTACCCCAAAACC
>CBFGWV010000400.1:0-3716 GCA_965652545.1 uncultured Candidatus Competibacteraceae bacterium | reverse complement strand
GCCGACACGCGCGGGACACCACGCAAACTGTGGTCTTGGGTAATAATCGTCAGCGTCCCTTGAGTGCTCATCGCGCTAGTGTAAAGTTGCGCCTCGTTTTTTTGTATCTTGCAGGACAAGCGCCATGCCCTCGGCCCCCAGTAAAGACTTGGACACCTTCCCCAACCCCACGCGGGAGCGGGATTACACCATCCGCATGAAAGTGCCGGAGTTCACCTGCCTGTGCCCGGTCACCGGGCAGCCGGACTTCGCCACCATTCATCTGGAGATCGTCCCCGACGCCCGCTGCGTAGAGCTCAAGTCGCTCAAGCTCTACATGTGGTCATACCGCGACGAGGGCGCCTTCCACGAGGCGGTGACGAACAAGATGGTCGACGATGTGGTCGCGGCCATCGACCCTCGATTCATCCGCATCACCGCCGAGTTCTACGTGCGCGGCGGTATCTACACCACCGTCGTCGCCGAGCACCGCAAGCCGGGCTGGACGCCGCCGGTGCCGGTAACCTTGCCCTGACCGCGCACTGAGTCGCCGACGATGCGGGTGCTG
Source organism: uncultured Candidatus Competibacteraceae bacterium (assembly GCA_965652545.1). Lineage (GTDB taxonomy): Bacteria > Pseudomonadota > Gammaproteobacteria > Competibacterales > Competibacteraceae > CBFGWV01. The sequence continues at coordinate 3,169 of CBFGWV010000400.1, read as the reverse complement.
TGCGGATTGACGCTGCTCGTGCTGCTGGGCCTCTCGGGCTGCGCCACGTTGAGTGACGAGCAGTGCAAGACCGTGGACTGGCGCGCCCTGGGCATCCGCGATGGCGACCGGGGTTACCCGCTCACGCGCCTGAGCCAGCATGTCGAGGCCTGCGAGTTCCACGGCCTGCCGGTCGACCGTGGGCGCTACCGCGCCGGCTATGCCACAGGCAACGCGCGCTATTGCCGCCCGGCCAATGGCTTTCGGGTCGGGCGCGCCGGCGGCAGCTATCAAGGCGTGTGCCCGGCCGGCCTGGACACACGCTTCCGCCGCAACCATGCCGCCGGTTATGCGGTGTACAGCATCGAATCGGACATTCGCCGGCTCGAATCGGAAATCGATTACGAGGAGCGACGGCTGATCAAGGACAAGGATCTCACCGATAAGCAACGTCGCCGGTTGCGCGAGGATATCCGCGACATGGACCGCAACGTGCGGCGCCTGCGCGATGACCTGCGCGAGGCCGAGGACACTCTCGATCGCCTGATGCGCGCCGACAGCCGCGGCTGAGGCCGCACCACCGACCCACGGACGCCCATGCCATGATCCAGGGATTCGCCATCGGATTCGCCTACCCATTACGCGGCCTGCGCTGGCTGACGCGGCCCGGCCTGCGCCGCTATGTGGCCATCCCGCTGCTGATCAACGTGTTGATCTTTGGCGGGCTGACCTGGTGGGGCGCGCTTCAGGTCGATGCCCTGAGCGCGATGATCCAAGGCTGGCTGCCGGGCTGGCTGGAATGGCTCTCGTGGCTGCTCTGGCCGCTGTTCATCCTCGCGGTGGTCCTGGTGGCGTTCTTCGGCTTCACCCTGGTGGCCAACCTCATCGGTTCGCCGTTCAACGGCCTGCTGGCGGAGAAGGTCGAGGACCAGACCGCGCCGGACTACGAACGCCCCGAGCAACGCCCGCTGTGGCAGGAAATCTCGATTGCACCGATGATCGAGCTGCGCAAGCTGGCGTATTTCATCCCCCGCGCGTTGGGCCTGCTGGTGTTGTTCCTCATCCCGGGCGTCAATCTGCTCGCCCCGTTTCTGTGGATGGCTTTCAGCGCCTGGATGCTGGCGCTTCAGTACGTGGAGGTGCCGATGTCCAACCATCGCATCGAGCTGGCCGACCAGCGCAAACTGCTCGGCCGCCACCGCGGGCTGGCCCTGGGCTTCGGCGCCGGCGCGCTGGTGTTGACGCTGGTCCCGGTGCTCAACTTCGTCGCCATGCCGGCGGCGGTGATCGGGGCGACGCTGCTGTGGCGGGAACGTCTGGTCGGCGTGCAGCGCACGATCGCGGTGTAATCACCACCCGCTCAGCAACACCTTGAGCATCTTCAGTTCGGCATCGATCTCGGCCAGTTGGCTGGCCTTGTCTTCGGCACTGAGCGTCTGGTCGGCCCGCACCTGCTGGCTGCGCTCGTACAAGGCCAACTGACGGAAGGGGTAAAGCTGGCTGTTGTCGGAGTCCAGAAACGGTGCCTGACCGTCGTTGATCTGCGCCAGCACGGTCCGGGCACGCTCGGCATCGTCCCCCACTCGGCCGTAACCGAGGAAAAAGGCCTTGATCCTGGCCTTCAGTTCGGCAGACAAATCGACGCGATACACCATCGGGTCACTGGGAATCAACGGTGAGGTCCACACGATCTTGACCCGGTTGGCGATACCCGGATGCGACATCCGGGTGCGGTTGAGCTGCTCGCTGTTGTTGGTGGCCACATGTAGTTGCTGGCCGGCCACCGCCATGAGATTGACTTCATGATTGGCATTGCTCACCGACTTGAAGCAGGTGTTCGGGTCGACGCCATAGAAGGTGAAGACGTAATAGTTGGGCACCAGGAACCCGGAGGTGGAGTCGGGGTCGCCGATGCCGAAATCCAGGCTGCGGTCGCAGGTGAGCACATCCTCGACGGTGTTGATCCGCTCATCGTCCGCATGGGCGATCAAGTAGGAGTAATAGCCCGCCGACCCGTCCAGTTTCGCCAACTGCACGAAGACCTGGGCCCCGGCCCGGTCCACCGCCTCGACCGCGGCTTTATTGCCCAGCCAGGCGACATGCACCTCGCCGGCACGCATGCCCTCGATGATTCCCGCGTAATCGGATGCAAAAAAAGCTTTGACCTCCACCCCGATGGCCGCCTGCATATCGGCCATCAGCGGCTCCCACTGGTTCTTGAGCCCGGCGGTGCTTTCCGTGGAGATGATGCCGAAGCCGATGGCCTGCGGGTCGCCATCCAGCGGCTCGAACGCCATCACGATGGGACAAGAGAGCAGGAGTGCCCAGGCGATAAGGCCTTTGACGAGACGGTTGCCGAGCATGGAGCCTCCTTGATCTTCGGATATGACGCCATGCGTTTAAGCGTATCAGGCCAACCGTCGAGCCACAGGAAACCTGCGCGGCGTCGGATCAGGTGCGCTCCGGATCGTCGCGGTACTCGAGGATATCCCCCGGTTGACAGTCCAGGACCTTGCAGATTTTCTCCAGAGTGTCGAACCGTACACCCTTGACCTTGCCGGATTTGAGCAACGAGACGTTCTGCTCGGTAATGCCGATCTGCTCGGCGAGCTCGCGTGAGCGCAGCTTGCGCCGCGCGAGCATGACATCAAGGTTGACGATGATCGGCACAGCCACCTCAGACGAATTGACGGTGTTCTTCCGACAAGGCCGCGGCTTCGCGCATCACCCAGCCGATGACGATCAACAGACTGCCGAAAAGGACGAACAGGTAGGTGTCGCTGGACAGCTCGATGGCGAGCATACGCTGCCCGGCGGGGTTGTCGTAGGTCAGGACAAGCACGCTCAGCGTACGCACGGCGATCTGAACCGGAGCGGCGGCAACCAGTGCGATGCCGGCGCGACGCAGATCGTCTGCCGCCTCGGTGGCGAAGATGGCCCCCTGCTCATACGCCCCGAACAACATGCGGATCTGCCACAGGGTATACAGCATCAGCCCCAGGGGCACACTGATGAGGGCCATCAGCAGAATCCGCTTCAAGGCCGTCAGTCCCGTCGCCACGGGAATCGTCGGATAACTGGCCGTCACCACGTACTCCAACCACTGCGGTACCAGAACCAAGCCGATGCCCAGCGCTGCAAGGCCGAGCACGATCAGTGTCGCCAGGTGTTTCAACCAGCCACTGGTACG
>CBFGWV010000399.1:0-3721 GCA_965652545.1 uncultured Candidatus Competibacteraceae bacterium | reverse complement strand
CCACTACTGTGAGCCTGCGGACGAGCCGGTAGGTCGTGGGCCGACCGTCGGCAGCTTAGGATGCTGCCGTCGAGCTCACACGGACGTGTTTACAGCGCGTCGGAACGCGACGCGCTTTCGAATTGCACATCGACGGTTTTCCGGAATGGGCAGTTCAATCTCTTTAATTGCGCAAGCTTATAAAATTTCTCTCAGAGCATTAGCCTGCTCTCGATCCACTCTCGCGCTCTGGCAAAAGACTTATGACGATCTCGCCGATGCGCCAATCGAGAGTGCGCACTTCGTCGGCTGCCACGTGCATTTTATCCGCCAGCCGCCCACCCCCCTCCGCAGGTACAATGAACGCCTCGCCAAACAGCAGGTGGCCATGTTCGCGCAGGCGGACCTCCGCATCGGCAATCCAATCCCGGCTTTTCAGGTGATCAGCGATCTTCCCGGGGACATCCAGGGGTTCACCGCTGACCGATGTCGGTTCACGCTCCATGATGTCGGCCACCGCCAAGCGTAATTCAGTCCAACCATCGTGGAGGATATCCAGTGCAATGATCAGCGCCGCTACCGAGTCAGCCCACCAGAACCCCAATCCGATACCAATCACACCCAGCGACGCCGACCCGGATGTCAGCCAGTCGGCCTTTCGCATTTTCCCATCCGCATACAGCACTTTGTCATGGATCGAGCGGCCATAGCGCATTTGCAGCCGACCGATGACCAGTGGGGGTATACCGCTGTACGCCAATGCCGCAAGCATGATCCAACCCAGCCAGACCGTCTGACCGAATACGTCCACGGAGCCAATGGTCGGATGCTGCATGCTCAGGAGCTTCGTGCCCGCATCGATGATCAACCAGATCGCAAGCACCACCAGTGCACTGGACGCAGCCAGGAAGGCCACTGTCGTGGCGCGATGGTATCCATATGGGTAGCGCTTATTCGGCGCCTTTGTGGAAAAATGACTTCCAACAAGAAAGACCACGGGAGGAATCATGCTAAACAGGTCCTCAAGCCACGCGGCCTGCATAGCCTGCGACGAACCCAGCGCGAAATACAGCACGATACCTACGGTTATCAAATAACCGATGGTAAACCACTCCAGGCGCTCGGCGCGCTTTCTTATCCTTGCCTTCTCCGGGGGCATTTCCCACGCCGGTGCCAGCCTCATTCTCCACGCTCCGTCGTGTCGCTCGTGAGCTCTTCCGTCAATTTGCGATGGGATGACAGAAACTGTTCCAGACGGACAAGGAACCTATTCTCTCCGGGGGAAACGGCCACGACGTGCTTACGCCGCGACATCGTGGCCAGACGCCTTGCCGTGCTCCATTCGGGAGCATCCACGCTCGACATGGCCACCGGGATGTCTGCGGATTCCGGCTTGGATATCGGCACAGGGATACCGCCCTTGGCGGCAATAGCCCCGGAGATTGCAGGGTACTGGGGCCGATAGCCGATCCGTTCCCCGTCAATCTCACCGTTGAAACGAACCCCGGGTAGCACCGCGACCATAATTTCGGACTGCGCATAGTCTCTTGTCAGCGCCACCTTGCGCTTCCAGGGTGTGTCGGCAGTCAGGCCAGCCACGACAATGTCCAATGTGCCTTGGCTCAGTGCTTCGAGAAGTGCCGATTCCGTCCCCGGAGTCCATTCCACCCGGGCATCGAGCGAGTTGGCGAAACGTTGGATCAACGTCACTTCGATGCCGGAGAACTCGTCACCGTTAATCGCCGTCCATGGCGGATTGGCACTGATACCCGCACGCAAGGTGCCGCCGCGCACGCGATCGAGCGTTTGATTCGGATCCTTCGGCATGTCGCATCCGCCGAGCGCGGCGGCCGCGGCAAGCGATGCACATAGAACGAACAGCCGCCGCCAGACTCCCGGGCCAGTAAGCCGATGTACATGCCCGCTGCAATCAGGACCGATCATGTCCACGGCCCTGGCCCGGCGCGCCAGATGCCGATGTACCCTGTGCAACGTTCAACTGAAAAGCACAGCCATGGGCTGGCTTTGAGGAACTCCATTTTTTTCCGCCTCCCTCGTACCGTATCGAATACGGCTATGCATCCAGACCACATCTGTTCTGATCCGCCCCCTTGGTGAACGTTCCAGGCGCTCAGCACCGCACGGGTACCACGCTTTGATCACCGTCGCGCCTGGTGACCAGCCATACCCCCCCAATTCAGTAGCTCGACCCGTCCCCGCTGCCCAGGTTGTGCCGCTCATCGCCTTTCAGCGGCGGGTTGAAGACACTCACTAGGATCAGGTCCTTGTCTTTGCCCCCGCGCAGGTAGTGCCGGTCGTGTTTGTCCAGGACGTACATGTCGCCGGGACGGATGGGGTAGACGTTGCCATCCATGTCCTCGACTTCACCCTCACCGTCGATGCAGTAACAGGCTTCCAGGTGGTTGCGATACTCGAGCAGGGATTCGGTGCCCGCGCGGACGATGGTGTGGCAGACGCCGTAGCCCATGCCATCGCGTTCGACGAGCAGGCGGTAGCTCTTGCCGTTGCCCCAGTCCACGTCGCGCTCGGTGCTGTGCAGGGTGTTGAGGTTGCGTACGTACATGCGGTGTTTCCTTTACGATGCCTAACGGTTTCGCCGACCGGGCGGTGGTCGGGATGCACCAGAATTGCCGCTGTACCGGGTTGTGAACAATCGATGCTTTCTTGCCTTAATTGATAGTAAAACTAACCTATGAAACTCCCTCCACTGAATGCCTTGCGCAGCTTCGAAGCGACTGCTCGCCTCGGGTCGGTAGCGCGTGCGGCGCAGGCGCTGAACGTGACCCATGCGGCGGTGAGTCACCAGATCAAGCATCTGGAGACGTGGTTCGGTCAGCCGCTGTTTCACCGGCGCGGTCGGGGGCTGGTGCTGTCGGCGGCCGGTCAGCGCTTGCAGGAGACGGTGTCGGAGGCGCTGGGGCGCATTGCGCAGACCAGCGAGGCGATTCGTCGCGACCGGCGGCGGGCGATCACGGTGGGCTGCATTCCGTCGATCGCCAGCCGTTGGCTGATTCCCCTGCTGCCGTCGTTCATGCAGGCACATCCGGAAATCGATGTGCAGGTGCGTTATGCGGCGGCGCAGGACCGATTGAGGACGGCCGGGTATGACGTGCTGGTGACTCTGGGCCCGGATCCGGACCCGGGTACTGAGAGCCGTGTGCTGTTCTCGCGGGTGAACATGCCGGTGTGCAGCCGACATTTCCTGGCCGAGCATGGGCCGGCAGATTCGCCGGCGTGGTTCACCACGCTGCCCTTGCTGCACGATGAGTCGCGCGAGGGATGGCGGACGTGGTTCGCGGCCGCCGGATTGCCGGAGGCGGCGGTGGAGAACGGGCCGGTATTTCAGGATTTCAACCTATTGAGCACGGCGTTGATCGCGGGGCACGGGGTGGCGTTGTGTCCGGTGGAGGTATTGCGGCAGGAGTTGGAGCGGGGGGATCTGGTGGTGGTATCGAGCCAGACGATCCTGGCGGATGAACGTTATGTAGTGATTGTCGAAAGGGTTGCTGCGGTGGCGGCGAAGGCGTTTGCAGACTGGTTTGCGGAGGCGGTGCAGCAGGGCGGGTGACGGCTGTGAACCGGTAATCCCAGGGCGGCGCGGGTCGGATGCGTTGCGACGAATCGGGATGCAATGGCTTCGGTCTTGGCCGAGCGGTGCTCGGCTGTCGAGTGGCCGGGTGGCCCTGGGCGATTGCTCGCCCAGGGCTCCCACAGATCCGGA
>CBFGWV010000398.1:0-3721 GCA_965652545.1 uncultured Candidatus Competibacteraceae bacterium | reverse complement strand
GCCTCGCACGGCCGTATCGGCGTCTGGACGACTACATCCGCCCCCTTGGCGGCAGCGCCACGAACGTGTTCGATCGCCGCGGCGCCCTCGAGCCGGGTCACGCCCCGCCCCCGTCCCGTGCCCAGGGACGGCTTGACGATTACCGCATCGCCACCGATGCGTTCGGCCAGCCCGGCGGCGTCCAGGGGCTGATAGTCGGCATCGAGCAGACGGCCGCGTATGACCCGGGCGCGCGTTTCCGGCAGCCCGCGCCAGCCATGGCGATCGTAGCCATTCTTGTCACGGTAGGCCGCCGCCCGCTCCGGTGGACTGAGAGTCGGCACGACATACAGGAAATACAGATCCTCGGGCAGGTAATAGGGCGACCGATGGCCATTGATGGCCGCGCACACGCGGTGCCAGCGATCGTCCCGGTAACCGCCGCAAAACGTCCGCAGAAAGTCGCGTGTGGCCGCGGCGGCGGCGGCCGGTTGGTCCGTGCTGAGCCCCTGGCTGCGCACGCGGCGCAGATCGGCCGCGACGGCGGCGCGGAATTTGCGCGCATAGACACCCCGCCGCAGCGCCGTCGCCAGGCGATGCGCGGGCCTGATCCAGTCTGGCATGGTCGTTCCCCTACAGCGGCAAGCCCAGCAGCGTTCTGACCCGGATACCGCTCAGCAGCCGTGGTGTATCGTCCCCGAACAACGGCCCATGGGCGATCTGCGCGTTGCAGCAGCCCTGCCAGCGGATATTGGCCTCGATCAGCCGCGGCCGATAGCGGTCGTCGATGCTGGCATCCCAGGACACCAGGTCGATATCCGGCAGGCGGCTGTGCGCATCGATGCACAAGGCCTCGATCGCCGCCATGCCGGGTATGGTCAAATCCGCCAACCTCTGCCCGGTGTCCGGATGAGCAGTGTGCCGGCGGTAATCATGGTCCAGGGCGACGGCTTGCACGCGGTCGCCGTCGATGCCGGCCATCAGCATGTGCTCGCCGTTGCTGGCCACCTCCCCGCCGGCGCCGATATGCAACACCTTGGACAGGATGCGCAGTGTGCCCTCGTCGCGCCAACTCATGACGCGGATGGTGGTCAACGAGCGCGGCTGCAGCCGCGCCAGCTCCGCACAGGGCACGATAGGGCGTTGGACGATGGCATCGTCACCGGCATCGACCAGACGCACGATGGCCGCTACGGCGTGTTGCCCGCCCAGGCGTTGGACTCCGCGACCGCGACCGCTGCGCAGCGATGGCTTGATGAACACCTCACCGGCGCCCAACACGGCCGGCAGCGCCGCCGTAGGCAAGGGTGCATAGTCGGCGTCCAGGAGCCGCCCGCGCATCACCCGGACGCAAGTCTCAGGCAGCCCGCGAAACCCCAGGCGATCGTAGAGGTTCTTGTCCAGGTAGGCGGCCGCCCGCTCGGGCGGGCACAACGCCGGGACGACGTAGAGGAAGAACAGGCTTTCGGACAGATAGTACGGCGAAGGCCGCCCGTTGACGGCTGCGCACACCCGGTGCCAGGTGTCGTCGCGGTAGCCGCCGCAACACTCGGCAAGAAACCGCCGTGTCGAGCGCTGGATATCCGGCGGTATCGCCGCACGCAGCCCCTGGGCGGTGACCGCGGCAAGCGCCCGCGCCGCGGCCCGATCGAAACGGCGGGCGTAGACCGCCCGCCGAATGCCGTCATACGCCCTGCCGGCGACCCGATGCCAGGGCATGCGGCCGTCAGCTGCTCACGCCACCCATGAGCATGTACTTGATCTCGACGTACTCATCGATCCCGTAGCGCGAGCCCTCGCGGCCGATACCGGATTCCTTCACCCCGCCGAAGGGCGCCACTTCCGTGGACAGGATGCCGGAGTTCAGCGCCACCATGCCGTACTCCAGGGCCTCGCCGACACGCCAGGCACGACCGATGTCGCGGGTGTAGTAGTACGCCGCCAGCCCGAACTCGGTGTCGTTGGCCATGCGGATGGCCTCCTCTTCCGTGTCGAACTTGAACAGCGGCGCGACCGGGCCGAAGGTCTCCTCGCGCGCCACGGCCATTGCCGGGGTCACGTTGGCCAGCACGGTGGGCTCGTAGAACGAGCCGCCCAGGGCATGGGCTTTGCCGCCGGTGAGCACCTTGGCGCCCTTGCCGACCGCGTCATCGACATGCTCCTGCACCTTGTCCACGGCATCGGCGTTGATCAACGGTCCCTGGTTGACGCCGGCCTCCAGGCCGTTGCCCACCTTCAATTCGGTCTGCACCGCCTTGGCCAGGGCCTCGGCGAAACGGTCGTAGACACCCGCCTGCACCAGGATACGGTTGGCGCAGACACAGGTCTGGCCGCTGTTGCGGTACTTGCTGGCGATGGCGCCTTTGACGGCGGCATCGAGGTCGGCGTCGTCGAAGACGATGAACGGCGCATTGCCGCCCAGTTCCAGCGACACTTTCTTGACCGAGCCGGCGCACTGGGCCATGAGCTGCTTGCCGATCTCGGTGGAGCCGGTGAACGACAGCTTGCGCACGATGGGGTTCTGGGTGAAGGCCTCACCGATCGCCGAGGCCTTGCCGGTGACGACGTTGAGCACGCCGGCCGGGATACCGGCACGCTCGGCCAGCTCTGCCAGTGCCAGGGCTGAGAACGGCGTGGCCTGGGCGGGCTTGATCACGATGGTGCAGCCGGCGGCCAGGGCCGGACCGGCCTTGCGGGTGATCATGGCGGCGGGGAAGTTCCACGGCGTGATCGCCACGCACACGCCCACCGGTTGCTTGATTACCGCGATACGCCAGTCCGGGTTGGGGCTGGGGATGGTCTCGCCGTAGATGCGCTTGCCTTCCTCGGCGAACCACTCGATAAAGCTGGCCGCGTAGGCGATCTCGCCCTTGGCCTCGGTCAGCGACTTGCCCTGCTCGGTGGTCATGATCGTGGCCAGATCGTCGACGTGCTGGTGCATGAGCTCGTACCAGCGGCGCAGGATGGCCGCGCGCTCCTTGGCGGTCTTCGCCCGCCAGGCCGGCAGCGCCTTGTCGGCGGCGGCGATGGCGCGGTTGGTCTCATCGCCCAGCATGCGCGGCACCTGGCCGATGATCTGCCCGGTGGCCGGGTTGTCCACCGGCATGGTCTCGCCGGTGTCGGCACCGACCCAGGTGCCATCGACATAGGCTTGCTGACGGAACAATGCGGCATCGTTGAGCTTCATGAGGTTCTCCTAAAGTTTGCGATGAATCGGTCAGATCACGCCGGCCTGGCGCAGATCGGCGAGTTCGCCGGCATCCAGCCCCAAAGCCTCGGCCAGCACCTCGTCGGTGTGCTGCCCCAGGGTGGGCGGTGCCTGCGTATAGCTGACGGGTGTATTCGACAGTTTGATCGGGCTGCCGACCACATCCACACGACCGGCGGACGGGTGCGGCAGGCTCACCCGCATACCGCGGTGCTGGACCTGGGGGTCGGCGAACACCTGGTCCAGTGTGTTGATGGGACCGGCCGGGACGCCGACCCGTTCCAGTTCGCCCAGCCACCAGTCGCGCGGCCACTGGGCGAAGCGCACCTCCAGCAGCGGGATGAGCACATCGCGGTGGGCGACACGTGCGGCATTGGTGGCGAAGCGTGCATCCAGCGCCAGCTCGGGGCAGCCGGCCACGTCACAGAAACGGCGGAACTGCGCATCGTTGCCCACCGCGAGAATCAAATGCCCGTCACTGACGGCAAACACCTGGTAGGGGACGATATTGGGGTGGGCATTGCCCAGCCGCCC
>CBFGWV010000397.1:0-3776 GCA_965652545.1 uncultured Candidatus Competibacteraceae bacterium | reverse complement strand
GAACGTGAGCGTGCTGGTCTGTCCGACCTGGATGGTTGCGGGGCTGAAAGCCTTGGAGAAGCCCGGCCGGCCGGTGTCGACCGTCAAATCGTCGGTGGCCGGCCCACTATTGCCCGCACTGGAGGTCAGATCGCCCGAGGTGTTGGTATGCGTTCCCTGGGTACTGGAGGTCACGTTGACGGTTACCGTGCACGAGGATGCCGGTGCCAGACGCCCGTCAGTGAACGTCACACTGGTGCCACCGGCCGGGGCGGTGACCAAGCCGTCGGTACATGTGGTACTGGCGATGACCGGGTCGGAGAGGACGACCCCAACCGGCAGGACATCGGTAAATGCCAGGTCTGTCGCCGGTATCGTGCTGCCGCCGTTGTCGATAGTGAAGGTCAGCGTACTGACACTGCCCGGACCGATGATATCGGGCGAGAACGCCTTGATGAACGTTGGAGCCGACTGCGCGACCGCCGAGGAAGCACCGATGAACAGCAGAACGGCCATGAATCCCTGGCCAACCCATCGACTCCCTTGTTTCAGATGTTCTCGGCTCGACATGCTCCCTTCCTGTCTCACTGCGCTTAATGTCGTTGAGTGCTCGTACGCCTCACCGCCCCCCAACGGTAGCAGAGCAGTCGTCGCAGGGGACTGTGAACTTTTACCGGACAGCGGCATCTGTTGCGTTCTGGCCGGGGTGATCGGGGGTTCGAGACTGTCGGAAGTACCGCCCGATGAGTGGACGACACAAGGACGCATCCCCGGTTCGGGGGCTGATCCTGCTGGCGATGGTGGCGAACTCGGCACCGCTGGGCGCCGATACCGTAGTGATGACCAATGGTGATCGCATCAGCGGGCGACTGGTGCGCAAAGGCCCGGCCGCCGTTGTCTTGGAAACCGCCTACGCTGGGGAAATCCGCCTTCAGGTGGCGGCTATCCGTACGCTGGAAACCGACGAGCCGGTTCATATCATGCGTCGGGATGACACCCAGATCACCACCGCGAGCCTGTCCGCGGGCGACGACGGGCAGGTCGTACTCGGCAGCGGCCGGGTGCTCGCACTCTCGGACATTGCCTACATCAACCCCACACCCAGCCAGTCCGGCCAAGGGGTGCTCTACAGCGGGCATTTGACGTTCTCCGCCAGCGCCAATAGCGGCAACTCAAAAACCCGCCGCGTGTATGGCGAGATCGAACTCGACGGGGAAGCACGGGACTGGCGGTTTTCGATCGGCGCACGGGCGGAACAGCGACGCGACGAGGTGAGAAAGACCGCATCCAACTGGCGAGTCGCAGGCAACTACGACCACTTCTTCCGGCCGACGCGGTTCCTGTATACGCGCGCCTCGCTTGAGCACGATCCATTCAAAGACCTGCAACTGCGCGGCGCAGTCGGTTCCGGCTACGGCTGGCAGATCATCGATAACGCGCGCACCAAGTTTTCGATCCAAATCGGGCTTGATTACGTTATTGAAAATAATGACAGCGCACCGAACTCGTCCTACCCTGCATTAGGTTGGGGTCTGAAAGTAAGCCATTGGCTATTGTCCGACTGGGTACAGTTCTTTCACGAACAGGAGGGATTCATAAACCTTACCGACGGCCAGGACGACACGGTGCACTCAACTACCGGATTTCGCGTCCCATTGCTGGACAACATGACCGCCAATGCGCAGTTGAACGTCGACTGGGACGGCGAGCCCGCACCGGGACGCGACTCCACCGATACGACCTTGCTGTTTGGCGTCGGCATGACGTGGTAGGGGCAAAAAGAAACCGGCCGGTGAATCACCGGCCGGTGGTTGGGGAGCCGCCAGGCGCTTACTGCGGCGCAGGCGGTGTCGTCGTGCCGGTGGTACCGGTGGCCGGCGCCTGAGTGGCAGCCCTGGCGGCCTGCTCCTCGGCCATCTTGTCGGACAGCGTCATGAAGTCCTCGGCCTGTTTGAGCTCGTCCGCAGAGGCCATGAGCATCAGTTGCACATCGCCGTTCTCATCACGGGTCTGGTCGATCTGATCGAAGCTCACGCCCACGTCCTTCTCACCCATGCCGAGGAAACCACCGACGCCGATAACGACGCCCTTTACGCCCTCGGTCTCGGTGACGATCACATCGTTGATTTCCCCGATGGTTTCACCTTCGCCGTTTTCGACCTTGGCACCGATCAGCTCACTGGCCAGGATCTCGCCATCGGTTTGCGAGACGATATACATATCGTCCGAGCCCATGCCGGCCGCCGGGGCATCCGCAGCGGGCGGCGTGTCCTGCGCCATATCGCTATCGGTGGTATCGGTACCGGTACCGCTGTCGGTCGCCGGTGGCGTAGCACTCATCGAACCGGTGTCACTCTGAGTGCCGGTGTCAGGCTGTGCGCCGCTCTCAGTACCGCTTTGCGCGCCAGGCAGCGTCTCTTGCTCCATCGTCGTGCCCGTATCCGGCTCGGCGGCCGGGTCCGAACTCTGTGCAAACGCAGGCACCGCAGCAAGCAAGGCCGCCAAGGATGCAGCAGTCAACATTTGAGTACGCATGTGTATCCCTCCATTATGTTCGGCACTGGGCCGGACTGTGGACAACCCATCGACAGGATGGCCAATGGGTATGTCGCGAAAATAGAGCGATACCGTTCTCGAAAGTTCTCCCAGTTACCCGGAAAAATTCTAAACGTTGAATTACGCAACTCAGAAGGTACGGCACTTGTTACTTTGCAACGAAACGGGGCCGCTGCGAGCCGCTCCATTCATCGATCATTCATTCAGCTTTCATTAATTCAGCATCGATTAAGCCTTTGCCAAACGTGGATATTTTCACATTCTTTTTATCAATTTTTGACGTCAGCGCAGCCATCAATGCCATACGCTTTCTTGCATCAAGCGTGCCGGACCCGAAATAACCGACATCCAGCTCGATGGCGAGTGCATCCAGGCGCCGACCGACGACGACGACCCCGACCAACCCCTTGGCATCGCTGACCGCCAGCCGCGCCTGCCCCCGTGCGACATCCGCGTAGCGCCATGGGGTCAGTTCACCGCCGGGGATCGCCAGCAAGTGCTCAGGGTGCGGCGCGGGGCCGAAACCTGCCAAGCGCGTACGCTGATGATCGGCGGCCGGCCAGGTGGCCCAATACACACCCGCTCCGGTGACAGCACGCGCTATCGTATCCAGCGATGCCGACCAGTCCGGTTCGATTCGCTCGATGGCCACCATGGCGTGCTTGAACGCCGGCTCGCCCGAGAATGGACAACAGTCCGGCTGAATCACCGGCCCGATGCGACTGAAGCCGGTCATCACGGCCGACCAGTGCATGGCGGCAAAGACCTCGCCCGGACGAAGCCCCGGATCCAGTGCCACGCGCATGAGGGCTTCGCCACCGGCACCCGACAGCCGCACCAGATCGCCGGCGTCCACCCCCAATCCGCTCGCATCCCGCGGGTGAATGGCGACGACCGGCTCGGGTACGGCGCTGCATAAACCCGGTACCTGACCGGTCCGCGTCATGGTGTGCCACTGGTCACGAAGCCGGCCGGTATTGAGCCGAAAGCGACCCTCACCGACCTCACCCGGCCATCGCGTCCCGTCCACCGGATGAACGCGGGCGCGCCCGTCGGGCGTGGCGAACACCCCATCGGTGAACAAGCGTGCGCAGCCGGCCGGCCATCGGGTCGGCGGGAAGTTGTCGTAGGCCTGCACGCTCAAGCCGACACAGGCGGCCAGATCCAGCACTCGCCGGCCCGCAGCGATCAGCCGGGCGTGCTCATCGAAAATGGCCGACGGTCCCGGGTAGTCGAACCCG
>CBFGWV010000396.1:0-3808 GCA_965652545.1 uncultured Candidatus Competibacteraceae bacterium | reverse complement strand
TACTACGCGGCGGTCGATGGGGCGGCCATCGAGGACGTGGACCATTTCTCCAACATCACCTTGCAGCACCAGCCTGATCCGGGCGAATTTTTTCAGAATGACTTCGATTTTAAGGCGCCGAGCAGCACCCTCATGGCCCGGCATGCCGACCCGCGGGGACACCTATTCGACAGATACGCGGTATATCGACACCCTGGCCACTACACCCAGGCCCAAATGGGGCACGGGCAGCTCGATGCCCAAATGGAACTCGAACGCCTCCAGGTGTACCAGGAGCGCGTCGTGCTCGGCGGCCGTGTACGCGGCGCCGCCCCCGGCCACAGCCTGACGGTGACCGGTGCCCCGCGCGCGGAGCTCAACCGCGAGCTGCTTATCGTCTCGGCCAGCTATGACATCCGTGACAACGCCTACCGTGCGCAGCGCTCGGCGACACCCAGCCACTTCGCGGTCACCGTCGAGGCCATCGCCCGAGAGCGCCAGTACCGGCCGCAACTGCGCACCCCCATCCCACGCACCAGCGGCCCGGAGATGGCCATTGTGGTCGGTCCGGAGGGTGAGGAGATCCATACCGACGAATACGGTCGCGCCCGCGTGCGGATGCCCTGGCACCGCCACAGCAAGGGCGATGGCAAGGACACCGCATATATCCCCGTCTGCCAACCCTGGGCGGGGGACCAGTTCGGGGCCGTTTTTCTCCCCCGAGTCGGTCAACAAGTCTTGGTGGACTTTGAGCGGGGTAACCCAGACCGCATGGTGTGTATCGGTAGGCTTGCGAATGCCGAGAACATGCCGCCGTGGGCATTGCCGGCCAATAAAACCCAATCCGGCATCTTGACGCGCAGTAGCCCAGGAGGAAGTCCAGACAATGCCAATGCCCTGCGGTTCGAGGACAAAAAAGGCGCAGAGGAGGTCTGGCTCCATGCCGAGAAAGATCAGAGAATTGAAGTCGAGAATGACGAGTCCCACTGGGTAGGCCACGATCGCCGGAAAACTATCGATAACGACGAGACCACCCAGATTGGCCGCGATAGGACCGAATTGGTCAAGCGCCATGAGACTATCGAAATCCAGGGCGAGCGTAAAGAGCTGGTTCACTTGAACGAGACGATCACCATCAAGCAGGATCGTACCGAATTGGTGATGTGGGACGAGTCCATCACCATCAAGAAGAATCGCGGCACATGGGTTGAGTTGAACGAGTCCGTCGGTGTGGGTAAAAACCGCACCATGAGTATCGGGAAGTCCGAGACGCTCACCGTGGGCGATAACAAAAAGGATTCCATCGGGAAAAATCTCTCCGTCAAGGTGGGTAAGACCAAGACCGAGACCATCAAAATGACTTCTCTCCAGACCGTCGGCCTGGGGCGGGTGGACGTCGTTGGCCTGGGGTACTCGCTGAATGTCGGCGGCCTGATGAACACCATGGTCGGCCTGAGCCAGACCGAGCAGGTGATTCTCGACAAATCGGTCACCGTCGGTGGCGACAGCACCCACAACGCGGGGGCCAATATCGTCATCGAGGCCGTCGAGTCCATCACCTTCAAATCGGGCGAGTCCGCGCTGATCATGAAGGCCGACGGCACCGTCACCGTCACCTGCAAGGTACTGGAGCTCACCGGTAGTGAGCATATCCAGCTCACCTCCGAGCTGATCGATCAGGACTGATCGGCGGCCCGCACGATATGGAATTCAAGAACCTGACACCGTTCGCCGCCAAAGCCTTCCGCACGCTCGACATCAAGGGCAGCTTCCACCGCAGCGTCGTCATCAAGGTGGGCTACCGCATGGTGATAGACCCCCGCACCAGTGCCTGCACGTTGCGGGTGCTGGACGGCTCGCCGGAGAGTGGACGCCCGCTGCCCTTGTGCCTGAGCGATGAACACTACGGCGAGCCGGGCGCCTCCAGCGTGCGCTTGGAATCCGACCTTGCGCCGTTCAAGCCGCGTTGCGACGTCATCCTGCTGGCCACCGCCCACGCTCCGCAGGGTAAGCCCTCGCGGCGCTGGAGCGTGCGCGCACGGCTGAGCGAGAGTGCCGCCCGAGGCGCGGAGCCCCAGGTGGTGATGGATAAAACGTTGGAGGTCGTGCCCCCGCGCGTCTTTCGCCACGGCGTTCTCGGCTGGAGCGCGGTGGAGGGCCCACCCGTGACCCAAGTTCCCCTGCGCTGGGAGCACACCTTTGGCGGCCACAGTCGTTTGCCAAACCCCGAACATGCCAAGGACCCGAACCAACCGGAGTGGCTGCTCAATCAGGTCTGCTATAGCAACCCGGTGGGCTGCGGGTGGATGGACAAACGCTTTCTCAAGCTCGCCGGCCGTGCCCGCTATCGATTGCCCGAGGCCTTACCCGCGCCCTGTGTTCACTATCCCGGCCAGACGCAGTACGACCCCTGGCAGACACAGCATCCACCGGGCGAGCACAGCGCCGCCGACATGGCCCGGCTTGCCAAGGACTACAAATACCGGCCGGCGGGCTTCGGCGTTCTTGGCCGCGCCTGGGCGCCACGGCTCCAGGAGGCTGGCACCTATGATCAGGCATGGCAGGACACCCGTTGGCCCTACCTGCCCGAGGACTTTCGCTTCGCCTACTGGAACGGCGCGCCAAGGGATCAGCAGATCCCCTGGCCGGCGGCCGATACCCAGATCGAACTGCGCAACCTCATCGACCCGGCGGTCGCCCCCGCCTCGGGCGTCGTCAAATGCCGGCTGCCCGGCCACCGCGCCTTCGTCATGGCCTGGTTCGACGGCGGTATCCCACTGCCGCTGAACGCTGTCATCGACACGCTGGTGATCGATGCGAAAAACCGCCGCCTCAGCGTCGCCTGGCGGGTCCTGGTCCCCGAGACCTTGCCCATCGAACGCCTGGAAGCCCGCTTTGAAACCGACCCCAGGGCGCTCTTGCTCAAGGTTCGCCCCACCACCGACACGGAGGTCTGACCATGGCCGAGAACGTCACTGCCCGCCAGCACGAAGACTGGCTGGTCGTCAGCATCCTGCCCGATGTGTGCCGCACCCCCATGGGCGACAGCCGCCCGCCGGTCCCCTACCCGGTGACTGCCCGCCTGATCGAGGCCGTGGACGTGGTGCCCCACGTGCGCGCCAACGGCTGCCCACTGGTGGTCTTCGACCAGAGCAGCATTCCGCGCACCCTGGGCGACGAGCCGGGCACCGCCAAGGGCATCAAAAGCAACACCGTGGGCGCCACCTGCTACCCCAAGACCCACAGCAGCAAGGTGCGCGCCGGGCGGCGCTTCATCCTGCGTCACGACGACGAGTTCTGGATGAACGGAGCCTGATGGCATGAGTTCCTCGGCCCCGTGGTACGACGTACCGGTCAGCTACCCGACCAGCGACAGCACCACCTTGGTGGTCACCCGCCAGCTCGATGGGGTGCACCTGCGTCACCTCGCCAACGGCGGTGGCGTGATCAGCGAGGGGCAGGTCAGTTATCCGGAGTACGAGGCCCTGCGTCGCCAGAACCCGATGTGGGGCTTGGAAGCGCTGAAACCCCCGGGCGAGATCTGGAGCGACACCTGCAAAGGCAACACCATCGGTTGTATCGTCGGCGAGGCCCCGGCCAGCTTGGTCAAGGCAAGCGAGGCCAACCCGCCGATTGAGGAGCCCACCTACCTGGACCAGGCTCGGGAGCTCGCCCTGGCGAGCATCGACGACTACGTCGCCCGGAACAAGTACAGTTTTGGTGCCAAGGTCGACGGCGCGGTGGCCACCGCGATGGTCAACGTCTTCCTCCCGGAGAACTACTGGGAAGTCGCGCCCATCGGCCTGGGCCTGAAGGTGCTGAAGTCCGG
>CBFGWV010000395.1:0-3874 GCA_965652545.1 uncultured Candidatus Competibacteraceae bacterium | reverse complement strand
ACCCGCTGCGGGTTGATCGTCCTCAGCACATTCTTGCGGGGAAGCGTTATGGTACTTCGAGGGTGGGGGGCGCCGTCGTGGCGTGCGATTTCTCCCGTTCTGTACGCTGTCCCTACTCCTTGACCGACCCCAGCCGCGTCAGCGATAGCGGATCATATCGTGGGCTTCTGGCCCGGGGTCGGTCTGCTTCCACCGCTCGCAACGGTTCAGTGGCCACCAGTTTGCCTCGGGCATCGGCGGCCAGTTGTTGGTAGATCAGCGTCCCTTCCCGTTTCCAGGCGAGCTCCTCTGCGGTCAGTGGCCGCAGGACGCGCGCCGGCGATCCGACCGCCATGCAATTCGGCGGTATGACCTGATTGGATTTCACGAACGCCAGGGCGCCGACGATGCTGTTCTCGCCGATGTGCGCCTTGTCCATGACCACGCTGTTCATGCCGATGAGGACATTGCGCCCGATGTGGCAGCCGTGCAGCACCGCCCCGTGGCCGATGTGTCCCATCTCTTCGATGATGAGGTCCTGATCCGGGAAGCTGTGCAGGACACAGGTCTCCTGCACGTTGGCACCGTCGTGGATGACGATGCGGCCGAAATCCCCGCGCAGGACAGCGCCGGGGCCGATGTAGCAACGGGCACCGATGATCACATCGCCGATGAGCACCGCTTCGGGATGGAGGAACGCCTCGGGGTGCGCCACCGGCGTGACCCCGTCGTACGCGTAGACCCTGGCCATCAGGCACCCGCCGGTGCGTTTTTCATCGCGACCAGGGTGAGCACGTCGTACTGCGCGACCACCGCGGCATCCTGGTTCGTGACCGTCGCGTCCCAGCGCACCTCGCCGTAGCCGCTGCCCTCGCGGGCGGTCTTCTGCTTGCATACCAGGGTCACGCGCAGCCGGTCTCCAGGGTAGGCGGGCGTCAGGAAGCGCAGCGCGTCGACACCGTAGTTGGCCAGCACCGGACCGGGCGCCGGATCGACGAACAGACCGGCGGCCAGCGAGACGATGTAGTAACCGTGCGCCACCCGACCGTCGAAGAACGGGTTGGCCTTGGCGGCCGCCTCGTCCATATGGGCATAGAAGGTGTCGCCGGTGAATTCGGCGAAGTGTTCGATATCCGCGAGGGTGACCTCGCGCTCGGCCGATACCAGGGCATCGCCGATCTCCAACTCGTCAAAGTGCTTGCGAAACGGGTGTACGGCGTCTTCGCGGATGGCCGCGCCCCGCATCCACTGGCCGCAGACGGCGCTGAGCATGTCTGGCGAGCCTTGCACGGCCACGCGCGCCATGTGGTGGCTGACGCCGCGGACGCCGCCCATCTCTTCGCCGCCGCCGGCGCGTCCGGGGCCACCGTGGATGAGGCCGGGCAAGGGGGAGCCGTGGCCGGTGGACTCCTTGGCCGCGACGCGGTCGCCGATCAATACCCGACCCTGCCAGGGTGCAAGTCCGAGCGTCACCTCGCGCGCAAACCCGCGGTCGGCGGTAAATACCGAGGCGACCAGGCTGCCACCACCCAGACGGGCGATGTCCACAGCATCGTTCGCATCGGTGTAGGGCATGAGGGTTGCCACCGGGCCGAAGGCCTCGATGTCGTGCACGGCGCGGGCGGTCCGGGCGTCGGTGCAGGCCAGCAGCACGGGGCTGATAAAGGCACCGTTCTCGGCATCGCCGACAAGGTTGCGGACCGTCTGCGGGTCGCCGTAGACGATCCCGGCGGCCGCCCCGAGCTCACGCAGGCGTTCGCGCACCTCGTCGCGCTGCGCCAAGCTGGCCAGTGGCCCCATCTTGACGCCTTCTCTGCGCGGGTCGCCGATGGTCACGCGGTCCAGGCGGTCCGACAGCGCGGCGATCAGCGCATCAATGCGTGCCGCCGGTGCCAGCACCCGGCGGATGGCGGTACATTTCTGTCCGGATTTTGTGGTCATTTCGCGCGCGACCTCGCGCACGAACAGGTCGAACTCTTCCGTTTCCGGAGCGGCGTCGGGCCCCAGGATGGCGCAATTGAGGCTGTCCGCCTCGAGGGTGAAGCGCACACTGTTGCTGACGATGGTCGGGTGGGCGCGCAGCTTGCGGCCAGTGGCCGCCGAGCCGGTGAAGCCGACCAGATCCTGCGCGGTGAGATGATCGAACAGATCGCCCACTCCACCGCAGATGAGTTGAATCGAACCCTCGGGAAGGATTTTCGCCGCGACGATCCGACGTACCATGCGCTCGGTCAGGTAGGCGGTCTGGCTGGCGGGCTTGACCACCGCCGGAACACCGGCCAGCAGCGCCGGGCCGAGCTTCTCGAGCATGCCCCAGCAGGGAAAGTTGAACGCATTGATCTGCACCGCCGCGCCTTCCAGCGGCACCAGGAGGTGCTGGCCGATGAACCCGCCGCCGCGCGAGAGCGGCTCGGTCGGCCCCTCGACGATGTGGTGGGTGTTGGGCAGCTCGCGACGGCCCTTGGAGGCGTAGGCGAAGAGGACCCCGATACCGCCCTCGATATCGACCCAGCTGTCCGAGCGCGTGGCGCCGGTGGCCGCGGATTCCGCATAGAGCTCGTCTTTGTGTTCCATTAGATGCTTGGCCAACGCTTTGAGCATCAGCGCGCGTTGATGGAACGTCAGCCTGCGCAGGGCCGGCCCACCGACCTCCCTGGCGTGGCGGAGGATATCGGCGTAATCCAGCCCACCCTCGGCGATTTCGGCGATGGGTGCGCCGGTGGAGGCATCCAGGTACACGCGAGCGGATCCGTTGCCGCTGACCCATTGGCCGCAGACATAGCTTTGCAGACGGCGTGGGGTGCCGGGATTGGTCATGAGTGACTCCATGTGCATTCAGCGGCCCGCGGTCAGGCCGAGCCGGGCGAGCGTATCGCCGGTCTCGGCCCGCCAGCGGGCGAGCAGGTCTTCGTTGGGGGTATGGCGCAGCCCGAAGCGGCGCAGCAGGGCATACCGCGCCGAGCCGGCGCCGCCGAAGGTGGCTGCCACGCGCCGGTACCAGTAGTCCACCGACTGCTGGGCCTGCGCACGGCTCTCAGGTTGCCCGCAGATCGTCCACAACCCCTCCTCGCCCAGTTCGGCGTGGCGCTTCTCGCGTGGCAGGATGTCGAGCATGGCCGTGACGAAGGGCTGGTAGGAGGCGTGAGTGTATTCGGACAGCTGAATCACGGTGGCCCTTCCCATGAGCACGTTCATGACCACCGCATCGATCCAACCGGCGATGGGATAGTGAAAGACGTTCAGGCGCATGTCCTCGCCCTGGCGCGAGGCGCCGATGTCGGCATCGCGCGGCAGGCGCGCGGCCCACGGGTGGGCCTGGACGTAGCGTGCGGTGTCGGCGCCGAAGTCACCGAACAGACGCAGCACACGCTCGGCATGGTCGAGCTTCTCCATGACGATGAGCGCCGCGGCGATGCGTGCAGTCACGGTCGGCCCGTCGTTGATCGTCTCGGCGAAGCCGGCCGCACCGGCGAGCTCCGAGTCGACGAACGTCGCCATCAGCCGCAGCAACTCGCCACGGTAGCGCGGCGGCGCGTTCTCCGGTGCGCTGAGCTTGCCGTCGCGGCTGAGATAGTCGAGCAAGGTGTCGTCGTCGCTCATCGGTATCGTCCTATTGGTCGTAATCCACGACGACCTTGTCGGTCAGCGGGTAGCACTGGCAGGTGAGTACGTAGCCGCGGCGGACCTCGTAGTCTTCCAGGGCGAAGTTGGTGTCCATCTCCACCTCGCCCTCGAGCACCATTGCCCGGCAGGTCGAGCACACCCCGCCCTTGCAGGCGTAAGGCACCTCCAGCCCCTGCTCCAGGGCCGCATCGAGAATGGTCTTGCGCCCCTTGGGAATGTCGATGCGTCGCGACAGGCCATCGAGCACGATGGTGGCCTGGCAGTGCACGTC
>CBFGWV010000394.1:0-3876 GCA_965652545.1 uncultured Candidatus Competibacteraceae bacterium | reverse complement strand
CGCATTTGATCGACATGGATTTGGCCGCGACGCGGGCGGTGGTGCGGCGGGAGCCCGTTCCAGGGGGGTTGCGGCTGACGATCGGCGGGGATGCGCGCACGTTGGCGGCGGTGGGGCGGATGGTTCCGGCCCATGCGGCGTTCATGGACGGGACGCGCGGCTGGCGCTTCGAGAGCGGGCGCTCGGCCGAGGGTGTGGTGTTGACGGTGACCGGCGATGACGATGCGGATGCGGTGCGGATCCGGGCGTTGGGTTATATGGGGTTGCTGGCGATGGGCGGGCACCATCAGGCGCATCATCTGGCGCTGGCGACCGGAGCGCCGGTGCATTGATTGGGCGCAGGCGCCTGGCGCCAGAGGGGCGATGGCGTTCGATGGCGGGTGGCTACGACAAGGGACTGCGTCCTTCCCAAGCAGGGGTCGGTGGCTGTAGCCCGCCCTTTGGGCACCTGACTCGAGCCTTGCAGAATGGCCATCGATGTAGGATGGGTTGAGCGCCAGCGATACCCATCAGCCGCTACCCATCGAAGCCTCCCCAACACCGGGGACGGTTCATCGTTCAAACCAGACCGGCGTTCTCCGAAACGTCCCGGCTCATCGACGAAAACGATGGGTATCGCTGGTGCTCAACCCATCCTACGGGGCGGTGGGCTCAAGTCCCTCCAACCCGTCGATGACCGAACGGCAATCCGTGATGGTTGCGTACTCGCCGGACAGGTTGCCCAGGAACAAGGCGTGGACGTGTTCGGCGTCGTATTCGGTACCGCCCCAGGCGGTGACGGGCACGGCGGCGGTGCCGTCGGCGGGTAGCCAGACGCGGTAGCCGAGGTTGTTGGCGCTGCGCACGCTGGCGTCGACGGAGTTGTGGGTGACGACACCGGTGATGACCAGTTCGCTGATGCGGGCATCGTGCAGCTTAGTGTCGAGGTCGGTGCCGATGAAAGCGCTGGTGACGTGTTTGGTGATGACGGGCTCGCCCGCCAGGGGTTGCACTTGGGGTTTGAAGGCGAAGCCGGGGGCATCGGGAGCGTAGCTGGAGCCGGGTTCGCGTGAGGCGTGGCGGACGTGGAACACCGGCAGGCGGTGCGCCCGCCATGCGCCTAGCAGGGCGGCGAGGTTGGCTTCCAGCGCCGGGTTGTTGCGCCCGGACCAGCGCGGGTGGTCGATGGCGTGTTGGACGTCGATGACGATGAGCGCGGGGTTTTGGGTGTGGAACATGCTCAGTACGCCCGCATCCGGCCACGCAGCACGCCTTGGATGGTGACCCGGTGCGTGGGGTAGGTCTGGGCGGCGTGGTCGGGGTTGGCGGGGTGGAGGATGACCACGCCGGGGCGTTGTTCGAGCCGTTTCAAGGTGGCGGCCTCGCCGTCGATGAGGGCGACGACGATATCGCCGTTGCGGGCGTGGCTGCGGTGTTCGATGACGACGATGTCACCGTCGACGATGCCGGCATCGGCCATGGAGTCGCCGCGCACCTCCAGCAGATAGCAGTCTCCCGCGCCACGCAGCCAGTCGGGGACGGCCAGGCGACGGTCGCCGCCGAGGGCTTCGATGGGCAGGCCGGCGGCGATGCGGCCGAGCACGGGTAGCGTGCCGGCGTCTTCGCGCGCCGCGGGGGTCAGGTGCAGACCGCGTTTGCGGCCGTCCTGACGATGCACCAGCCCGGCTTCGACTAAGGCCTGGACGTGTTTGTGCAGCGAGCCGCGCGATTTCAACCCCAGGGCAGCGCAGACCTCGTCCAGGCTGGGTGCGTGGCCGTGGCCGTCTTCGGCCTGCTGTCGCAGATAGGCCAGGACATCGTGTTGGCGGGCGGTAAGCGGTGGCATGGGCGATGCGGTTCTCCGGCGGTTCTCCCGGCGGAGTGTATTGGATTTTCGCCGTCGGCTCGATTGCGTGGCCGGTGTGCGGTAGGGTTCGAGCCGGCCGAAAAAGGAAACGCCACCCGATGTCAGCGTCGTCCGCCCAAGCGATCGATCTCGCCCGCCGTTATGGCGTCTTTGCCTTTGTACTCGGCTTTACTGTGCTGGCCATCGCCCTGGCAGCGAGCGGCTACACCGCGTGGCTGTGGCCGTTGATCGTCCTGCTGCCACTGGCGGCGCTGGGGATGTGGAATCTGCTGCAAACCGGCCACACCTTGCTGCGCAACTATCCGTTGGTCGGCCATTTACGCTGGGTGTTCGAGGAACTGCGACCCTTCCTGCGCCAATACATCGTCGAGGACGACCTCGGCGGGCAACCGTTCAACCACGATACCCGGGCGCTGGTGTACGCACGGTCGAAAAGCGCGGTGGACAGCCAGCCCTTCGGCACGGAGCTGGATGTCTACGGCAACCAATACGAATGGATCAACCACTCCATCGCGCCACGCGCCGTGAGCAACCACCATCCGCACGTCAATGTGGGCGGGCCACAGTGCCTGCAACCGTATTCGGCCTCGGTGCTGAACATCTCGGCCATGAGTTTCGGTGCGCTCGGCGGCAATGCCATCGAGGCGCTGAACCTCGGTGCGCGCAAAGGCGGCTTTTATCACGACTCCGGCGAGGGTGGCCTGAGCAGCCACCATCTGCGCCACGGCGGCGACCTGGTGTGGGAGATCGGCTCGGGCTACTTCGGCTGTCGCGCCGCGGACGGGCGGTTCGACCCGGCGCGGTTTCGCGACCAGGCCGTGCACCCGGCGGTGAAGATGATCGAGATCAAACTCAGCCAAGGCGCCAAACCGGGCCACGGCGGGGTGCTGCCGGGGGCGAAAGTGACCGCAGCCATCGCCGCCGCCCGTGGTGTACCGCAGGGGCGGGACTGCATTTCGCCGGCCCACCACAGCGCCTTTTCCACGCCGATCGGTTTGCTGGAGTTCGCCGCCGGCCTGCGCGAGGCCTCCGGCGGCAAGCCAGTGGGTATCAAGCTGTGTATCGGTCATCCGTGGGAGTTCATCGCCATCTGCAAGGCCATGCAGGCCAGCGGTATCCGCCTGGACTACGTGGTGGTCGACGGCGCCGAGGGCGGCACCGGTGCCGCGCCGCAGGAGTTTTCCAACCATGTCGGCACACCGCTGCGCGAAGGGCTGATCTTCGTGCGCAACGTGCTGGTGGGCATGGACTTGCGCGACGAGGTGCGCATCGCCGCGGCGGGCAAAGTGGCCAATGCCTTCTCACTGGCGGCGAATATCGCGCTGGGTGCCGACTGGTGCAATGCCGCGCGCGCCTTCATGTTCTCGCTCGGTTGCGTGATGTCACAGCGTTGCCACACCGGCCATTGCCCGACCGGTGTGGCCACCCACGACCCGCTGCGTCAGCGGGGGTTGGTCATCGTCGACAAGGCCGAACGTGTGGCGGGCTTCCACCGCAATACCGTCGCCGCGCTGGCGGACCTGGCCGGCGCCGCCGGGCTATCGCACCCGCATGAGCTGACGCCCCGCCATCTGGTCCACCGCGTACGCGCCACCGAGGCGCGCTCGATGGACCAGATCCACGACTTTCTCGAACCGGGCGTGCTCAACGCCGAGCCCGTCTCCACACCGCTGGCCCACTGGTGGAGCCTGGCCAGCCCCGACAGCTTCGCCCCCCAACGCGACCCCGGCCCGGGCCATCCTGCGGCGGCCCGGGCGTGAGGGCTAACGAATCGCACATAGGCGCATGCACCAAACCCGCATTTGGCACCTGTAGGAGCCCTGCCCTCAGGGCGATGGCCGCGGATGGCGCCGAACACCGCTAATTGGCGCCTCCCGACCACGTGGTGCCACTGCCCAGGCCGATCGCGGACGGGGGCGCCCCTACGGGTGCCCAGCCGCCCTACCCCCATGCTGCTTCAGTTACACGCCCCCAACGCGTAATACCCCGGCCCGGTCATCTTCAAGGTGACGATGTTGTAGATGTTGTAG
>CBFGWV010000393.1:0-3891 GCA_965652545.1 uncultured Candidatus Competibacteraceae bacterium | reverse complement strand
CGGCGTACACGCTGTTCTGCCGCCCGCGGGATCCGCATCTGGAGACCTGGAACGGCCGCCGTGTCGGCCCGCAGGGCGCCATCGAGCGCTACGGTGCCGAGGCGGCCTACCCGCTGGCGGAGCTCGATACCCGCATGCCCGCCTTGCTGGCCGGCTGCCGCCGCATTTTTTATCCCTTCGGTGTCAGCGACAGCTTCGATACCCGCGTCCGCCACTGGCTGGCCGCCGCCCGCCCGCAAGGCCGGCGCGGTGTGCGTGTCCCGGATACATTGGCTGACAGCACGCCGTTGATTGCCCGCGCAAGACTGTTCAAGGACAGCGTGGAAGTCGAACTCATGGCCGAGGCCGGGCGGATCAGCAGCGAGGCGCACCAGGCCGCCATGCGCTGCTGCCGTCCGGGGCTGTACGAGTACCAGGTGCAGGCCGAGCTCGAGCACGTCTTCGGCTGGCACGGTGCGGCATGGGCGTATCCGTCCATTGTTGCCGGCGGTGTGAATGCGACCATCCTGCACTATGTGGAGAACGACCAGCGCCTGAACGCCGGCGAGCTGTTGCTGATCGATGCCGGCTGCGAGTTGGCCGGCTACGCCGCCGACATCACCCGAACCTTCCCCATCGATGGTCGGTTCACCACCCCCCAGCGCGACCTGTACGCGGTCGTGCTGGCCGCCCAGGACGCCGCGCTGGGCGCCGTTGCCCCGGGCCGGCCGTACAACGACTTTCACGATGCCGCCGTCGGGGTGCTGGTGCAGGGTTTGGTCGATCTGGGTTTGTTGCCCGGGCCGGTGGATGCCCGCATCGAGGACGGCAGCTACCAGCGCTTCTACATGCACCGCACCGGCCACTGGCTGGGGCTGGATGTTCATGACGTGGGCGCGTACCGCGACGAGGCCGG
Source organism: uncultured Candidatus Competibacteraceae bacterium (assembly GCA_965652545.1). GTDB lineage: Bacteria > Pseudomonadota > Gammaproteobacteria > Competibacterales > Competibacteraceae > CBFGWV01. Next base: position 2,996 of record CBFGWV010000393.1, on the reverse strand, counting down.
CGACTGGACGCGCCTGGCCGCGGGGATGGTGGTGACGGTGGAGCCGGGGCTGTACATCCCCGAGGATGCCGACGATGTGCCTGCGCATTGGCGCGGGATGGGTATTCGCATCGAAGACGATGCGCTGCTCACCGACGACGGGCATCGGTTGTTGACCCGCGATGCGCCCAAGCGCATCGAGGATATCGAGGCCCTCATGGCCGAGGGCCCATGAACGACGATCTGCACGACGTCGCCATCGTCGGTGCCGGCCCGGTGGGGCTGACCCTGGCCGCGGCACTGGCAGACCAGGGGCGCGACGTGGTGCTGATCGACCGTGGCGGCGCGCCGGTCGCGGACACCCGGGCGCTGGCGCTGGCCTGGGGCAGTCGTCAGATCCTCTCGGCGCTGGGCGCCTGGGACGGCCTGGCCGGGGATGCCGCGCCTATCGAGACGGTGCACATCTCCGAAAGCGGGCGCTGGGGTGTCACCCGGCTGACCGCTGGCCAGGAGCGGGTACCGGCACTGGGCTATGTCGTCGGTGCCGCTGCTGTCCACGGCGCCCTCGACATGGCCGCCGCCGCACGCTCGGGCGCACGACGGGTGCAAGGCAGCGCCGTTGCCGTGGATCAGGGCATTGACCGTATTACCGTTCATCTCGATACCGACACGGCGGTCAGCGCACGCCTGGCCGTCGCCGCCGACGGGGCCGGTTCGCCGCTGCGCACGCTGCTGGGTGTGGACGCCTGGTCGCTGGACTACCGGCAATGCGCCATCGTGTGCGACGTCCAGGCGCCCCGCCCCTGGCCCGCCACGGCGTTCGAGCGATTCACCCCCGAGGGCCCGCTGGCGCTGCTGCCGCGGCGGCCGATAGGGCAGTATGCGCTGGTGATGACGGTAACGCAGCCTGATCGCGACCGCGTCATGAGTCTCGACGACGAGGCCTTCGCGGCCGTGCTCAACGCCCGCTTCGGCCCGCGGATGGGCGGGTTGACCGCGGCGACGCCGCGCCAGGCTTGGAACTTGAAACTCATCCGCGCCCAAGCCCACACGGCCGGGCGGGCGGTCATTCTGGGGAACGCGGCCCACACTTTGCACCCCATCGCCGGTCAAGGCCTCAATCTGGGCTTGCGCGATGCGGCGGCGCTGGTGGACCTGATCGCGGCATCGCCCGCAGACCCGGGGGCCGCTACGGTGCTACGGGCGTATGCTGACTGGCGTCGCTGGGACCAACGCGGCGCCACGGTATTCACCGATGCCCTGGCACGGGTCTTCGCCGTGCCCCTGGCCGGCGCTGTGCGCAGCCTGGGGCTGGCAGCGCTGGACCTGATGCCGCCGGCCAAGCACTGGCTGGCGCGCCAGACCATGGGTGTCGGTGGACGACCGGCCAGACTCACCCTCGGCCGGGCCCAGGAGCGCCGATGACGGACATCCGGCATGTCGATATCGCCATCGTCGGTGGCGGAATGGTCGGGACGGCATTGGCGGCGGCTCTGGGCCAGGGGCCGTATTCGGTGGCCCTCATTGACGAGCGGGTGCCCGCCATACCCAACGGCGAGCCGCAATTGCGGGTCTCCGCCCTCAGCCTGGCATCGCAGCGGCTGCTCGCGGCCTTGGGTTCCTGGCCGGCGATCGAGGCCTGCGGCCGTGCCCAGGCCTACGACGGCATGCAGGTCTGGGACCGCGACGATGCGGCCGACATTCGCTTCGATGCAGGCGAACTCGGTCTGGCAACCCTGGGCTGGATCGTCGAGAACGACACCGTCCAGGCGGCCTTGTACGCGCAGATCACCGACGATACCCAGGTGAGCCTGCTGCACACTACGGTGCAGCATCTGGCCTACGGCAACGATCGTGTCCACCTGCAACTGGCCGACGGCCAGGCGCTGAGCGCGGGCCTCGTGGTGGGGGCTGACGGGCATGACTCCATCGTGCGGGCGTTTGCCGGCATCACCCTGCGTGGACGCGATTACCAGCAGCAGGCCGTGGTCGCCGTGGTAAGCACGGAGCACCCCCACGACGGCGTTGCCCGCCAGCGCTTCCTGCCCGGCGGTCCACTGGCGTTCCTGCCGCTGTACGACGGTCGGTGCTCCATTGTGTGGACCTTGCCGACCGCCGAGGCCAAGACGGTGCAGTCGCTGCCGCCTGCCGAGTTCTGCACCGTGCTGGGCGATGCGTTCGGCCACAAGCTTGGTGCGGTCACCGGCTGCGGTCCACGGGCGGCGTTTCCCTTGCGGTTGCGTCAGGCGACGCACTATGTCGCTTCGCGTATCGCGCTGGTCGGCGATGCCGCGCACGTCGTCCACCCTTTGGCGGGCCAGGGCGTGAATCTAGGTTTTCTCGATGCGGCAGCACTTGCCGAGGTGTTGCTCGATCACCGTCGCGATCCGGGCTACCCGCCGGTATTGCGCCGTTACGAGCGTTGGCGGCGCGGGCACAATCAGTTGATGGCTACGGCCCTGGACGGTATCGAGCGCTTGTTCGCCACCGATGTCGGGCCCATTCCCCGCATCCGTGCCCTGGGTTTGTCGATGACCAACCGCCTGGGCCCGGTCAAGGCTATGTTCGCCCGTCAGGCGATGGGGCTGGGTGGCGATCTGCCGCGGTTGGTGAGAGACGGCAGCCGGTGAGTCGGCAGTTGTGCCGTGTGACCGATATCCCCGACGGCGACAGCCGCGGCTTCGACACCGGCGCCGCCGGGTTGCCGGCCCGGTTCTTCGTGGTACGGGAGGGTGAACGGGTCTGGGCGTACATCAACCGCTGCCCGCACACCGGGGCGCCGATGGAATGGCAACCGCACCGCTTTCTGGATCTGACCGGCAGTTACATCGTTTGCGGTGTGCACGGCGCGCTGTTTCGTCATAGCGACGGCTACTGCCTCAGCGGGCCTTGCAAGGGACGCAGCCTGGAGACCCTGGCCGCCCGGGTCGAGGACGGCTGGGTCTGGCTGGATGATGAAGGTTTATCGCCTACTGGCGAATGCCCTCGATGAACAGGTTCAGCGTCACCTCGTTGGC
>CBFGWV010000392.1:0-3897 GCA_965652545.1 uncultured Candidatus Competibacteraceae bacterium | reverse complement strand
CAGGCCTTCCGACACACGCCGCGGCCGGGCGGCAGAGCCTTCCGCGGCCTCAAGCGTCCGACGCTGCCAGGCGGCGTAGTCACCGTACTGGATGGCCAGCGGCGGTAAGGGTGATGGCTGGTTGTCGGCGAACGCCCGGTACAGCGTTGCCGTCTCGGCCAGCAGCAACTCCACCGACCAGCCGTCGGCGATGATGTGGTGCAGCGTCACCAGCAACACGTGGTGGCGGGCGGACTGGCGCAGGAGCTTCAGACGCAGCAGCGGCCCTTCAGCCAAATCGAACGGCTGGCGCGCCTCGGCCCGCCCCAGCCGCTGCACCTCCTGCGGCCAGGCGTAGGCCGGCAGCGGCGCCAGATCGACCACCGGCAACGCCAGGCCGCGGGCAGCGCCGACCACCTGCACCGGCTCGTCGTCCAGACGCACGAAACGGGTGCGCAGGCTGGCGTGGCGGATCTCCATGGCGTCGAAGGCCCGGCGCAGCACCTCCACATCCAGCGGGCCATCGATGGCGAGGGCACCGGTGAGCGCATAGGCCGGGCTCTGGTTCTCCATCTGATGCAGGAACCACAGCCGGGTCTGGGCGGGCGACAGGGGGTGCGTGGTCTCGGCCGCTGTCGGCTCGATCACCGACAGCGGGGGGGCGGAGCCCGCGGCATCGGCGTCCAAGGCGACCTGAATCCGGTCGGCAAGCCCCGCCAGGGTCGGCGCATCGAACACCGCCGCAACCGGCAACTCTATGGACAAGTGCTTACGCAGGCGCGCCACCAGCCGGCAGGCCAGCAACGAATGACCGCCCAGGTCGAAGAAACTGTCCGACCGCCGCACGACGGCGAGGCCAAGCAACTCGCGCCATAGCATCGCCAGATCCGACTCCAGCGGTGTCAAGGCATCGCCGCCGGAGTTGTGTGCATCGCCCGCCGTCGTATCGTGAGCAGGCGTCGCGGTAACCGTAACAGCGCGGTGGGCCTGCAGGGCCAGCGGCCGCCCCGGGTCGGCGGCCCAGTCCTCGGCCTGGCGGTGCAGGTCCTCGGCAAAACGCCTCGCCGTCGCGGCCTCGAACACGGCGGTGCTGTACTCCAGCCGGCCGTCCAGACCACCGTCGGCACGGCGGGTCAGCTCCAGCGTCAACTCGAACTTGGCCGCCACCTGGGGTAGATCCAGCGGATGCACGGTCAGCCCCGGTAAGTCCGTGTCCGCCAGCGGATCCTCGTGCAGGGCGAAGGCCGTCTGGAACAACGGCGAGCGCCCCGTGGACCGCGGCACCTTCAGGGCCTCGACCACCGCCTCGAACGGCGTCTCTTGATGAGCGAAGGCCTCCAGCACCGTCGCGCGCATACGCGCCAGCACACCGCCCAGCGCCGGTTCGCGGGCCAGATCCACCCGCAGCACCAAGGTGTTGGCGAACAGGCCGATCAACCGTTCCAGCTCCGGCCGCTCACGCCCGGCCGCAGGCACGCCGATGCAAAAGTCCGTCTGCCCCGCCGCCCGACCCAGCACCGCCGCCCAGACCGCCAGCCACAGCATGAACGGCGTGGCCCCGTGTCCCCGGGCGACCGCCTCCAGACGCTGCACCAGGGCAGCCGGCAGGGTGAAATCGTGCCGGGCCCCATCGGGCGGCAACAGCGCCGGCAGCGGATGATCGAACGGCAACGCCAACGGCGGCGCGCCCGTGAGTGTCGTCGTCCAGTAGGCCAGCGAGGCGGTGGCGGTCGGATCGCCCTCCCGTTCCGCCTGCCAGGCGGCATAGTCGGCGTACTGGATGGGCGGCTCACTCAGCGGGGGCAGCGGCTCACCGCAGGCGCGGCGGTACAGGTGGGCCAGTTCCGCCACCAGCACGGCGACGGAGCGCCCGTCGCACACCGCATGGTGCAAGGCCATGCCCAACACATGATGCGAGGGCGCCAGACGCAGCAGCAGCACCCGCAGCAGCGGTGCGCACGCCAGATCGAAGGGGCGGAACAACGCCGCCGTCAACCGCCGCCGTGCCGCCAGCTCGCGCTCGGCCGCGGGGTAGTCCTCCAAGGATTCGAGCGTGGGTTTGAACGCCAGCACCGGCTCGATGGCCTGCAGCGGCTCCCCGTCCACCGCCACCAGCGCCGTACGCAAGGTTTCGTGCCGCTGCACCAGCTCGGCAAAGGCCGAGGCCAGAGCCTCGACGTTCAATGGCCCGCGGATGTCCAAGGCGTGAGCGATGCCATAGGCCGCGCTGGGGCCTTGCAACTGGTCCAGGAACCACAGCCGACGCTGGGCGGGTGATGCCGGGAAAACGTAGACCTCATCGCTCACTGCGCATCCTCTCGCCGTTGGGTTCCTGGCTCGGGAGTCTGGCTGAGTCGGGGGGTATTTTCATCCCCTCGGGCAGCATCGGCAGCCGGATGCCGCCGCGTGCTCGAGGAGCGACACGGACGCCAGAACCCAAAAGGTGCCTGCACGAGCTGACGGAATAAGGCCAATAAAGATTTAGCAATAGGTAAATTAGATGATTCTTATTGCCGTATTAGCAGTCACTTGACCCGCCAAAAGCCCCCCGATAGTCTGCCTGCTCTACGCCTGTCATGGACGCCGTACGGCAATGAGTAGCCCATCCGATTATGGGGATACAGGGAATGTCTAGACAACGTGTCGACTTCGTCGACGGCGCCCTCCTGTTCACCTTGACCTCTGGCGTGTCGCGACTCGATGCTCGCGACATCGGCTTGATCGATTACTGCCAAATGGAAGACGCGGTCCATCAAGGTGACGAAGAGTTTCACATCGTCCATGGCGGGCAGCGATTCTGGATAATCGGTCCGTTTGTGGACGGTGCCTTGGCTGCCATCAAGGCACTGCGCGAGTCCCGCCCATCCATCCCCACGCGAAGGGTCGTCGTCCATACCTTGCCCAGGCGGTTGCGGGCACCGGGTGTGCTCGGCCTGCGCTTGTTTCCTGTCCCCGGTCTGGGCGAGTTCCCATTGGCGGCGCTGCCCCCGTTTAGCGAAATGGAGTCTTCAACGTGACGGACACCACAATGCCCGAGTTTTGCGGCACGATCAGCCGTTCCGAACAAACGCAATGGCCCGGCCCGCCTCATAAGCGGCCCGACGGCTATCTGCTGCCCTTGCCCGCCGCCGATGTCGACTCGGCAACGCGGTTCCTGGAGGGCTTGGGTGGCGATGCGGCGGGCGCCGGCCGGGCAATGGCCAATATCGGCGTGAACGCGCCGCTGCTTCGCATGACCTACAAGCACGACATCGAAAACATGGTTGCCGAGATCGCCCGGCGTCTCAAAGCCGGGCAATCGAAGGAAACCGTCGCCCGCTGGGCGTCGGCTGAGCGCGGCAGGATCGTGAACCGCATTCGCTTGGGCTCCGGCATGGTGACCCGCGGCATCTATGAGATCCGCGATTGGCGGGAATACGGCGCCGGCGGTCGGACCTGGGCCAATATCGAACAGCGCTACGAGCGTCGCGGACTCTCCGGCGGGGCCATGCACGATGAAATCATCGCCAGCGCCCAGCGATCAAACCCCACGGTGAACAACGCCGCGATGCGCGGCGCCTCGTACCTCAAGCACGGCGGCCGCGTCGTTCTCGTCGTTGGCGTAGCGGTCTCCGCCGCACGCATCTGGAACGCAGCGGAACACGAACTGCCGCGCGTCATCGGTGAGGAACTCGGCGGCGTGGTCGGCGGGGGTATCGGTGCCGGCGCCGGGGTGGGTATCTGCATGATCTTCGGGATTGCCTCGGGTGGATGGGGGTTGCTCGCCTGCGGTGTGATCGGCGGGCTTGGCGGCGGTATCGCGGGAAGCCATGCCGGCGGCTGGGTGGCCGATGGCCTGTACTACTCGGATGTCCATACACCGGCCCATCTCATGGGGCAGGTCACGATCGAGATCCCGCGTCATCAACTGTTCAACGC
>CBFGWV010000391.1:0-3952 GCA_965652545.1 uncultured Candidatus Competibacteraceae bacterium | reverse complement strand
GCCTTCACCGCATACCCCATGTACGACATCGACGTGTCCGGGTGCTCTTGCAGCCCCCAACGCTTGCCCATCTGGGCATAGGTGATCTTGCCGTGCGCCCTGTCCCACATCGCCTTGAGCGCGGCAAGCTTGTTCCGCGGCGCCAGGCCCATGCGGCCGCGCACGGCCATACCCTCCCGGGTGATCAGGCCTTCGAGTTCCTCGGGGCGGATGAACATGGCGTAGTCATGGAGGTTCGGCGGCGCCCACGCCACAGACTTCCAGTCCTGCGCCACCTTGATGAACAACAGTTTGGCCTGCCACGTCCGGTTGAGCGTGTCGTACAGGAACACGCCCCCTGGCTGTAGCACGCGGGAGATCTCCGCGATGACCTTGCCCAGGTCCTTCACGTGCTCGAGCACATCGCAGCAATAGACCACCGGGAACGACGCATCCCCGAACGGCAGCGCCTCACCCGTACCCTCGACATACTCGATAGCCAACCCGCTTTGCCTGGCGTGCTCGCGCGCCACCTTGATCGACTCGATGGCCGGGTCGACCCCGGTCACATCGCACCCCAGCGTCGCGAACTCCTCGGCCAGAAGACCGCCGCCGGAGCCGACATCCAGCACCCGCAGCCCCTTGGGGTCCAGCCCCATCTCTTGGGTCAGCATGCGCCGCATGTAGCCGAACCGGCCCGGGTTCAGGCCACTTTTGAGCAAGTTGAGAAAGCCGTTTTCATCCCACCAGGTGTGCTGGAGGCGGTTGTACATTTCATTGTCGATCGGCATTACTGGCCCCTGACAGCGTCGTAACTCCACAACCACCCCCACGCGGCCTGGGCGTGTGGGTCCGTCTGGCGCATGGCCCGCAGCCGCTCATTGCGCATCTCGATCGCCTTGGGGTCGCTCAACAGCAGCGCATCGCCGCGCTCGTGCGCCACGGTGGCCACCTTGGACGCGCGCGGGATGCGCAGGGCCTCGTACTCGCGCAAGGCTGCCTCCACGCCGTCCTCGCCGTGCTTGGCGACAGTGACCGCGAGAGCCGCCGCGTCCTCGATGGCCATGTTCGCGCCCTGGCCCAGGAAGGGGTACATGGGGTGGGCGGCATCGCCCAGCAGCGTCGCTCGGCCGCGACTCCAATGCGTCAGGGGCGGGCGGTCGTACATCTTCGTCACGAACGGCGCGTCGACCCGATCGACGATCTGCTGCAACTCCGGCGTCGAGCCCTCGAATTGCGCGCGGATGTACTCGACGATGCGCGGCGTGTCGTCGGCGTACAGCGCCCAATCCGCCGTGGGGAGGATGGCCAGAAAGTTCAACAGCCCCTGCCCGCGCACCCAGTACGTCATCACGCCGCGACCGGGCCCCCACCAGCCAATGCTGCGCCGGCCCAGCGTCACCTGCGCCGCCCTGTCCGCCGGGATGAGCATCCGGTGACCGACGACGCTGGCCGGCTGCAGCGTCATCTGCTCGCCGAACAACTGCGCACCGACGACAGAATGGCAACCGTCGGCGCCGACCAGCAGGCCACCGTCCGCGTGGCTGCCGTCCTCGAACCGGGCGACGACACTCAGCGGACCCTCATCGAAGCCCACGCACCTCTTATTGAGATGAATCGCCTCCGGCGGTAGCGCCCGACGCAACATGTCCAGCAAGTCCGCGCGGTGGCAGGCGTAATACGGCACACCGAACCGCTCGGCAGACGGCTCGCCCAGGATGAGCGTGTCGTTGGTGTACATATCGCGCATCTCGAGCGTCTCGGTCTGAATACCGATCTCCCCGAGCGCAGCCTCGAAGCCCAGCCAATGCAGGACCCTGGCACCGTTGTTGGAGATGTGGATACCCGCGCCGATCTCCCGCAACTCGCCCGCGCTTTCGTAGACATGGGCGTCGATACCTGCCCGCCGCATCGCGAGCGCGGCGCACAACCCGCCGATGCCGCCGCCGATGACCAATGCACGCATAGTCCCTCTCCATCGCCAGTACCTGCCGCAACAACTATGGCGGTGTAACAGGGGATGCTCACGGAAAACGCGCTGAATCAAACCTTCAGTATGGGTTTGGGCTGGTCGGTCGGCTTGCATGGAAGGAGAGCGTATAAGAGTGAGTTTAACGTTCGGATAGGAGCGTTATGTTGTAATAAACATTCTCATTGGATCAATTATTGAAATTCGACAGGGTCGCTCTATAATTGCTCCTATAGAGCTTCTAACGAACTTTTAGCTATCCGATGGGAGTGTTTATCATGGAGTCCCCGATGCCTCTGCCCGTCGAGCGCGCCATCCGCAAGTTGGGTGGGGATATCTCCCTCGCCCGGCGACGACGCCATATCTCCCAGGCGTCGCTGGCCGAGCGCATGGGTGCGTCCGTATCCACCGTCCGGCGTATGGAGAAGGGTGACGTCCGGGTACCCATCCACTTCTTCGCCCGCGCATTGCATGTCTTTGGCCAGATCCAGGCGCTGGAGAACCTGCTGGATACCCCAAACGACGACATCGGCCTGACGCTGATGGACGAGCGACTGCCCAAGCGCGTGCGCAGTAAGCCTGGTACCTCGGGGGCGTTATGAAGACCTCGGGGGCACCGATTCGCCGGCAGGTCCAGCTCTGTATTGGCAAGGCCGGCACGCCGGTTGGCTCGTTGGTGTATGTCCGGCAAGGACGGCGCGAGAACTGTGCCATCGCCTATGACGAGGCCTGGCTGACGAGCCCGGAGCGATTCAATGTCTCGGCCGATCTGCAACTGATGCTCGGCTACCAGCCGCACAAAGCCGCCTCGCCACACGACTCGGTCTTTCATGGTGCTATCGCCGACACGGCGCCGGACGCTTGGGGCCGGCGTGTCATCGCCCGTGACCACGCCAAGCGCCGCAAGGATGACCCACACCTCGCGGCCCTTACCGAGATGGACTACCTGCTGGCGGTCGATGACTTCAGCCGCGTCGGCGCGTTGCGCCTGTGCGATCCGGACGGACGCTGGCACCGGTCGGTAGCGGCAGGCCGGCGCAGTACACCGCCGCTGATCGAGCTCGGTCGAATCTTCCAGGCCAGCCGCGCGCTGGAGCGCGGGCAGGAAACGACCGAGGACTTGCGCTACCTGCAAGGCAAGGGCACCTCGCTGGGCGGCATGCGGCCCAAATGCACGATGGTGGACGAAGACGGGTGGCTCGCCATCGGCAAATTCCCCAGCGTGGGCGACACGCGCAGCGTCACACGGGGGGAAGTGCTGGCTTTGAAACTGGCATCGCGGGCGGGTATCGACGCCGCCCTAGCGCGCATCGTGCAACTCGACGACGCGCCGGTGGCGGTCATCCGCCGCTTTGACCGCGACGGCGCTGATGGCCGCATACCGTATCAGTCGGCCGCCTCCTTGCTGCAGGCCTCGCGCGAGGAGGATCGCAGCTACTCGGAGATCGTCGACGCCATTCGTACCCACGGCCATGCCCCCACGCAGGACGTGCAGCAGCTCTGGCGTCGTCTGGTGTTCAACCTGCTGATCACCAACGTGGACGACCACTTGCAGAACCACGGCTTCCTGCATGTGGAGCGGGGACTGTGGCGCCTGGCGCCGGCGTTTGATATCAACCCGTTCCCAGACAAGGAGCGGGAATCCAAGACATGGCTATCCGAGCAGGACGGGCCGATCACCGACGTACAAATGCTCCTGGCCCGCGCTGCCTACTTCGCGCTGGACACCGATCAAGCCCTGGCCATCCTGGCCGAGGTGCATGGCGCGGTGTCGAGCTGGCGACAGCTTGCGCTGAGTTCTGAGGTCGGACTGCGCCCGGCGGAGCTGGACGACTTCGCGCCAGCTTTCGAGCATGACCAGGTAGAGGCGGCCGCAGAAGCGCTCAGGTGACTCCATCCCGCGGGCGGTTGCCCGCCTGCCGCTGACCGCTCACAATCACCGCCTTTGCGCCGACATGGATGGTCGCATGACCCATGATCAAAATTTTAAGAACCTCATCCTCG
>CBFGWV010000390.1:0-3954 GCA_965652545.1 uncultured Candidatus Competibacteraceae bacterium | reverse complement strand
TCGAGCGCAGCGATACCCATCAGCCGCATTTGATCGAAGCCACCTCCTACCCCCAGGACCACCGCCGTTGAATGATGGGTATCGCTGCGCTCAACTCATCCTACATAGTGTCGCAGACAGCTCGCGGCGGTCAGCGGGCGGAACATCGTGCTAAAAACCGCCATGAACACAGCAGGCCATGCTTGGCTGATCCGGTTTATTCTTGGTAGACGAAAGCGGCGGCATACAAACCAGGGAAGTCGAACGCGTGCGTAACCAAACCTCGAAACGACTGCAAGCCTACGACTTGACGATCCGGGAGCTGCGCGACACCGATCTCGAGAAGCTTCATGAGCTGTCGATCGGCGTCGGCTGGCCGCATCGGCCGGAAGACCTGCGCATGCTCATGCACGTCGGGCGGGGCTTTGCCGGCTGCGACGAGATCGGACGCGTGGTCGGCACGGCGATGTGGTTCCCCATGGGCGAGGACTTCGCGACCATCGGTATGGTCATCACCTCGCCGCGCTTGCAGGCCCTCGGTGCCGGGCGCTGGTTGATGCAGCACGTGTTGGGTGCCTGCAGCGGACGCTTCGTGCGCCTGAACGCCACACGCGAGGCCTACCGGCTGTACGAGTCGCTGTCCTTCGAGCCGGTGGCCACCGTCTACCAGCATCAGGGCGAGGCGATCGACCCGGGCGAGGTGGCGGTGCCCGGCGGCGGGCACATGCGCGCGGCGGAGGCGACGGACTACCCGGCCATGCTGGCGCTCGATCACGCCGCCTACGGCGCGGACCGGGCGCCGATTTACGCGTTGTTGGGCGAGGTGTCCGAGGGGACGGTGCTGGAGCGCGAGGGCCGTGTGGCCGGGTTTGCGTTGTGTCGCCGGTTCGGCCGCGGCTACGTCGTCGGGCCGATCGTCGCGCGCGACGATGCCGATGCCATCGCCTTGACCGCCCCACACGTGGCCCGCCACGGCGGGCAATTCTTGCGCGTGGATACGGACCACTCCGACGGCGAGTTTTCGGACTTCCTCAATCGCTGCGGCATGTCCGTGTTCGACACGGTGACCACGATGATTCTGGGCACGCGGGCGCAGACGAAAAGCGATGTGCAGATATACGGCCTGGTGGCACAGACGCTCGGATAGGTCAGCGATCGTCGAATAATAGACGCAGCGGGTATTCGTGTTTGTGTATCGGGGTTTTGATGACGATATAGCTGAAATACTTGGCAATGCCGATATTCTCTTCCAATAAACCTTCGATAATGGTCTGGAAGTGAGTGAGTTCGCGCACGACGAGCTTGACCAGGTAATCGAAGCCGCCGCTGATGAGGTGGCATTCGACGACCTCGTCGACCCGCCGCAGCTGCGACTCGAAACGCACGAAATTCTCCATTTTGTGTTGGCTGAGTGTGATCTCGAGAAATACCGTAATGCAATCGCCAAGCTTGCGCAGGTCGACGAGCGCGCCGTAGCCGGTAATGTAGCCGACTTGTTGGAGGCGTTTCACGCGCAGAAGACACGGCGAGGGCGATAGACCCACCGCGTCGGCAAGCTGGGCGTTTGTCATCCGTCCGCTACGCTGCAATTCGACAAGAATGTTCATGTCGATACGGTCCAGACGGGTCGAGGTCATCGGTTTTAATGTCCTTTTGCGTGCGTGCTACATCGCAGGTCCGCATTAGCGTATACAGCCTGTAATTCTGCGTCCAGATGCATCGACGAAACGGTGTTCAAGCCGTTCGATCTGTCCTTGCGGCATGCTTGCATGGCATTTGAAGTCGCACGTTGATGTCTGGATAGGATAGCTCAGCTTCCGCCCCCCTGGCTTGGGAGCGGGCTCGACTCGATAGGGGTTCGCCGCTGGCGGGGCAGTGACGCCGGCGGCGCGTCCATGGCGGGTCTGAACGGGGCTGGCTATTCATATGTAAATCAGGCATCCATACGGGCAGGTCACTGCGAGGACAAGGAATTCACCATGCATACGCAACACCTCGGACGGTTGTTTGTCATCCTGGCGGCCCTGACCGGCTTGCTCGGCTCGGTTGCATGTGCCCAGAGCGCCGGACGCACGGTGGGGCAGCGAGAGTACCTCGTCTACGCGGGCATCCAGCGCAGCTATGTGGTGCGCGCACCGCTGGGGCTGGTGCGTGGCGGTACGCCGGTCCCTCTGGTGCTGGTCTTGCACGGTGGGGGCGGGAACGCCCTCAATGCCGAGGCGATGACGGGGTTTACCGAAAAGGCCAGGGAAGAGGGCTTCATCGTCGTCTATCCCGAAGGCACCGCCCGCGGTGACGGCCAACTGCTGACTTGGAACGCGGGTCATTGCTGCGGCTACGCCATGACCAACCGGGTAAAGGACGTCGGTTTCATCAACGCACTCATCGACAAGCTCCTCCAGGAGTACCCGGTCGATTCGACGCGTATCTACGCCACCGGCATGTCCAACGGCGGCATGATGGCTCACCGGCTCGGTATCGAGCTGTCGGACCGGTTTGCCGCCGTGGCGCCGGTGGTCGCCGCACTGTTCGGTGACGAGCCCCGCCCATCCCATCCGGTATCGGCGCTCACGATCAACGGGTTGCTGGATGATTCCGTGCCCCCGCAAGGCGGGCCGCCGGGTGGACGCTTCGCACGGGCTTGGGACGGCACGCCTGCACTCCCGTACCTGGCGCAGGCGGCATTCTGGGCCGATGCGAACGCCTGCGCGAACCTCCCCAACCGGCAGAGTGACGGCGTGATCGTGCACTGGCGCTACCGCTGCCCGGCCGGGCTTGCGGTGGAGAGCTACATGGTCAAGGACAACGGCCACGCCTGGCCGGGCGGGCAGAGCGGCAGCCGCCTGGGCGACGAGCCCAGCACCGCCATGGACGCCACGGACGTCATCTGGACGTTCTTCGAGGCGCACCCGAAGGCGCGATGACTCGCGTACCCTGGTCCAGATACCGGCGTATGGGATAGAGGCTTGAGTCGTATTGCCCGGGCTTGAAGGGTGTGGAAGGGTGCGTCTGTGAGGATCGTGGCTGTGGAGGTTGGGCATGGTTAGTGTCGAATTCTTGATCACCTCGCTGATCGTGGTGCTGATCCCGGGTACCGGGGTTATCTTCACCCTCTCGACGGGCTTGGTGCTCGGCGGGCGGGCGAGCATTTTCGCCTCCATCGGCTGCACGGCGGGTATCGTGCCGCACCTGCTGGCCAGCGTGCTCGGGTTGGCGGCCGTTCTGCACGTGAGCGCGCTGGCCTTCAATCTACTCAAGTACGCGGGCGCGGCTTACCTGCTGTATCTGGCCTGGACGGTGTGGCGGGCCAAGGGGATGTTCGATCTCGACCGACCGCCGAGCGAGACCGTTGCCGGTCGGATCGTGATCCGGGCCTTTCTGCTGAATATCCTCAATCCCAAACTGTCGATCTTCTTCCTTGCCTTCCTGCCGCAGTTCATCGCACCGCAGGCCGCCGCGCCGATGGTGCAGATGCTCGTGCTCAGCGGCGTGTTTATGGGCATGACGTTCGCCGTGTTCGTGGTCTACGGCTTGTTGGCCAACGCAGTGCGTGCCTGGGTATTGCGCTCGCCGCGCTTTTTGGCGTGGCTGCAGCGCAGCTTCGCGGCAGCGTTCGCCGGCTTGGGGGTCAAGCTGGCGTTGGCTGAGCGGTAGCGCGGAATCCGATCGTGCTTTGGCCTCACGAGAAGCTGCGCATTGCCGGTGTGGTGTTCGTCCTCTTCGGTCTGCTTTGCTTTCCGTTTCCAAACTCCACCGACGTCAATCCTTACGCCGGGCTGAGTACGTTTACGCTGTTCGCCGATCACGGATTGTTGTGGAAGCTGGGCCTTGCGTCTTTGTTTGTCGGAATAGTGATGATTGTGGGGTCGTTACTGATCCCTCGCAGATGAGTAAGGCCCGCATCAACCCATCATTCATACCTATGTCCGTTGTCCTCGGCGGACCGAGGTCTAGCATGCCTAGTGCCCCGCCAGG
>CBFGWV010000389.1:0-3978 GCA_965652545.1 uncultured Candidatus Competibacteraceae bacterium | reverse complement strand
GATCCACGGACCGAAGGCCCGCTTGCGCGGCCGCCCGCGCGCATCCCTGCCCGCCGGGAGCAGGGGCGGTGCCAGGTGGTAGCGCACCGTGAACGGCCCCTCGAACTGCGCTTTCAAGCTGTCCCGAAAGCCGGTGTCCATGTGCAACCGTGCCACCTCGTACTCGTCCTTGTAGGCCATCAGCCGGAACAGTGCCTGCGCCACCGCCTCGGTCAGCGCTGTCGTGCCCAGCCCGGATTCGGCTTGGCGGACACGGGTCACCTGCGCCCGGTAGCGCGCCGCATAGGCATCGTCCTGGTAGTCGACGAGAAATCGCGCCCGGCGCTCGATGAGGGTATCCAGGGTGTCGTCGGCGGGGGCGGGTCCGCCCATGGCCGAGGCGACGAACGCCGCGTCGGCACAGGCCAGGCGGCCCCAGGCGAGGGCATTGAGGTTTCTGTCCACGGCCACGCCGTTGAGCTCGATGGCCTTGTGCAAAGCGGGTAACCCCACCGGCACCAGACCGTGCTGCCAGGCAAAGCCCAGCATCATCACGTTGGCGAACACCGCATCGCCCATCAGCGTTTCGGCCAGGCGGTTGGCGTCGATGGTGGGCACGGGCCGCCCGCCCGCGGCCGTTTCGATGGCCTCCAGCCGTGCCGGGACGGACAAGCTGGCATCGCGGAATCGCACCACATCACCCGTGGGCATCTCCGCCGTGTTCACCACCGCACGCATGCCCGGGCGATACGTAGCCGAGGCCTTGGGCGAGGCGCTGACGACGATGTCGCAGCCGATCAAGGCATCGGCCGCGCCCTGGTCGATACGCACCTGGTGAATGCCGGCCGGCTCGGCGGCCAGGCGGATGAAGCTCAGCACCGGTCCGAACTTCTGTGCAAAGCCGGTGAAGTCCAGCACCGTGGCACCCTTGCCCTCCAGGTGTGCGGCCATGGTGATGAGCGCCCCCACCGTCACCACGCCGGTGCCGCCGACACCGGTTACCAGCAGGTCGTAGGTCGCCGCCAGCGATGGCAGCTCCGGTGCGGCCAGCACGGCCACCCGCGTCCGCGGTGAGGCGTCGACCCCGCTGCGTTTGCGCCGGGTTGCACCCTCGACGGTCACGAAGCTCGGGCAGAACCCCTCCACGCAGGAGAAGTCCTTGTTACAGGTCGACTGGTTGATCTGCCGCTTGCGACCCAGGGGCGTGTCTTTGGGTTCGACGCTCAGGCAGTTGGAGGTGACGGAGCAGTCGCCACAGCCTTCGCAGACCAGATCGTTGATGAGCGCGAAACGGCGTGGGTCGGCCATCTGCCCGCGCTTACGCCGGCGGCGCTTCTCGGTCGCGCAGGTCTGCTCGTAAATGAGCACGGTAACGCCCTTGATCTGGCGCAACTCGCGTTGGACGGGGTCAAGGTCGCGGCGATGGTGAATGGTCACCCCGACCGGGAAGTCCCCCGTCTTGAACTTGCCCGGCTCGTCCGACACCAGTGCGATGCGCTGCACACCCTCGGCACGCACTTCGTGGGCGATCGCCTGCACGCTGATCGGCCCGTCCACCGGCTGTCCGCCGGTCATGGCCACGGCATCGTTGTAGAGGATCTTGTAGGTGATGTTCGCCTTGGCGGCGATGGCCTGGCGGATGGCCATGGAGCCGGAGTGGTAGTAGGTGCCTTCGCCCAGGTTCTGGAAAATATGCCCGTTGCCGGTGAACCGCGACGAGGCGGCCCAGTTCACGCCTTCGCCCCCCATCTGGATCAGCGACGTCGTTTCGCGGTCCATCCAGCTGGCCATGAAATGGCAGCCGATACCGGCCAGCGCCTTGGAACCCTCCGGCACCCGCGTGGAGGTGTTGTGCGGACAGCCGGAGCAAAAGTACGGCGTGCGCGTCGCACCGGGCACCTCGATGATGCGGCCGCGTTCGGGCAGCAGCGTCTGTGCGCGCTGCGACAGATGCAGGCCGGGGAAGATCGCATCCAGGCGGCGGGCCACGATGGGGGCGAGCTGGCGCGGTGACAGCTCACCGGTCCAGGGGATCAGGCGCTGCCCGTCCTCGTCGTGCTTGCCCACCATGCGATCGGGCTTTTTGCCCGGGTAGTCGTAGAAATATTCCTTGAACTGGCTTTCGATGATGGCGCGCTTTTCCTCCACCACCAGGATCTCGCGCTTGCCGCGCACGAAGTGCAGTGCATCGCCACGGTCCAGCGGCCAGACCATGCCGACCTTGTAGATGTCGATGCCGTAACGTCGACAGGCGGCCTCGTCCATGCCCAGCAGGCGCAGGGCTTCCATCAGGTCCAGGTGCGCCTTGCCGGTGGTGACGATGCCGTAGGTGGCGTTGGGGACGTCGTAGATCAGCCGGTCGATCGGGTTGGCCTCGGCAAAGGCGAAGACCGCGTGTTTCTTCGCCTCCATGCGCTCTTCGATCTGCGGCCCGGGCAGGTCTGGCCAGCGGTAGTGCAACCCGCCTGGCGGCATGGCAAAGTCGGGCATGATGAAGCGGCGCGGCGGGGCCAGGTCCACCGATGCACCGAACTCGACCGTCTCTGACACGGCTTTGAAGCCCACCCACATGCCCGAGTAGCGCGACAGCGCGTAGCCATACTCGCCGAAGGCCAGGTACTCGGCCACGGAGGCGGGGTTGAGCGTGGGCATGAACCAGGCCATGAAGGCCACATCGGATTGGTGCGGCATCGACGAGGACACGCAGCCGTGGTCGTCGCCGGCCACCACCAGCACCCCGCCGTGCGGGGAGCAGCCGTAGGCATTGCCGTGTTTGAGCGCATCGCCCGCGCGGTCCACACCCGGTCCCTTGCCGTACCACAGGCCGAACACGCCATCGACCTGGCGATCAGGGTTGGTTTCCACCTGTTGCGAGCCCAGCACGGCGGTAGCCGCGAGGTCCTCGTTCACCGCGGGCAGGAACTCGATGCCGTGCTCGGCCACCAGTGATTTGGCCCGCCACAGCTCCAGGTCCACCCCACCCAGGGGCGAGCCGCGGTAGCCGGAGATAAAGCCGGCGGTGTTCAGGCCGGCCGCGCGATCGCGCCGTGCCTGATCCAGTGCAATGCGCACCAGGGCCTGTGTGCCGGTGAGAAAGACGCGCCCCGAGCGCCGCGTGTATCGGTCTTCGAGGCGATAACCGTTCTGCGGTGGGGAAATGGCGTCGTCTGGCATGGCATGTCCGGCTGTCGATCGATAGTGAAAAATGCTACGCCGAGTACGGTGAGAATGTTTCCCACATATCACGATGTTCAGAGGAAAAGTGAAGTATCTATTCACAGATATCGTGATCTGTGAAAAATTCTGTCAAACCAGCTTCTGGAGATGCCGTCATGCCCCGACTCAGCGACGCCGACCGCCGTCTGCTCGATTTGCTGCAAACCGATGGCCGTTTGTCCGTGCAGCAGTTGGCGGAGCGCACCAATACGTCAGCGTCGTCGTGCTGGCGGCGGGTGCGAGCGCTGGAGGAGTCCGGCGTCATCCTGCGCCATGTCGCGCTGGTCGATGCGGAGCGGGCGGGTTTGCATTTCCATGCGGTGGTGCAGGTGTCGCTGACTAAGCACGATCGCACGCATTTGGATACGTTCATCGAGCGTGTCGTGGAGCGGCCGGAGGTGCTCGAGTGCCTGTCCACGACGGGTGAGTCGGACTATCACCTGCGTGTGGTGTGTGCGGATAAGGATGCCTACAACCGCTTTCTGGAGGATTTTCTTTTCCGGCTGCCGGGTATCGCCCATGTGCGCACATGCTTGGTGCTGAAGGAGCTGAAGCTGGAGACGCGGTTGCCGGTGTGATGGCGCCGCCGGTCTTCAGGGCAGAGGGTGTTTGGGTCTAAGCGCGCAGGGACTGTGCTGAGGTTGGGGCAGCTTTGGGCTTTGGGGTTTGGAGGCATCGGCTGGGGCTGCGCCTGTCCACCGCCGCGGGAGTCGGGCGGGTCACGGTCCGACTCGCTGTGAACACATCCGTGTGCGCTCGACGGCCGCATCCCTGCGGCCGACG
>CBFGWV010000388.1:0-3982 GCA_965652545.1 uncultured Candidatus Competibacteraceae bacterium | reverse complement strand
CCCACCATGGATAGAACCGCACAAGTCGAAGACTTCCTGCATTGCACCCGTGCCCGCAACCGTCGCGAGATCATTGTCGGTGCGATTCTGATGGTCATCTTTGCGCTGCTGGCATTCACGGCGTCCATCGGCTCGGTGGACTTCTACGGCAATCTCCTGCTGGTGCTGGGGTTGGCCGTGGTGATTGGCGTGATCTGGTTCACCGCCTGGCCGCGTGGCGATCTGCAGCGCCCGGGCGCGGGCAATGTCGAGCACTGGTCCGCGGAGATGCAGCGCCAGGCCAAGCTGCTGCGGCGCACGCCCCTGTGGTATGTCGGGCCGTTGATTCCAGGCTTCGTGCTGCTGTTCTGGCCGAGCAATCCGGCACTCAATCCACTGCTGGCATGGCTACCGCTACTGATACTCGCAGTGGCTTTCGCTGCGGTCATCTGGCTCAATCGCCGCGCCGCGGCGGACTTGACCCGCCAGGCGCGGGCCATACGGTCGCAAGAAAACACGTGACATATCAGCGAATTTGCGACCTAACTTGCCGTTCTCCGACCATTGGCCAGTAGCGAGTCCGCCGACATGAGCCCACCGCGTTCCCCGCGTCCCGCCCGGCACTTGCGCGCCTCGGACATCCGCGGCATCGCCCTGCTGGCGACGCAAGCCACGATACAGGTCAGCCATATCGTCGAAGGCGTGCACCAGTCGGTGTGGCGCACCCTTGGCGTGCCCGGTGGCGAGGCACACGGCCAGACCGGCGGTATCACGGGGCGGGTGTATCGCGGCGTACGCGGCATCACGCAACAGGTCGGCAAAGGGATGGATACCGGCCTCGCTACGCTGTTGCCCCTGATCGCGTCCGCCGACGAGCCAGCGGCGGGCACACCGCGGCGCGAGGCGCTGCTCGCGGCGCTCAACGGGGTGATGGGCGACAGCCTCGCGGCCAGCGGCAACCCGCTGGCAACGCCGATGACACTACGCTACCGGGGCGAGGTACTGGATTCGCAAGTGCCGATGCCCGAGGCCACGGGCAAGCTGGTGCTGCTGATTCACGGCCTGTGCATGAACGACCTGCAATGGCATACCCAACGTAACGGGCAGGTAGTGGACCACAGCGAGGCGCTGGCCGACGCCCTGGGCTATACGCCGATCCACCTGCGCTACAACACCGGTCTGCACGTCTCGCAGAACGGCCATGAACTGGCCACCCAGCTTGAGCACCTGGTCGACCACTGGCCGGTGCCGATAGAAGAACTCACCATCGTGGCGCACAGCATGGGCGGGCTGGTGACCCGCAGCGCAGTCCACTATGCCCGGCAGGCAGCGCTGCGCTGGCCCGGACATCTCAAAAGCATCGTGTTTCTGGGCACGCCACACCACGGCGCGCCGTTGGAGCGGGCCGGCAACTGGGTCGATGCCATCCTAGGGCGTATCCCCTACGCCGCGCCGTTCGCCCGCCTGGGCCGTTTGCGCAGCGCGGGCATCACCGACCTGCGCTACGGGCATGTGCTGGATGAGGATTGGCAGGGCCATGACCGCTTTGCCCGCAAACCGGACACACGCACCGCCCTGCCCTTGCCCGATGGCGTGGCCTGCTACGCCATCGCCGCAACCACGGCACGCCGCCGCAGCGTGTTGGCCGACCGGCTGGTAGGCGACGGCCTGGTGCCGTTGCACAGTGCGTTGGGGGTGCATGCCGAGGCCTCGCGACAGTTGGCGTTCGCACCGGCGGCGCAGTGGATCGGCTACCGCATGAGCCACTTGGAGCTGCTCAGCCGTCCGGAGGTGACGCAGCAGTTGTTGCACTGGCTTACGCCCGCAGCCTGACCGTCTGACCCGCATCGCCACGCTGGACGAACGCCTGCCGAAACGGCACCGTATACCTAGAGCATCCCGTTTGCGAAGGGGCGGCCGGGACGCGGCAGGACAATGGCAGCGGCCGCTCGCTGCTCCATTGCGGCAACGGACCAAAGCAGAGAATAAGAATGGGTCTATCGAGGCGGATGGAATCAACGTCGCAAACCGCTGAATACGTTCGATACTCGCAAGAATCACCGCTCTTTCCACGTCGCCCGCAGCGGGTCACCGCGCCTTGCTGTCGATCCGCCCCCGGATACTGGGCCGTGTCACTGTTCGCTGCGACGATGCTCTTGCTCGGGCCCGTCGACGGCTTTGCACGCGACAGTCGGTGCACCGTCCAACCCGCCCCCGGGAAGGCACAAGAAGCGGGGGCTGCCAACGCCGCTCAACCGGTCAATACGAATCTTGACGAAATCAGCCAGAACGGAACCGCATTGCGCCTTGCCGGGCTGTTCACATACGCGAACGGAGAAGGCTTGGCCATTGTCGAGATTGAGTCCAAAGACAGTGAGGTATTTTCCGTCGGTGAGATCGTCATCGACGACGTGTGCCTGGAGGAGCTGCTGCTTCGCGGCGCGATCATCTATCGGCAAGGGAGGTACGAGGTCCTGCCGCTTCAAAGTGCAGAGGGATTCAAGGGCGGCGGAAGCATCAGTGCATCGCTGCCGATGGCGCAGAACAGCGTCGCCCCTGATGTATCGGACGGTGGCGTCCCCACCGCCGGCGACGACGCGGGAGACGTGAACGGCCGAAAGGCCATGATTCTCGCCGATGCGGCCATCGCCGCGCCCTACGTGGAGAATGGCGTTTTCTCGGGTTTGATTATCTACAACGGACAAAACCCGGAGTTATTGAACCAGGTCGGGCTACAGAGCGGGGATATCATCGTGTCTATCGGCGATATCGAGCTGACCGACGAGGAGGACGGGTTCAGCCGTCTCGAGAGCCTCAGCAGCGGGGACTTGGTCAGTCTCTTGGTGGTTCGGGACAATCAGAGAATCCCATTCAGTTTCCTACTTCCGTAATGTCGCAGTAGTCGCTTCATGGTCGCGCCGATCTCGCTCCGCGAATGGCCAGCGCCCCATGCAGGACGCCGTGACATCAGTTTCACTGATGCCTGGCTTCGATTTCCCTCGCGTGACGTGGGCCGTGGGAGTCACTATCCTCGCCGGGCGCATCGGCTTGCCGGGTAGGCCGGCAAACCCAATCAGGAGGCTTCAACGGTGAGTGCAGCAAGCCCGGTCAAGGCGAGCACGACGACGAACCAGGACTTGGCCGAAACCCCACCGCCGTTGTGGCTACGCGCGGGGCCTGCGATCTTCCTGCTGCTGTGGTCGTTGGGCTTCCCGATCGCCAAGATCGGCACCAGCTACGTCGACCCCATTTTCTTCCTGACCCTGCGCTATGCCCTGGTGCTGGTGGTGCTGGCACCGCTGGTTCTCTGGCTGCGCCCGCCCCTGCCCACCCGACGGATCGACTGGGTACACCTGGCGGTGGTCGGTTTTCTGATCCAGACGGTGTACTTCGGGCTGTGCTACACGGCCTTCGCCCTGGGCGCCTCCGCCGGCACGGTGGCGCTGGTGGTGTCCTTGCAGCCGGTGTTGGTGGCACTGCTGGCCCCGGCCCTGGTGGGCGAGTTCATCGGGTTGCGGCGCTGGATCGGCTTCGCGCTGGGTTTTGCCGGTGCGCTCATCGTCATCCTCGGGCGCTCGACGATCGAGGCGACGTCGCTCCTGGGGCTGGCGTGCGCGGTCGGCGGGCTGTTGGGGATGACCATGGCCACGCTGTACGAGAAGCGCTTCGGCGTGACCCAGCACCCGGTGACCTCCAATGCCATCCAGTACGCCACCGGTTTGATCACCACCTTGCCGCTGGCCTTCGCCTTCGGCAGTCTTCAGGTCACTTGGTCGGGGGAGCTGCTCGCCGCACTGGCGTATCTGGTGATCGGCAATTCACTGATCGCGATCACCTTACTGCTGGCGATGATCCGCCGCGGCGAGGCCTCGCGCGTCTCGGCGCTGTTCTACCTCGTGCCGCCGTGCGCCGCCTTGCTGTCCTGGCTGATGATCGGTGAGGAGATGCCGCCCCTGGCCTGGGTGGGCATGGCGGTGGCGGCGGTGGGTGTGGCCATGGTGAG
>CBFGWV010000387.1:0-4013 GCA_965652545.1 uncultured Candidatus Competibacteraceae bacterium | reverse complement strand
GCACCGGCCCACCTTAGGCGCCGACCCAGCGTCTCCGCCACCCCTGATTCACCCCGCTGCCGTTTAGGCATCACCCTCGCACGTTTCTCTGCTACCCGAACCGGCCTTGCGCCGTCTACAGTCAATCAGATCAACAGCGACACCAGATCGCCGTAACACGGACAGCGCCTGCATTCACGACCGCCGGGCCAGCCACCTTGAGGACGAGGACCAGATGGGCCGACTGACCACCCATGTGCTCGACACCGCGCACGGCCAACCCGCAGCCGGTGTCATCATCGAGCTCTATCGGCTCGATGAGCCGCCGCGTCTCGTCAAGACCGTCGTCACCAACGCCGATGGCCGCACCCACGAGCCATTGCTGGCCGGTGAGGCCTTCGCCGTCGGGCGCTGGGAACTGGTCTTCCACGTCGGCGACTACTTCAAGCGCTGCGGCGTGCAGACCACGCAGCCGGATTTCCTAGACACGGTGCCCATTCGCGTCGGCCTTGCCGCCGATGCGCACTATCACGTCCCCTTGCTGGTCTCACCGTGGAGTTACTCCACCTACCGGGGGAGTTGACGCCATGACCGGCGAGATCCGCTTCCTGCTCAACGGCGATCCGGTGACCGTCACCGGCATCCGCCCCGCGACCTCGGTGCTCACCCTGTTGCGCGAGCGCCTGCGCCACACCGGCACCAAGGAAGGCTGCGCCGAGGGCGACTGCGGTGCCTGCACCGTGGTGATCGGCGAGGCGGTGGACGGCCGCCTGCGGCTGCGCACGGTCAACGCCTGTATCCGCTTCGCGCCCACGCTCGATGGCAAAGCCTTGTTCACGGTCGAGGGCCTCAAGCGCATGGCCGGCGGTCTGCACCCGGTGCAGCAGGCCATGGTGGACTGTCACGGCTCGCAGTGCGGCTTCTGTACTCCGGGGTTCGTCATGTCCCTGTGGGGGCAGTACGTCGATCACACGGCCGCCGGGACACGCCCGGACCGCACCGCCTTGTGCACCGCCTTATCCGGCAACCTGTGCCGTTGCACCGGCTACAAGCCCATTCTCGAGGCTGGCGAACGCATGTTCGACTTGCCCCCGAGCGTCTTCGACCCCGCCCCGATTCTTACCGCCCTGGCCGCGTTGCGGCGGCCCGATACATTGGACATACGCCACGACGGTGGGCGCTTTCTTGCACCGCGATCGCTGGCCGAGGCACTGCGGCTGAGAGCCGAACACCCCGACGCCACGGTGCTCGCTGGGTGTACGGACATCGGCCTGTGGGTCAACAAGCAGCTTCGTGAGTTGCCGGCCATTCTGTACGTCGGCGAGGTCGAGGCGCTCAAGTGCATCATCGAAGATGACGAGGCCATCACCGTCGGTGCTGGCGTGAGCCTGGAGGACGCCTATGCCGCGCTTGCGCGGGCCTACCCGGCGGTGCGGCAAATGTGGGAGCGCTTCGCCTCACTGCCCATCCGCAATGCCGGCACGCTTGGCGGCAACATCGCCAACGGCTCGCCCATCGGCGACTCCATGCCCTGGCTGATTGCCGTGGGAGCGCAGGTCACGCTGGCGCGCGAAGGCGGCCAGCGTACGCTGGCGCTGGAAGACCTTTACCTGGACTACATGGAAAAAGACCTGCGCCTGGACGAGCTCGTCACGGCCATCCGGGTGCCGCGGCCACGGCCCGAGACCGTGTTCCGCACATACAAACTCTCCAAACGCTACGACTCGGACATTTCGGCCGTGTGTGCTGCCTTCGCTTTCACGTACAAGGAGGGGCGCATCGCGCAGCCGCGGGTCGCTTTCGGCGGCATGGCCGCGACGCCGCGCCGCGCCACCCGCTGCGAGAATGCCTTGCGTGGCCAGCCGTGGACAGAGGCGACCGTGCGTGCGGCCATGGCCGCGCTGGCGGACGACTTCACCCCGCTGTCGGACATGCGCGCAGCCAGCGCGTACCGGCAGCTCGGCGCGGCCAATCTGCTCTACCGCTTCTATCTCGAAACCCGCCCGGATGCGCCACTGACCACCGGGCAGACCAGCGTCTTCGCCACGGCCTGAGAGGGGGATCATGCGCACATCCGACCGCTCCCCGGCCCACAAGCCCTTGCCGCACGAGTCGGCGCGGCTGCATGTGGCCGGCGAGGCCACGTATACCGATGACATCCCCGAGCTCGCGGGCACCGTCCACGCGGCGCTCGGCCTGTCGCCCGTCGCTCACGGGCGTTTGCGGGCGCTGGACTTGAGTGCGGTGCGGGCCGCACCGGGTGTGGTGGCGGTGTTCACCGCCTCGGACATCCCCGGCGAGAACGACTGCGGGCCCATCATTGCCGACGACCCGCTACTGGCCGACGGCGAGCTTCAGTACCTTGGCCAGCCGGTGTTCGCCGTGGTGGCCGAGACCTACGACGCGGCCCGTCGCGCGGCCCGCCTGGGGCGGTTCGATATCGAGGAGCTGCCGGCCACCCTGACGCCCACGGCGGCCAAGGCGGCAGGGGATTTCGTCGTGCCGCCAATGCGCTTGAGCCGGGGAGACGCCGACGCCGCGCTGGCCTGCGCGCCGCATCGTTTGCGTGGGCAGTTCGAGGTCAAGGGGCAGGAGCAGTTTTACCTGGAGGGCCAGATTGCCTACGTTGCCCCGCGCGAGGGCGATGGCCTTCACGTGTGGACCTCTACCCAGCACCCCACCGAGATGCAGCATGTCGTCTGCCGCGCCCTGGGCCTGCGCGCCCACCAGGTGGTGGTCGAGATGCGGCGCATGGGCGGCGGCTTCGGCGGTAAGGAGTCGCAGTCGGCCCTGTTCTGTTGCGTTGCTGCCGTGGCCGCACAGCGTCTTAACCGGCCGGTGAAGCTGCGCCTGGATCGCGACGATGACATGCTGATCACCGGCAAGCGGCACTGTTTCCACTACGACTACGACCTCGGTTACGACGATGAGGGCCGTATTCTCGGTGTTCGGCTGGAGATGACCTCTCGGGCGGGATTTTCCGCCGACCTGTCCGCCCCGGTGGCCACCCGTGCGGTGTGCCATGTCGACAATACGTACTACCTGTCCGATGTCGATATTCGCGCGTTGTGCGGACGCACCAACACCCAGTCCAACACCGCCTTCCGCGGCTTCGGCGGCCCCCAGGGGGCGCTGATCACCGAGCGCTTGATCGACGATATCGCACGCAATCTGGGCAAGGATGCGCTGGATGTGCGCAAGCTCAATTTCTACGGCGGCCCCGGTCGGGACACCACACCGTACGGCCAGCCGGTGAGCGACAATGTCATCCACGAACTGGTGGATGCACTGGAGGCCGACAGCGATTACCGCGCGCGGCGGGCAGCCATCCGCCGCTTCAACGCCGACAGTCCGGTGCTGAAGAAGGGCATCGCCCTGACACCGGTGAAGTTCGGCATCTCCTTCAACGTGGTGCACTTCAATCAGGCCGGTGCGCTGGTGCACGTCTACACCGACGGTTCGGTGCTGGTGAACCACGGCGGCACCGAGATGGGGCAGGGCTTGCACACCAAGGTGGCCCAGGTCGTCGCCCATGTCCTGGGGCTGGACCTGGACAGCGTGCGCGCCACCGCGACCGACACCAGCAAGGTGGCCAATACCTCCGCCACGGCGGCCTCCACCGGGGCCGACCTCAACGGCAAGGCGGCCGAGAACGCGGCCCTGACCATTCGTGGGCGACTCGCCGCGTTTGCCGCGGCCACCTACGGCGGCACGGCGGAGGCGGTGGGCTTTGCAGAGGGCCGGGTGCAGGTCAATGGGCGGGGCATCGCCTTCGCGGACCTCGTCCGCGCCGCCTACGAGGCGCGCGTGCAGTTGTGGTCGGACGGCTTCTACGCCACGCCGGACCTCGACTGGGACCGTGAGACCATGACCGGGCGGCCGTTCTACTACTTCGCCTATGGTGCCGCGGTCTCGGAGGTGGTCATCGATACCTTGACCGGCGAGTTCAAACTGCTGCGTGCCGACCTGCTGCACGACGCCGGCAACTCCATCAACCCGGCCATCGACATCGGCCAGGTGGAGGGTGCCTTCAT
>CBFGWV010000386.1:0-4023 GCA_965652545.1 uncultured Candidatus Competibacteraceae bacterium | reverse complement strand
CCCGTTCGTGGCCTGGACCATCGTGCCCTACTGGCTGATCGACCTGTTCTACGGCTTATCGCTGCTGCTGCCGCGCAGCCGGGCGGAGCTGGACGCCCACGCTCGCCGGTTGTTGACGGTACAGGCGATCTCGGTCATCTGCTTCATTGCCTTCCCGCTGCGCTACACCTTCGAGCGGCCGGAGACGGCGGGCGTGTTCGGTTGGTTGTTCGATGTGCTGTTGGGCTTCGACAAGCCGTACAACCAGGCACCGTCCCTGCATATCAGCCTGCTGGTGATTCTCTGGTCGCTGTATCTCCACCATGCCCACGGCGCATGGCGCTGGGTGTTGCATGGGGTGGCCGTGCTCATCGGCGCATCGGTGCTGACAACGTATCAGCATCATTTCATCGACATCCCCACCGGCGTCCTGGCCGGCGGTTTGTGCGTACTCGCCGTCCCCCTGAAGCCATCCACCCGCGTGCGCCAGCGCGATGCGCGGCGCCTGACGCTGGCGGCCGCGTATCTCGCCGGGGCTGGGCTGTTCGCCGCCCCTGCCTGGCTGGGCGGCGCATGGTTGTGGCTGTTGTGGCCGGCCAGTGCATTGGCGATCGTGGCGGGGATTTACCTGATCGGCGACCCGGCCTTGTTCAGCAAGCGCGAGGGCCGCATGGAACCGGCCGTCGCCCCGCTGCTGGCGCCCTACCTCGCCGCCGCCTGGCTCAACTCGCGCTGGTGGACCCGGCGACGGCCCGAGGCCATCGAAGTGGTGCCGGGCTTGTGGTTGTCACGTCTGCCCGCCGACGGCGACGCCAGCCGCTACGCCACCCTGGTGGATTGCAGCGCCGAGCTGCCGGTGAACGCCGGCGGCAAGCCGCTGTACACAGTGCCTATGCTGGACCTGCTGACACCCGAACCGGAGCAGATCGAACACGGCGTCGCCGCCATCTCGGCCGCCCGCCGACACGGCGATACGCTGGTATTCTGCGCACTGGGCTTCTCGCGCAGTGCCACGCTCATTGCGGCATGGTTGATGCAACAAGGCATGGCCGCAGACAGTGACGAGGCGATCGCAAGGGTCCGCCTGGCGCGGCAGGACATCGTCCTTTCGGACGCGCACCGCGCCGTCCTGACACAGTGGCGGCAGTCGCAGCCGGCCCATCACACGCAGGCTGCGCTGGCAACGGCTTAGGAATTCCGTACCTATGAAACTCACCGACTTCAAAGCACTGACATTCGATTGCTACGGCACCTTGATCGATTGGGAGTCCGGTATGGTCGACGGCCTCAGACCGCTGACGGCCAAGGTGAAGCGACCGCTCAGTCGGGATGAGATCCTCGAGGCGCATGCGCGTCACGAGTCGTTTCAACAGGCACAGACACCGGCGAAGAATTATCGCGACCTGCTACCGATCGTCTATCGCCGCCTCGCTGAAGAGTGGGGCGTCGAGGTGACCTGGAGCGATTGCATGGCCTATGGCCGCACCGTCAGCGACTGGCCAGCCTTCAGTGACTCGGCCGACGCGCTTGCGTATTTGAAGCGGCACTACAAGCTGATCATCCTCTCGAACGTCGACAACGAGAGCTTTGCGGGAAGCAACGAAAAGCTGCAGGTGGCCTTCGACGGGGTGTACACCGCCGAAGACGTCGGCGCGTACAAGCCGTCCGACCGCAACTTCGAGTACATGCTCGCGAAACTGGAAACACAGGGGATCAAAAAGCATGAGATCTTGCACACGGCGGAGAGCCTGTTCCACGACCACGTGCCCGCGGCCAGGAACGGGCTTGCGTCATGCTGGATTTACCGCCGTCACGACCAGGCGGGCTTTGGCGCGACGATGAACCCTGGGCAGATGCCGCGGTACGATTTTCGGTTCAACAGCATGGCGGACTTGGTCAAAGCGCATCAGGACGAGTTGAGGGCGCTCTGAACACACCGGGGGCGCCGCCGGGGCGCCCTATCCCGCCCAGCCCCAGAACAGCAAGTACCAGGCTGCCAACCCCAGCACCACGCAACCACTGCCGAGCAGCCAAGCGATGACGGCACGCACACCGCCGGCGTAGCGCCGGCACAGCCGCCCCATCAGCCACGCCGACCACAGCCCCGCGCCCGCCAACAACCCGGCGCGCACGGGGTCGGCCCAGGAGATGGTGATGCGCTCGGCACGCAGCATCGACACCGTCAGCGTGGTCAGCCCGAGGAAGACACCGCAGCCGGCCAGGGGAATCATCGCGTAGGACAAGTGATACAGGCGCGGGCGCTCGTCGCGGCCGAGCACGCGGTTGGCGGCCATCAGCAACAGGCTTTGCGCGCCACCGAGCACCAGCGCCGTCGCGCCGATGTAGGCCAGCAGGACCAGCCCGTCCAGCAGGTTGAACACGTCGTTCTGCGCCGGATAGTTGGTGAACACCCACCAGGGCGTGCTGCGTTCGAGCAGCCACAGGCGGTCGTGTTCGATCAACCACCGGGCCAGCCATTGCTTGAGGGCCACGAGCCAGGGGCTGGCCGTCCAATGGAAGGCCCCCACCGCCAGTCCGCCCAGCCCGAAGACGATCAGCAAGAACTCCCACGCCGTCGCCTGGGCCGGGTCTGCATGGATGATTTCCGCATTGGGTGACCGCGGCCGCAGTGCGATGGCCTCGCGATGCCCGCTGCAACGGCCGCAGGCCTGGCACAGGCTGGCGCCATCGAGCTGATGCAGCGGCAACAGGGTCGGGCAGTTGACCGGCGGCGCCTTGCGTTCTCGCGCGCGGTTCGCCGCCCAGGCGGGTTTGTCCGTGTGATAGTGCAGCGGGCTGAGCTTGGCCAGCACCCCAAACACACCGCTGACCGGACACAGGTAGCGGCACCAGATGCGCTTGTCACGCCCGTACAGATACCCGACCGCCACGGCAGCCAGTGTCGAGCCGCCCAGAACCAGCAGCGCCGCCTTGGGATACTGGTACACGCTGATCATCTGCCCGTACACCGTGGTGGCGGCAAAAGCCACGAAGGGCCAGCCGCCCCAACGCACCCAGCGCGGAATCGTGCCGCCGCGGCCATGGCGGCTGGCAAACTCAGTCAACGTGCCCTCCGGGCAGAACACACCGCACCACAGCCGTCCCATCAGCACCACGCTCAGCAGCACGAACGGCCACCACAGGCCCCAGAACAGAAACTGTGCGAACAAGGTGAGATCGTTCCAGATGTGCCGGGTGTGCGCCGGCAAAGGCAGGAATGCCGGCACCACCAGCAGCACCGCATACACCGCCACCAGCGCCCATTGCACGGTGCCGATCACCCGCCGGTGCCGGTACAGTACCTGGCCCGCACGCCCGCTCCAGCGCGTCAGGCGCCCTACCGGAGGCGCCGTGGCCGCGATGGGGGCTGCCCCAGCCATGGCAGGATCAGTAACCGCCCTTCTTACCTACTCCGGCGTAGACGAAGTCATACGCCACGGTGATGGGCGCAAACCAGGGCGAGACACCGGTTTCCTTGTCCACATGGCGCATCAGCGCGTGTCCGCCCTCCATGAGCGGCGGCTGGATGTGATAGGTCAGGTGGTACTTGCCCGGACCGCGCAGTTTGACGTTGGCGCCGTAGTGCGGGCCGTCGGAAGCCACCATCGGGTAAAACACCCCCTCGATCGCCACCGCCTCCCCCTCCTTGGCAAGCACGTATCGAATCACCAGGCCGGGCACCCAACCGCCGGCCGGAAAGCCGTGCGGGTTGTCCGTCAGGGCGTGAATATCCGCCTCCAGATGCACATCCGCCTCGGCCGCCGCCAACCCCATAGCCGGCTCAGTGACCACCGGCTGCAGGTAGACCGCACCGATCTCCATACCGGCCGACTCCTGCACCTCGCCGATGGGGTATTCCAGGGCAACGGCGGCAAACGGCAGCAGGCACAGGGCTGTGATCGGCCCGCTGATCAGCTTGGTCATCGTGTCCTCCAGGTTGAGCCCGCGGATGCGAGCATGGCCCCGGCACTGTGCCTGCCGGTCACGACGGCGGCTTTGACGATGATCAAATGGCAGCCTCTGATGCCCTGTAGCCACGCGCGT
>CBFGWV010000385.1:0-4039 GCA_965652545.1 uncultured Candidatus Competibacteraceae bacterium | reverse complement strand
ACATATCGACGCGGCGATGCCAACCAGACTAACTTCCTGGATACAAGCCAATCAGTAGAAAGGTGCTTAGAAAGAGCAGCAAGAGCACAGCCGGAAGAAAAATAAGCATAAACTTGCCCACTCCCAATGGGCCAAAATACCTCGCGACGGCAACAGAAATTGCAAGCGCCTCAAACGAGTAAACGAAAAAGACCGGGGAAAGTGACAACATATCGCGAAAATCATCCCCAAGCGCCGCACCCATAATCACTGTGGAAAGCACTGTTGCAACGACAAGGTACACAACACGGGCCATCCATCGTTTGGCGTTTGTTTGAAACTTGCCAGCAAAATACAAAAAGAGACCCGAGAAAATCGAAAAAGCCAGTGCTACGTAAACTGGTGTCATTGCCTATCCCTCCGCACGGCTAGAGAAGCACCAGTCCAAGAGCAAGCTTGAACTGTTTCCGTTGAAAATATACCCGACAACCCTCTCCTGGCTTGATCACGCGGTCTATTTCAGTACGAGGACGATCACGGAAGCGATAGAAGTAGGAGTCCCCTTGCTTGTAGTACGTGACGTAGACCGCTTCCTTGATCTCACTTGGATGCTGTGTCAAGAATGGGGCGAACAGGAACTTGGCATGTTTGATGACGATCGCCGCGAACTGTACAGTGCCCTCCTCAGTCAGGAGATACTCAACAAGCTCCTCCCAGTCATCCAGCTTCTTCCCCATGATATGCCCGTATCGCCGATACATGTCCTTGGCTGTATCCAGCTTTATATTTCCTTTGCCAACATCGCTCAATGTGGCATTAAAAAGCTTTGACTTCATGCCGATTCTTGCATCCATCTCGATGGCATGACTGGACAGCGTGCCGATATACCAATTCTGCACCCAGTCGATATAGCCTTTAACACCTCTCTGCGTGTTGTACTCATCCGCTATGGCGCCAGCGACGGCGATCGCGGGAACGTCATATCTCATCGAGTACTTTCGGATGATATGAGTCATTCTGCTGATGACAAGAAACGTGTCGGGCTTGTAAGGAAAATTCTCTGTTGGCCATGCACAATACGTCACACTGAACCTCCTGTACGTGTACGAGCGCATCGTCGAAGCTGGTTATCAAACTCCATGACCAACGCACCCACTCCTTGAGATATTGCTTATATGGTGAAATAGCGACCAATTGGGAAAGGAATATTGGCCCAAACAAGGCAGCGCACCGTAGCCGTTCGATTTGGCCACGTCAAGACAGTAAGGTAGCCAATCGTCACTTAAGGCCTTTGACTACCCGCCAACACATCTCCCACGACGGTCATTCGACGTTAACTGGGTGCGCAATATTCGCCCCCCCCATGTAACGGTGAGAGAATGACCGGGCATATACCTTCCTGGCACTTGGAAGCCCCTCTTTTTCGTGCAGCCGCCAGGTCAGCCATCCGCCACATGCTCAGTGGCTGCTCTGGTATCGCTTAGCCCACTCGCCTCGGCTGCCTGAACCAGTGCGAGTCCGAGATGCAACGCATCTTCAGCCGTGAGCTCGACGACGGCACATCCCGTGCGTACGACAACCTGCCGGTGACTGGCATGCACGCTCAAGGGGAACCCCGTCGCGCACGACATTACAACTGAATCATAGATCTGCATCGGCACCACCTGCCTTGCGTCGGGCAGCATCGATCAGAGCCGCGACTTCACCGGTAATGCTCCGACGGTTCTGCTCGGCCTGTTCCCTAAGCCACTGGTACAGGTCGGGGGCCAAGCGAACTTTGATCTGCGGAAAGCTCCTGGACATCAGTTCGGCTCCTTGCAAATAGACCACCGTGGTTTATCGCTATTGAGTAAACCACAGTGGTTCATTGAGGTCAACACCACCGTGGTGCATCATGCCGCCATGACCCGCGACGACCCCCAGATGAAGATCCGCCTTCCCGCCGTCCTCAAGGACCGGGTCGTCGATGCCGCGAGCGCCAATGGCCGAACGATGAACGCGGAGATCGTGCTGCGACTTGAGCAGAGTTTTTCCGGGGGCGATGTGCGCAGTGTTATGACGGCTATCGAGCAGCGATTGACGGCGCTGGAGAGGGCTGTCGCGGCACTGGGCGGCCCAAACTCGGGTAACACGCCGGGAAACTGACGCCATTCCCAATGCGCACCGCGCCGCCTGGCTCCCTCACAAGCACCTTCCCCGCCGCGGCATGACGAGCGTTGGACGCCCCTACGCGAACCGCACGGCTTCCCTCAGCAGGGACATCCGACACATGATCTAATGCCAAC
Source organism: uncultured Candidatus Competibacteraceae bacterium (assembly GCA_965652545.1). Lineage (GTDB taxonomy): Bacteria > Pseudomonadota > Gammaproteobacteria > Competibacterales > Competibacteraceae > CBFGWV01. Next base: position 1,775 of record CBFGWV010000385.1, on the reverse strand, counting down.
GAACGGCAACGCGGCGCGGGGGGCGCTGATCGGCATGGACAAGCGGAGCCTTTCGGAACGAGACATCTGCACAAAATTCATCCTGCCCGCCCTGCTTGATGCCGGGTGGGACAAGATGTTGCAGATACGTGAGGAGGTGTACTTCACCAAGGGCCGCATCATCGTGCGCGGCAAGCTGGTCACCCGGGGCAAAGCCAAGCGCGCCGACTACATCCTCTACTACAAGCCCAACATCCCGATCGCCGTCATCGAGGCCAAGGACAACACCCACAGCGTGGGCGACGGCATCCAGCAGGCGCTGGACTACGCCGAAACACTGAATATCCCCTTTGTGTTCGCCTCCAACGGCGACGGCTTTGTCTTTCACGACCGCACCGGCGCCAGCGACCCGCGCGAAATTACACTGGCGCTCGATGGCTTCCCGCCACCGGGCGAACTATGGACGCGCTATCGACGCTGGAAGGGTCTGGATACCGAAGCCGAGCGAATCACGCTTCAGGACTACTACGACGACGGCAGCGAGAAGACACCGCGTTACTACCAGGTCAACGCCGTCAATGCGGCGATCGAGGCCATCGCCAAGGGTCAAGACCGGGTCCTGCTGGTGATGGCCACCGGCACGGGCAAGACCTACACGGCGTTCCAGATCATCTGGCGGTTGTGGAAGGCGGGCCACAAGAAGCGGATTCTGTTTCTCGCCGATCGCAACATCTTGATCGATCAGACCATGGTGAACGACTTCCGCCCCTTCGGTGGCGCGATGGCGAAGCTCTCGACCAACGCCAAGACGATTGAGCGCGCCGATGGCACCAAGGTCGATCTGCCGCTGGCGCTGGACAGCAAGCGGCGTATCGATACGTCGTTTGAGATCTACCTGGGCCTATACCAGGCGATCACCGGGCCGGAGGAAGATCAAAAGCTCTTCCGCGAGTTCTCACCGGGCTTCTTCGACCTGATCGTCATCGACGAATGCCACCGCGGCAGCGCGGCGGAGGACTCGGCCTGGCGCGAGATACTGGAGTACTTCGCCTCGGCCACACAGATCGGCCTGACCGCCACACCGAAGGAGACCCAGTACGTCTCCAACATCGGCTATTTCGGCGCACCGGTGTATTCCTATTCCCTCAAACAAGGCATCCGCGACGGCTTTCTCGCGCCTTACAAGGTGGTGAAGGTCCATATCGACCGCGACGTGGAGGGGTACCGCCCAGAGAAAGGCCAGCTCGCCCGTGACGGCGACGCGGTGGAAGACCGGCTGTACAACGTGAAGGACTTCGACCGCACGCTGGTCCTCGACGACCGAACCAATGTGGTGGCCCACAAGGTCACGCAATTCCTCAAGGAGAGCGGCGACCGCTTTCAAAAGACCATCGTCTTCTGCGTCGACCAAGAGCACGCCGCCCGCATGCGTCAGGCGCTGATCAACGACAACGCCGACCTTGTCGCCGACAACTCGCGCTACGTGATGCGCATTACCGGCAGCGACACCGAGGGACAGGCGCAGATCGACAACTTCATCGACCCGGAGTCGAAATACCCGGTGCTCGTCACCACCTCTCGCCTTCTGTCCACGGGTGTGGACGCGCAGACCTGCCGGCTGATCGTGCTCGATCGCGAAGTGGGCTCGATGACCGAGTTCAAGCAGATCGTCGGGCGCGGTACCCGTGTGCACGAGGACACCCACAAGTACTACTTCACGCTCATCGATTTTCGCGGGGCCACCAACCATTTCGCCGACCCGGACTTCGATGGCGAACCGGTGCAGATCTACGAAC
>CBFGWV010000384.1:0-4039 GCA_965652545.1 uncultured Candidatus Competibacteraceae bacterium | reverse complement strand
AACTTAAAACTTAAAACTTAACTCACCACACCCGATACAACGGATTGAACCCCATACGATAGGCGAGCTCCGCCGGGTGCTCGAGGTCCCACACCGCCAGGTCGGCGCACTTGCCCACGCCGACGGTGCCCAGCGTGTCGGCCAGCCCCAGTGCGCGGGCGGCTTCGCGGGTGGTGCCGGCCAAAGCCTCTTCCGGGGTCATGCGGAACAGCGTGCACGCCATGTTCATGGCCAGCAGCAGCGACGTCAGGGGCGAGGATCCGGGGTTGCAATCGCTTGCCACGGCCAGCGGTACGCCAGCGGCGCGCAAGGCTTCCAGCGGTGGTTGGCGGGTTTCCCGCAGCGTGAAGAACGCACCGGGCAGAAGCACGGCCACGGTGCCGCCCAGCCGCACGGCGTCGGCCGGGTCCAGGTATTCGAGGTGATCGACCGACAAGGCCCCACGGGCCGCGGCCATGACGGCGCCACCCTGATTGGACAACTGCTCGGCATGCAGCTTCACCGGCAAGCCCAGGGCGGCCGCGGCGTCGAACACGCGGGCGATCTGCGCGGGGCTGAAGGCGATGTGCTCGCAAAACCCGTCCACGGCGTCGGCCAGCGGGGCGATCGCCGGAAGAACGCTCTGGCACAGGTAGTCGATGTACGCGTCCGCGCGGCCTTCGTACTCCGGCGGCACGGTGTGCGCGCCGAGAAAGGTGGTGCGCACGCGTACGCCCATCGCCTCGCCGAGCCGGCGCGCCGCGCGCAGCATTTTCATCTCGGTGTCCAGGTCCAGCCCGTAGCCGGACTTGATCTCCACCGTCTTGACGCCCTCGGCCATCAAGGCCGCCAGACGCGGCCGGGCCAGGGCGATGAGTTCGTCCTCACTGGCCTGACGGGTGGCCGCCACGGTGGCGCGGATACCGCCGCCAGCCTTGGCGATGTCGGCGTAGCTGACCCCTTGCAGGCGCTGCTCGAACTCGCGTGCGCGATTGCCACCGAAGACCAGGTGCGTGTGGCAATCGACCAACGCCGGCGTGATCAGGCGGCCGCCGAGGTCCTCCACGGGCCAGCCGGCCATCGCCGCCGGCAGCGCATGACGCGGGCCGACCCAGCGGATCAGGCCCTCGGCGATGCCGATTGCACCGTCGTCGATCAGACCATACGGTGTCGAATGAGGTTCGAGGGTCGCCACACGGGCGTTGGTCAATACGACGGAACGGGACATGACGGCTGCGGGACGGGTTGCTCTGTTCATGGTAAATGTATTTATCTAAGCTCTATTTGTCCATACATATTCAAGAGATCATGCTATGCCTTCGCTGCACGCTGACCTTGCCCTGACCCCTGACGGCTGGCAGCCGGACACCCGCGTGAGCTGGAGTGCCGACGGCCGAATCACCGCCGTCGACGGCGGTGTCGCCGCCCGCGCGGACGACCTTCGCCTGCCCGGCCAAGTGCTGTTGCCGGCCCCGGCCAATGTCCACTCCCACGCCTTTCAGCGCGCCCTGGCGGGAATGACCGAGGCCCGCGGCCCCGGCGGACGCGACAGCTTCTGGACCTGGCGCACATTGATGTACCGCTTCTTGGACACGCTCACGCCCGAACATATCCAGGCCATCGCCGCCCAGGTGTATGTGGAGATGCTGGAGGCCGGTTATGCCGCGGTGGGTGAGTTCCATTACGTGCACCACGCCGCCGGCGGCGGCGCCTATGCTGACATCGCGGAGACCAGCGCCCGCATTGCGCAGGCGGCACGCGAGACCGGTATCGGCCTGACCCACTTACCGGTGTACTACCGTCAGGCCGGGCTCGATGGCGGTGCATTGACCGGTGGGCAGTTGCGCTTTCGCAATGATCCGGACAGCTTTGCCGCGTTGATGGCTGCCATGGCCGGTGCCCTGGGCGGCATGCCGGCCGACACCGTGCTCGGCGTGGCGCCGCATTCCCTGCGCGCGGTGCCGGCCGAGGACTTGCGTCGTTTAGCGGCGGCCTACGGGGCAGCGGGGCCGATGCATATCCACATCGCCGAACAGACCGCCGAGATCGAGGCCGTCGAGGCCGCCTATGGCGCGCGACCGGTGGCCTGGCTGCTGGACAATGCGCCGGTCGATTCCAACTGGTGCGCGGTCCATGCCACCCACATGACGCCGGAAGAGACCGTGGGCCTTGCGCACTCCGGAGCGGTGGCCGGGCTGTGCCCCATTACCGAGGCCAATCTGGGCGACGGCTTGTTTGACGGTGCGCGGTTTCTCGCAGCAGGCGGGGCACTGGGCCTGGGCTCCGACTCCAACGTGCGCATCAGCCTTTGCGAGGAACTGCGCCTGGCCGAATACAGCCAGCGCTATCGCGACCGGGCCCGCGCCGTGCTCTGCGACGAGGGCGCCTCGACCGGGCGCACCGTGTACGATGCCGTCTGCGCCGGCGGCGCGCGGGCGCTGGGCCGCACCGCCGGTGCGCTCGCCCCGGGTCTATGGGCGGACTTGCTCACGCTGGACCGCGACGCCCTACCCCTGACCGGACTCACTGGGGACAGCCTGCTCGATGGCTGGATCTTCGCCGGCAGCGATGCCCAGGTGCGCGAGGTGTGGAGCGCAGGGCGCCACGTGGTCAGCGGCGGTCGGCACCATAAGCGGGATGCGGTCGAGCACGCGTTCCGGGACACCCTGCGGGTATTGCGCGCAGGGGTGTGAGGGGCAAGCCGTCGCGTGCGGGGGTTGCACGGGTCGTCGGCGGACACGCATAGGCCCAGCGGCGGCGGCACACTCACCCCGGTAGCCCCTGCACGGACACGGCCATGACGCACAACCCGCCCGCCTGGTCGCCGCTGGACGCGACCGGCCTGGCCTGCATCGAACACGCCGCCGATACTATTCTCGAAACGGTCGGCGTAGTGCTCGACGATGACGACATCCTCACCTTGTGGCACGAGGCCGGCGCCCGGGTCGACGGCCAACGGGTGTTCGCCCCGGCAACCCTGATACGAGCGCTGATCGACCATGCGCCAGCACGCTTCGAACAGCACGCGCGAAACCCGGCACGCAACGTGACCTTCGGCGACGGCGGTACCGTCTTCGCCCCCGTGTACGGGCCGCCCTGGGTTCGCGATGGTGACAACCGGCGCCGCTTCGCCCGCGCGTCCGATCTGGCCGCGTTCATCGACGCCACCCAGCGCTGTCCGGGTCTGAACCACCTGGGCGGGATGATCTGCGAGCCAGAGGATCTCCCCGCCGCGCGCCGTCACCGGCATCTTTTGGCGTTGCAATTGACGCGGTCCGACAAACCGTTCATGGGTGCGGTGATCACCGCCGAGCGGGCGGCGGACACCTTGACCGCCCTGCGTATGGTCCACGGCGAGGACGCGACAAGCTGCTGCCGCACGCTCAATCTGGTCAATGCCGTATCACCGCTGACCTGGGGCGAAGGCCCGCTGGGCGCGCTGAAGACCTGTGCCCGCGCCGGCCAAGCGGTGCTGGTCACCAGTTACCCACTATTGGGCCTGACGGCACCCATCACGCCCGCGGGCGCCGCCGCGGTGATGCTGGCTGAAACCATGGCCGGGATGGCCACCGCCCAGTTGGTTCAGCGCGGCACCCCGGTGGTGCTTGGCGCGCTCGGCGCACCGTTCCACTTGCAACGCATGCTGCCGAGCTTCGGCACGGTGGAGACGCTGCGGTTGATGGCACTGATGCGGGCGCTGGCACAGCGCCTGCGTGTACCGTTTCGCACCGACGGAGCCATCACCTCCAGCCCCACCGATGATGCCCAGGCCGGCTGGGAGGGCGGCGGTATGCTGGCCATGGTGGCGACCAGCCGGCCGGATTTCGTCCTGCACGCCGCCGGCTGGCTGGAGAACGGCAAAGTGGCGGGCGTAGATAAGTTTCGCCGCGACTGCCGCTGGATCAACCAAATGACCGGGCACGATGCCGATGCGCAGGACGCACCGGCGGAAGTCTTACCCGCGGCCGTCGACGCAGCACTGTGGCGCTGGGTCGGAGAGGCCTGAGCGGGGCCGCGATTGGGCTGTTCAAGCCGTCGCCCCTGCACCCGCAAACCCAGG
>CBFGWV010000383.1:0-4109 GCA_965652545.1 uncultured Candidatus Competibacteraceae bacterium | reverse complement strand
TCGGACTGCATGTCGCCCACGATCAGCAGCAGCCGCCGCTGTTTCTCGCCACCGGAGCTCGCAATCGGCGCCAGCTCGATTGCCGAGGCCTCCATCCAGGGTTCGCTATGCGGCTGGGCCGGCGCGGCGGCCATGGTGCCGAGCTTGATCTCGGCGACCAGCCGCTGGGTGTCGTCGCTGGGCTCCATGTCATAGTCGGCATCGAGCAGGTTCCATAGCGTCGTGTAGTGGCGCAGGGCGGCGGCAACGTTGCCTTGCTGGGCCGCGTTGCGCATGAGATAGCGGTACGCCTCCTCATGCGTCGGGTCGATTTTGATCAAACGGTTTGCAGCCCGCTTGCGCTCTTCGGGGTGTTGCGCGGGGTCGCGCAGCAGATGCTCCAGGCCTTCGGTGATCCGGTTATGCCATTGTCGCCGGACCACGCGCAGCCAGGCGGTATACGACGGGTCGAGGGATTCGAAGTCGGCCAGCATCGTATCGGGCTGCCAATCCAGCCCATGGAGCGCCCGGTCGAGCCGGTTGTGTTCGATATCATCGGCAATGTCGGCCAGGTCGGTGCGTACGCAACCGGGCCAGAGGAAGATTTTCTCGCGTTCGGCGACAAAGCCGTGGAAGCTGGCGTCGACAAAGGCGGTGCGAATCTGTTTGATGCACTGGCGCAGCGAGGCCCGCGCCTGTTCTTCGGCGCTTTCGCTCCACAACAGGGCTGTCAGGCGCTCGCGGGTTTCGCAATGACCTGGCTTCAGGGCGAGATAAATCAGCAAACCGCAGGCCTTGCGGTTCTTCAAGACGATCTGGCCACCGTCACTCAGGTTGATTTCCGCGCCAGCAAGTAGCTGCACGCTCAGGATGCCAGTCTTCCCCTGCCCACCCAAATCTGCACTCAAAATGAGCGTTCCTTGCGAATCTAACCCGCCAAATGAGCCCGAATACCCCCTGCCTGAGTTTGGCACACGGTATAGGCCTCTTCAAACAAATGGCGGAAGTTGGCGTCGTTTCTCTGCGCGGGCCTCATACCGTTCGAGACAGCGGCGCAGCCGGGGAGAAACCGGTTCGGGCGATGGCCCCTGAAGCCCGGGAATGATTACCCGGCTGACGGCGATGCCTAGCGACTCGCGGGTCAGGTCGACGGCGTACACCGGCAGAGCCGCCGCACGCAAGATCGCCAGGGCATGTGCGAGCCGCTCGTCGACGGTGGCTTGTTCGCCGCGGGCGTGGGGCGGCGCCGCTGCCAATCCGTCCGGGCGCAGCCAGGGATGGTCGTGGAGATCGAGTCGCAGGCGTGCCAATTGGTCGCGCTCCGTGCGGCTGAGGGTGTCTTCACCGTCGTGTTCGAGCCGGGCTGACAGCAGGTGCCGGGCGACCTCCATCTGGCACAGCTCGGTGAGCGCGCTGCCTGCCGCACGCAGCGGATCGAGATCGGCACCGTAGCCGAAGCACAGGTTTCGGCCATGGCGGTCATGGGAAATGGCGACGATAACAGGGATGGCCAGGTCGGTTGTCACGTCCACAAGCCAGTGCGGGCGATCGGTGGATCGGCGCAGTTGCTGAGCAAGATGCGCCAAATGCTCGGCATCGGGCGCCTGCACGGCAAGTGGCCGTGCAGGCGCGCCGCCGTACCACCACAGCGCCACGGCGTCGCGTTCCACCAGCTCCATGATGGCTGCGTAGGTTGCTGCGGCGCCACTGGCGCCAGCGGCTAGGCCGTTGCTGCCGGCGGCACCGGCTTTGTAGCGAATGCACAAGGCCGGCGGAACCCCGACCTCGATCGTCTCGTGCAGCGATCGTCCGGCCAGACATGGACTTGCGGTGCGCCTGGGGCCCGCCAGCGCATCGAGGACCGGCGGCGTTTGCGCATCGGTGATCGGATCCGCCGGCCACGGCAGGAAGGACAGATACTCCGCCACCTCACCCATGCAGCTTTCGAAGGCCTGGGCAAAGTCCATGCCGCGGCCGCTGGCGCTGATGGGTGCACCGTCCGGTTCGGGCAAGCCGAAGTCCGTCGGGTTGAATCGGGCGCCCAGCAGCACCAGCCCCGGGGCATCGACGGCTGCGAGCCGAAACAGCTCCGGTACGCGGCCGGCCAGCGCGAGCAGGGCCAGCCGGTTATCGAGCACGGGACCCGGTGCATCGGCGTCGTAGCCGAGGTTGTGCAGCAGCGCGTTGGCCTGTGCGCGTTCATCGTCCGCCGCCGGGCCGTGGATACCCTCGACCGTTGGCCGTCCGGTCCGACCGGCCAGTACGGCGCAGGCATGGGCGAAAACACGCATTCGGGTAGGCCTCGTGTCAGCGGAGGACGCATTATCGGCGATACCCGTGCCCCATGCCTGAAACCCACCCGTGCTAGCATCCCGACGATGGCAAGACGCGCATGGAACGGCATCGCATGACTGAGTCTTTGATCGACACCTTCGCCGCCTGCGGCATCAGCGAGCTGCGCAGCTTCACTGACGCGGACGCCGCGGTGAAGCGCATTCACGAGATTTACGACCGCGGCGTGGCGATCGTGCGGGCGTCGTTCGACCGCTTCGTGGCCGGCGAGGCCACCGCCGATTGGCAGCCCTTGCAGGCCTACTACCCTTACCTCGGTATCCGCATCGAGCAGGCGTCGCTGCATATCGACGCCCAGGCCTCCTTCGGTGCGCTGCACGATCCAGGCGTCTATGGCACCACACTCACCCGCCCTGCCTTGTTTCAGGGGTATTACCGTCGTCAGATCTCATTGCTGATCGACCACCACCGGGTGCCGGTGGTGGTCGGTATCAGCACCCGGCGCATGCCGCTGCCGTTCGTCATCGAGGAGTCCACCGCCGATATCCGCTGGGACCGGGTTGCGGCCTTGCAGGCGGCGTTTCCGCTGCCGGAAATGAGCCTCATCGACGATGGCATCGCCAACGGCACCTATCGCCCCGGGCCGAACGAACCCAAACCCTTGGCGTTGTTCACCGCCGAGCGCGTCGACTACTCGCTGCAACGGTTGCACCACTACACTGGTACCACGCCGGAGAATGTCCAGCGGTTCATCCTGCTGACCAATTACCAGCGCTATATCGAGCACTTCATCAACTTCGCCCGCCGCGAGGTGGAGGAGGGCGAGTTTTACGAGAGCTTCGTCGAGCCGGGCGAAGTGGTCACCCACAACCCCCGCTTCTCGTCGGCGGCCGCCATCGGCAAACGGCCGCGGCACCTGCCGCAGATGCCCGCCTACCACCTGACCCGCCGCGACCGCACCGGCATTACTATGGTGAATATCGGCACCGGGCCGTCGAACGCACGCAACATCACCGATCACCTGGCAGTCTTACGCCCCCATTGCTGGCTGATGCTCGGTCATTGCGCCGGCCTGCGGCGCAGCCAGCGGCTGGGCGACTACGTGCTCGCCCACGCCTATGCGCGCGAGGACCATGTGCTCGACCAGGATTTGCCGCTGTATGTGGCCGTACCGCCGATCGCCGAGGTCCAGGTTGCGCTGCAACAGGCGGTGGTGAACATCAGCGGGTTGAAAGGGCGGGAAATCAAGACGCGCATGCGCACCGGGACGGTGGCGACCACCGACAACCGCAACTGGGAGCTGCGCTACGACGAGCTCTTCGAGCGCCTGAACCAGCAACGGGCCATCGCGGTGGATATGGAAAGCGCAACCATCGCGGCCAACGGTTTCCGCTTCCGTGTGCCCTACGGCACCTTGCTGTGCGTATCGGACAAGCCGCTGCACGGCGAGCTCAAGCTGCGCGGCATGGCCAATGCCTTCTACCGCGAACGAATCGACCAGCACCTGCGCATCGGTATCGAGGCCATCCGGATTCTTCGCGACGAAGTGGGCCCCGATCAGTTGCATTCGCGCAAGCTGCGCAGCTTTGACGAGCCGGCCTTTCGCTGACCGCCCGCATGGCCGCGGGCGGTCAGCGGTCGGGTCAGTTGGTCGAGGGCATCCGGTCGATGATGTTGCCGTTCACATCCAGCAGTTCCACGCTCGGCACCCCCGTGGGCCCTAGCCCCAGGTGCAGGCGGTCGAGGCTTTCGCTGTCGTTGAATTGCAGCCGGTTGCGGCTGTTCGAGGGTGCGTCAGGGTAGTTCTCGCTGCTGAGGACGGTTCTGACGCCGGGGCC
>CBFGWV010000382.1:0-4109 GCA_965652545.1 uncultured Candidatus Competibacteraceae bacterium | reverse complement strand
GCACACAGGCGCAGATCCGCCGCATGCTCGGCATGGTCCGCCGCATTGACCCGCACCAGCAGGCGGGCATCCGGGTGCGCCTGCGCAAACGCCGCCAGCAGATCGCGCGCCTCAGCCTTGCGCTGCGGCTCCACCGCGTCCTCCAGGTCCACGATCACCCGGTCCGCCCCACTGGCCAGCGCCTTGGGAATGCGCTCCGGACGCGTGGCCGGTACGAACAATGCCGTGCGAACGAGTGACATGCTCAGATCACCCCCGCATCGACCAGCCGCTGAATATCCGCCGGGGTATACCCCAGCTCATCCAGAATCCCTCTGCTGTGCTCGCCCAGGCCCGGCACCGCATCCATCCGCGGACTGAAGGCATTGCTGACACCCGGCGGCAGCGGAGCCGGGATGCGGCCTGCCGGGCTATCGACCTCGCCCCAGCGCTGGCGCGCCGCCAACTGCGGGTGCGCCCACACCCCGTGCATGTCGTTGACCCGCGCATTGGCGATCTGGGCCGCATCCAGGCGTGCCAGCACCTGCGCGCTGTCCAGTTCGGCAAAGGCCTCGACGATCAGCGCGCGCAAATCCTCACGGTTCTCGGAGCGGCGGAAATTGGCATCGAAACGCGGGTCGGTGGCCAGCGCCGGGTGTTGCAGGACCTTCTCGCAGAACACCACCCACTCGCGCTCGTTCTGCAAGCCCAGCATCACCGTCCCGCCATCGCCGGTGGGGAAGGGGCCGTATGGGTAGATGGTGGCGTGCGAGGCGCCACTGCGCGGCGGCGGCGGGGCGCCGTCCAAGGCGTAGTACAGCGGAAAGCCCATCCACTCGACCAGGCTCTCGAGCATCGACACGTCGATACGGCTGCCCTCGCCGGTCTTATCGCGCAGCATCAGCGCCGAGAGAATGCTGGTGTAGGCGTACATCCCGGCAGCGATATCGGCGATCGAACACCCCGCCTTGGCCATGCCATCCTCACCGGGGCTGCCGGTCACCGACACGAAGCCGCCCTCGCTCTGGATCAGCAGGTCGTAGGCCTTCTTGTCCTGGTACGGCCCGCCCTCGCCATAGCCCGAGATGTCGCAGACGATCAGCCGCGGGTGCTTGGCGTGCAAGGCCTCGAACGACAAGCCCATGCGTGCGGCAGCACCCGGTGCGAGGTTCTGCACCAGCACGTCGGCCTTGGCCAGCAGCCCGGCGATCACCGGCGCGGCCTCCTCGCGCTTGAGGTCGATCGCCAGGCTCTCCTTGGAGCGGTTGGTCCAGACGAAATGCGACGACAAACCGCGCACGCGCTGGTCGTAGCCGCGGGCGAAATCGCCGCTGCCGGGGCGTTCGATCTTGATCACCCGGGCGCCGAGATCGGCCAGCTGGCGGGTGCAGAACGGCGCGGCGATCGCGTGTTCCAGGCTGACGACGGTGATGCCGTCCAGGGGGCGGGGGCGGTGAGAATCCGAGGCCATGATCAGGTGTCCTTACACAAGTGAAGCGAGGCTGCTGGCCTCGCGAATCGTCAGGGCGCGCGCGATGAGCGCATCGGCGCGGTCGCGTTCCAGCGCTCCGGAGAACGCCACCAAGCGGTGGAATTTGTCGGCGAGCTCGTCGCGGCTGAGCGTGTTGCCGGGGTCGCCCTTGGGCTCGTCGATGGCGCCCAGAAGCTGTCGCCCATCGGCGGTGGTCACCGCCACCCGGCCCAGCCAGCGGCGCGGGTAGGCGGCATCCACCGCCGGGTCCAGCACCATGGTGACCTTGTCGCGGAAGGCCGCTACGTCCGCATCGCCCAGCGCCAGGGTGTGGAATTCGGTCAGCCCGGCCTTGCCGTGTACGGCGATCAAGCCCAGCACCGTACCCATGGAGAACTTCGCCTGGTGCACCGTAGTGGGTACGGTGACCCGGCCCAGCACATCGATGGCCGCCTGGTGCACACGCGCGGTGACGGCGGTGATGCGCTCGTGGGTGAGGTGTTCGCGCTGCATCAGCGCCAGCAGTGCATCCGCCGCCGGGTGGGTGTGGCGGCAGGAGGCGTGAAACTTGAACGAGGTCTCCAGCAGCGCCCAGCGGCTGCCCAGCCGGTCGACCAGGTACTCCGGGTTGGCATCGCTGGACATGCCGGCGGCCATGCCTTGTTCGCCCTCGAGCACATGACGGGCGCCGGTGAGCCCGTCGGCGGCCAAGTATGCGGCCAGTAGACCATCGGCGGCGGCCTTCGCGGTGTGCAGTTGCTTGGAGTCCGCCGCGTCGCGCAGGAATTCCCACAGGCCCGCCGCCTGCGTGCCGGCGCTGCCCAGGGTCTGGATCATGCGCTCAGTGTCCGCGCCGTGCAGGTGCGCCACCGCCACCGCCGCGGCCAGGGTGCCGACGGTGGCGGTCGTGTGGAACACGCGATAGTGCGAGCGCCCGAGGAACTCACCGATGCGGATGCCGGCCTCGTAACCGGCCACGGACGCGGCGATCAGTGCTTTGCCGTCACGCGCGAGATCCTGCGCCGCGGCCAGCGCGGCGGGGAAGACCACAGTCGCCGGGTGCAGCACCGAGCTGTTGTGCAAGTCGTCCTGCTCGACCAGGTGCGAGGCCGCACCGTTGACTAGGGCGGCGAAGTACGGCGAGGTCAGGGTGTCGTTGGTGAGCACCTGGCAGCGCCCGCTCGGTGGCCCCATGCGCCGGGCGTGGTTCTCGAACAGTGGGGTAGGGTGCAGGCCCTTGCCGGCCAGGGCCGAGCCCAGCCAGTCGAGGAACAGCTCCTCCGTTCGCGCCACCACCACCGAAGGCAGATCGTCGTAGCGCAGGCCGGCCAGGAAGGTCGCGAGTGCCTGTGTGTAGTCGGTCATTTTGGGCAAATCCTCAAAGCTGTCGACGGGCTGGCGGACGAGATGAAGGCCCGCTCCGGTGCCGGGCACTTGCGGTGCCGGTTGGCTGATGGCGTCGCTGCCGGGCGGGCCCCCTCTCCCCAACCCCTCTCCCGCGAGGGGCGAGGGGCTGCTCCGACGTGCAGTGGCGAGAAATCTGCGACGCCAATGCCATCGCGACGACGCACTCCCCTCCCCCCTCGCGGGGGAGGGGTTGGGGGAGAGGGGGAGCCCAGCCCTCGGACCGTCGTCGTGCCACGCACCCGATCCGATGCGAGAGAAGAGGGTAGTGCGCGGTCATGGCGTGTCTTCAAAACGAGCGCGGCAGCTCGAGCAGGTGCTCGGCCACGTAGGAGAGGATCAGGTTGGTGGAGATCGGCGCCACTTGATACAGCCGGGTCTCGCGGAATTTGCGCTCCACGTCGTATTCGCAGGCAAAGCCGAAGCCGCCGTGGGTTTGCAGACAGACATTGGCCGCCTCCCACGAGGCCTTGGCGGCGAGGTACTTGGCCATGTTGGCGCTGGCGCCGGCGTTCTGGCCGGCGTCGTACTCGCGGCAGGCACGCCAGCGCATCAAGTCGGCGGCCTCCACCTCGATATGGGCCTCGGCAATCGGGAACTGCACGCCCTGGTTCTGCCCGATGGGCCGGCCGAAGACCACCCGTTCACGTGCGTAGTGGCGGGCCTTGTCGATGAACCAGCGGCCATCGCCGATGCATTCGGCGGCGATCAGCGTGCGCTCGGCATTGAGCCCATCGAGGATGTAACGGAAGCCCTTGCCCTCCTCGCCGATCAAGCTGTCGGCAGGAATCTCCAGGTTGTCGAAAAACAGCTCGTTGGTCTCGTGGTTGACCATGTTGGCGATGGGCTGGACCGTGAGCCCATGGCCGATGGCCTCGCGCAGGTCGACCAGGAAGATCGACATGCCCTCGGACTTGCGCGTGACTTGGTCCAGCGGGGTGGTGCGGGCCAGCAGGATCATCAGGTCCGAATGCTGGATGCGCGAGATCCACACCTTCTGGCCGTTGATCACGTAGCGGTCGCCCTTGCGCACCGCCGTGGTCTTGATCTTGGTGGTGTCCGTGCCGGTGGTCGGCTCGGTCACACCCATGGATTGCAGACGCAGCTCGCCGGCGGCGATGGCTGGCAGGAAGGCTTGCTTCTGCGCGTCCGAGCCGTGCCTGAGCAGGGTGAACATGTTGTACATCTGTCCGTGCACACTGCCGGAGTTGCCGCCGCAGCGGTTGACCTCCTCCAGGATCACCGACGCCTCGGC
>CBFGWV010000381.1:0-4126 GCA_965652545.1 uncultured Candidatus Competibacteraceae bacterium | reverse complement strand
AGGTCGAAGTCGCTCTGGTAGCGGTAGTTGGTTTCGTCCTCCGCCAGTTCCTCCACCCAGTCGCCGCGGGCGTAGCTGCCGAAGAGGATGATCATCTCCGGTGCGCACGCCTCGCGGATGATCTCGGTGGCGCGTTCGAGTTCGTTGCGCTTGTTCGCGGGCAGGTGGTCGAGGTCGGTTTTCATTCGCCGGAGCAGTTCCTTTTGCGGTTGCCAATAGCGGCTGATGGGTATCGCTACGCTAAACCCATCCTACATTGCTTGGTGCGAGGCCCGCAGGGTTCCTGCTTCCTGACGTTCTACACAGCCCCCCGCAGGATCGCGCGCACGGCTGCCAGGTTTTCTTCCGCGTACTGATCGAACTGCTCGAAGTATCGCTGGCCGGGGATGGCGCCCAGGTAGCGGACGGTTTCGGGCGGGGCGGATTTTACATACGGCAGGATGCCCAGGTCTTCGGGCGGCAGGCGCTCGGCCACGGGTAGCCAGCGGTCGCCGGTCCACAGGCGCAGGGCGGGGTTGACGAGGTACTGCCCACGCTTGATGCGCAGAAAGAGCCGGCGGTTGTAGGGACCGTCGCGGTCTACTTCGTTCCTTGACAGCACGCTGCTGATGTACTGGCGTTTCTTGCGGCGCTCGGGCAGTACGTTGTCGGGCAGGGTTTGCAGGCTGTCGGTGAACAGACCGGCGTTGAAGGCATCGAGGTGCCCGCCCTTGGGGCCCAGGTGCCGGTAGTACAAGGCGATGGCGGCGTTGAGCAGGACGTACTCCATCAGCCGTTGGTCGATCTTCACCAGGCGGCCGTCCACCTGCACGGACACGCTGTCGGGGGCCAGCAGGGGGTAGAGTTTGCCGATGCGGTCGCGGGCAAACTTGGGGTCGGTCAGGGCTTGCTCCAGCGCGAAGTGCAGGGCGGTGAAGCCGTTGTTGGCGGTCAGCTCCGGGTCGGCGCCACGCTCGATGAGGGCTTCGACGACGCTGACGTTGCCCAGGCGGGCGGCGACCATCAGCGGGGTCAGGTTGAAGCGGGTGCGGTGGTCCAGGCCGTATTTCTGGGTGTCGGCCAGCACGCCGCCGGGGTTTTTCAGGTCGTACACCATGAAGTGCTTGCGCACGAGCTGTTGCATGGCTTTGTCTTCGCGCTGGGTGGCGGGTTTGAAGCCGGCGCGCTCCAGGGCGTTGAGTGTGGGGCGGTGGTGGTAGAGCACGGCGTACTCCAGGGCCAGCAGTTGCTCGTCTTTCTTGCCGCCGACGAGGGCCTTTTCGTGCAGGGCCTCGAAGGCTGGCCGGTCGAGCACCGGCCAGGGCACGGGCTTGTGCTGCAGGATGCGCTCGCGAATGTCGCGGGCTTGTTCGTCCTTGCCTTGCAGCTCGAGCTTACGGGCCTCCTTTTGCCAGTCATCGAGGCTGGAGTCCTGCTTGTCCACGGCCAGCTCGCCGGTAAAGCGGTCCAGTTGCAGCAGGCGCATCAGCGGGTGGCGGTGGTCGGCCTCTACCAGGTACAGGTTTTTCACCGCGCGGGTGGCGGCGACGTACAAGGCGTTGATGTAAAACTTGTACACCTCCAGCGAGCGGTCGTGTTTGTCCTTGCCGCGGGCGTAGGCCAGGCTGTCGCGCTCCAGGGCCTCCGGGTCCACGTCGGCGGCGATCTCGCGAAAGGCCTTCTCCTCGGCGCTGACCATGTTGAACAGCACGATGCTCTCGTACTCCAGCCCCTTGGCTTCCTGCACCGAGAAGATCAGCGGCGTGTCGAACCAGCGCCGCGCCTCGTCCTTTTGCTGCGGGTGCATGACCAGCACGGCCACCTGGGTGGAGCGTTTGGTGCGGGTGTTGAGCTCGCGTTTGACGCTGTCGCTGTCGTCCAGCAGCTGTAGCCGCCCGGGCTGCTCGGCCACGCTGCGCACCAGGTAGTTGCTCTCGCGGTCGATGGAGCCGAAGCGGGCGTGCTTGAGCTTGAGGATGCAGTTGGCCACCTCGGTGACCACGGCGGTGTTGCGGTAGTTGGCGTGCAGGACGCGGATCACCTCGCCATGGCCGGCCAGCCCTTGTTGCTCGACGAACAGCGTCTTGACCTTGGCCCAGGAGAAGAAGTTGGGGTGGACGATCTGGTTGGAGTCCCCGGTGAGCAGAAACGCGCCGGGCGCGCGCAGGGTCTTGAGGATGAGATAGAGCTGGACGCTGGTGATGTCCTGCACCTCGTCGACCACGACGAAGTCGTAACGCTTCTCGGCCCGGGCCAGGTACTGCTGGCTGACGATGTTGGCGTCGTACAACCCCTGTGTGGGGAGGTGCTGGCGGTACTTCTCGAACAGCTCGTACACTCGCGGGCGCTCGGCCTCGCTGAAGATGGACTGCTTCACCCCCAGGGCCAGGTAGTCCTCGCGCGATAGCCAGGGGCGGTCGACCACCGGGCCGGTGATCACGCCGCGGAACTCCTCGTACAGCTTGTGCGCGTCGCCGGCCTTGCCGACACCGCTCTGGCGTTGCGCCCAGGCGCGAAAGTCGCGCGCGGTGACCTCGCGCCCCTCGGGTACGTGAATGCTCTCAAGGAATTCATGAAACGACAGGAAGTCCACCGACTGCGCGTCGTTGTCGTAGCCGTTGGCGTAATACAGGCTGCGTGAGTTGTGGACGAGATAAGGCGAGAGGCTGACGTACAGCACATCGCCGGTGGCCTGTTTCATCTTCTCCAGCGTCAGCGCGGTTTTGCCGCTGCCGGCCGAGCCGATGATCACCAGCGGCGCGGGCAGGGTGTAGACGGCCTGCTGGTCGTCGTCGAAGGAGATGATCTTATCCAGCAGGTTGAAGCGCTCGGCGGCGGGGTTCAGGTACACCAGCGGCTCGGCCGGCTCATCCTGCGGCTTGGGGACGGCGGGGATCTTGGCCTCGTCCACGACGGCGCCGCCGCTGAGAAAGCGCGACTTGTCGTAGGCGTGGTTGGGGATGTGTTCCAGCAGCAGGCAACAGGTTTCGTCGCCGTGGCGGTGCAGGCGGAACAACAACCGGTCGGCCTTGTTGAGGCGGGCGCGGTAGAGGTTGGGGCCGATCTTGCGCACGTCGGCCTGGGCGAAATTGCCGGTCTCCAGCGCGGCTTTTACCTTGGCGAAGCCGGGGATGGCGGCGGTGTGCAGGTCGTTGTAAGTCAGTACTCGCATGGCTGATCCGTTGCGCTGGTCGAGGTGGCGGCTTTTATTTACTTCGGCTCTTTATGGATTCCGGTCAGGTCGCGACGGAGTGCTCCCCTCCCCCCTCGCGGGGGAGGGGCCGGGGGAGAGGGGGCCAGCTTGAATCGGCAAAAACCACGTCGGCGGCTGGCCGCCCCCTCTCCCCAACCCCTCTCCCGCCAGGGGAGAGGGGCTTTGTGGCTAACCTGACCGGAATCCATAAAGAGCCTTTACTTCAAGCCAAGGGGCAGGATGGTCAGGCGTGTACGGTTGGGGTCGACGGTGATCAGTGCGCCGTCGTCCAATTCGGCAGCCATCTGTTGCAAGGCGGATATAACTGGTGCACCGATCGCCTCTGGGCTGATGTTATCGGAACGGATTTGCACGACACTTGGCTTGTCGCCATGCGTGGCCGCAAGTATCGCGCTGAAATCCAGATCATGGGTGAGCACCACGTAATCGTTCGCTTTGGCGAAGGCCATGATTGTCTCGTCTGGCGCGTTGCTTGGACCAAGCGTCGACCAGTGCCTTGCATCGAAGCCCTGGTCCGCCAGTAACTCCGCCCAGCGTGGTGACAGATTCATGTCGATCAACAACTTCATGCGCTGGCCAGAACGACCTCTCGCTCTTCGGTTCGCCACGCGGCATAGCGCAGCGCCTGCATGACGTCCTCACGCTCCAGGTAGGGGTAGTCGGCCAGAATCTCATCGATGCTACGGCCTGCGCCGATCTGGCCGACGATCATCCCCACGGTGACGCGCATGCCGCGGATACACGGGCGGCCGCCCATTGTCCCCGCTGTTTGGGTGACTCGGTCTAATTGATCCATGTCCATCTCCATACGTTGCTCGTCGAACGCTATCACAGATATACCGGGCTCGCTTGCGTGATTACCGCACAAAACACCCGCCCTTAAATACGCTAACTTTTCTAATAAGAACAAGCGCCTGCCACCACTGACACCCA
>CBFGWV010000380.1:0-4141 GCA_965652545.1 uncultured Candidatus Competibacteraceae bacterium | reverse complement strand
GCTGATGGGTATCGCTTCGCTCAACCCATCCTACATTTGCAGGTCAGGTGCTAACTCTCCAGGTCTCTGCATAGTGCCGGGCACGCAGATGGGAACAATTACCGCTCAAAAGTGCCCGCGTTCGCTCAAGACGCGACCGCCTCAGGCACAGGCGACCCGCAGGCGCGAGTGCGGCACGCCCATGAGGTCGTCGACCACCTCCTGCGCGCGCACGGCCAGCACGGACAGCAGCGTGTCCGACAAGCCATGGCTGTCCTCGCAGCACCCTTGCAGGTAAATGGCCGGCTGGACGTCGGCCCGCACCGGCACGCGGTAACTGCGGCTGACGCCACCGTCGGCCAGGTAGTCGCTCAATCCGTCTAGCATTTGCCGATACCCGTCCCGCCGGTAACCGGTGGCCAGGACGACAGCATCGTAGACCACCTGTTCGCTACGGCCATCGGCGAGGTCACGCAGGCCCAGGGAGACGCCGGCATCCGTGGCGTCCACGGTGGCGATCTCGTGCGCGGCGCGGATGCGGTGGGCGCTCCGGCCATGGACGCGCTGCAGGTACAGGCACTCGTACATGCGCTCCAACAGCGGCAGGTCGACCACGGTGTAGTTGGTCTGCGCAAAGTCGCGCAAGGTCGCCGCACGCTGGTCGGGCGATTGGCCGTAGACCACGTCGGTGAACGCGGGGTCGAAGATCTCGTTGACGAAGGGGCTGTCGTCCGAGGGTTTCAGGGCTTTACTGCGGTGGATGAGTTCCACTTGGGCCTGCGGGAAGCGGCCGACCAGGTCGTTGAACACCTCGGCCGCGCTCTGACCTGCGCCGACCACGGCCAGACGGTACGGTGCCGCGCGATCCGGGCAGGCGCCACCGATACGATGCAGATAGGCACTGGAGTGAAACAGCCGATCGTCGCGGCAATCGGCAAACACCGCCGGCACACGCGCCTGCCCGCCCATGCCAATGACCAGGTTACGGGTCAGCCGCGTGCGCCGCCGGCCATCGGCGCTTTCGCTGATCACCCGCAGGCGGCTGACGGCACCGCCGGCCAGCACCGGCTCGACACTGACGGCCGTCTCGCCATAGCCGACTTTGTCGGCAAAGCCGGCGGCGGCCCAGGCCATGTAGTCGTTGTATTCCAGGCGGCTGGGGAAGAACGTCCCCAGGTTGATGAACGCCGCCAGGCGCTGGCGCTCGTGCAGATAGTTGATGAAGGTGTAGCGGCTGGCCGGGTTGCGCAGTGTGGCCAAGTCCTTGAGAAACGACACCTGCATGCGCGTGTCGTCCAGCAGCATGCCGCCATGCCACTCGAACGCCGGTTTGCGCTCGATGAACCCATAGCGCAGCCCGGCCTCGCGGATCCGGCTGTCTTCGGCCAGTGCGATCGCAATGGCCAGGTTGGCCGGTCCGAAGCCCAGCCCCAGCAGATCGTATTCCATGACCTCGTTGCTCATTCGCCTTGCCTTGTGTCGGGGTCGCGCTCGCGGGTGAGCACCATGAGGGCCGCCGTCTTGTGCGGAAAATCGAAAGTCTTCTCGCGCTGGAAACCGAGCTGTGCGAGGTAGCCGATCATCACGGCGTTGTCCGCTCGCGGCTCGCACACCAGGCGCTGGGTGCGCGGCTCGTCGTCGAACAGGTAATCGACCAGCGCGCCCAACCACGCCCGCACTTTGTGCGGTCCGCGGTGATGCTCGGCACCCACCAGCATGTGCATGCCGCGGTCGTAGTCGCCCGCGTCGCAGAACGGGGCGATACGGTCCTCGGCGGCCCAGTAGACCTCGAAATAAGCAAACGGCTCGTCATCGAACTCGCCGATCAGCGTCAGCGTGTGCGGGTCGGCCGCAAGGGCTTCGAGATAGCGACGATGGGTCGCCTCGTCGTCGGCCTGCTCCCAGAACGCCGCCACCCGCGGGTTGTTGTGCCAGTCGTTGAAGCGGGCCAGATCGCGTGCGATATCCAGCGTTCGCAACGTGACGGTCATGCCCAGCACAGGGTCCAGGCGGCGGTAGACCTCACCCTTGGGCTTGGCCGGGCGCAGCGGATGCTCGCGGCCGTTGGTGAGGCATCGGGTTGCGGCGTGCGTGGCTGCCATGGCGGATGCTCCCGTTCAGCGGGCGGGGTTGAGGACGTCTTCGCGCATGCGGCTGTAGCACCAGTACGCGGCGGCCGAGGTGTGGGCGGTCACGCCATCGACCTCCGGCGGGATGTCGGCATCCACGTCCACCACCGGCACGTTGACGCCACGGGCGGCAAACACGTCATGGGCGATCTGCGCGTTGGCGAACGGCACCACCGCGTCGCGGGACGCCCCGCAAAGGGTCAGCGGCGTACGCGGTGCCCAATCGAGCAGGTCATTGGCTGCCAAGGCCTGACGCAGCGGGTGCTGGGCATCGCTCAGGAACGCGCTCTTGAACCCCGGTTGCGCCAGCTCATCCAGCGTTGCCGGCAGCGTACCCAGGCCGATCATCTCGAACAGGCTGAGTGCGCCGGGCATCAAGCCCTCCACCATGCCGTCATAAGGGGCTTGAAAGACATCGTCGGGGTCCGTGTAAACCGTGCCATAGGCCCCGTTCATGCCCACGGCGATATAGCTGAACAAGTACGGCACCAACGGGTTGTAGGCACTGGCAGGGTGCGCCCACAGCGGCGGGAGCGTCTCCGACAACGCGTAGGGGCCGGACATTGCGACGGTCGCCGCCAGACGAAACTCCCAGCGATGATCGCGCTCGATCGCCCGCTGCGCCGCCATGGCCGCATGCCCACCCTGGGAGTAACCGGCCAGCATGACCTTGCTGGATAGCATGGTCCCCAGCCAGGGTGCCGACCAGCGCGCGGCCCGCAAGGCATCGATGATCGCGGTCGCCTGCGAGTCGGCATGAAGATACGGGTGATAGGCGTAGTCCGACTTGCCCAGGCCCAGGTAATCGGTGGCGACCACCGCATACCCGTGCGTGGCATAGAACGCGGTCAGCTCATAACCGGCATAGGCAGCGGCCAAATCTGCCTGCGCGGCGCTCTGGCGGAACTCCGACCCGCGTGCCCAACCCAACAGCGGCCTCGGCCCATGACAACCCGGGCCATAGGGCAGAAACACCGCCGCCGACGCCGTGGCCGGCTCGCCGCTCACACCGACCGTGGCGTACACCACCTCCGCGATGCGTACGTTGCACCGGGGGACGCCGGTAAATGCCAACTCGCCCTGCACCGCGTCGTGGATGGCCTGGCGTGAAAACTCGGCCACCACCTCCACGCTCAACGGCGTGCCACGCGGCAGGGAGCCGCCGAAACCACTCGCCGCCGCTGAGCCGGACTGCAAGCCCAGCGCTATCAGGCAAATCGACATCGCAACTCTTGGGAACACACGCACTCCTTCACTCGGACGTCAGTCAGCGGAACAGGCCTGCTTGGTAAACGAACGGCGGCGGCGAAAATTTAGCCCGGTCACAGCGATTGGTCCGTAGACCGGTCGGGGCCTACAATCCAAGTGGACTGCGGACACACAGCGCCGCAGCCGACGGACACGAGACCGCCAGGACAAAGCGGCCGAACCCACGCCACGAGCAGACAGCCCATTCATTGATGTCTTCGACCGATGAACGCCGTTTCGACGACCCGGACGACGCCCTGAACGACCAGGCCGCGGCGTGGTACCTGCGTCTGCAAGCCCCCGACTGCAGCGATGCCGACCGCCAGGCCTTCGCCCAATGGCGCGACGCCGACCCGCGCCACCGCCAGGCCTACCAGGCCATGGCCGTCGTCTGGGCCGCCACCGGTCCGCGGGCGGGCGAGCCCGACGCCCGCCCGCCAGCTCGGCGGGTCGTGCTGATCGCTTCGCTGTGTCTGTTGAGCGCGCTGATCGTGGCCTGGGCGATTTTCAACCCCTGGCCGGAGTCGGGGTCGTCGTCGCCGAGTCCGGGAGTCGATGGTGAACGTTGCCCGGCGGATAGCCCGTGTGACGCAGAGCCGCCCGAGGCGTCACCGACCGGTCAGGATTCCCCGCCGGCCACGGGCTGATCGCCCACAGGGGTGGGCTCCTACGGGTGCCTGGGCTCATTGGTAGGCGATTCATTTAGCCGACAGGCGGCATCGAATAGCCACTGAAGTGAGCCTTTTGGGCTGGGTGGACCATGGGCCGAACACCGAACACCGAAC
>CBFGWV010000379.1:0-4144 GCA_965652545.1 uncultured Candidatus Competibacteraceae bacterium | reverse complement strand
ACGAAGTTGATCCACTTGTAGGCCGCATCGTCGGCCTCGCCCTTGCGCGGCAGCGCAAAGGTGTCGATCCACGCCAGGGCGCCGGTCTCCGGCGGCACGAAGACGATGTTGGGGTTCTGGTCGAACAGCTTGTATGCGGTCGAGTCCCAGGTCTCGGCGACGACGACTTCGCCCGAGAGCATCAGCGCGGACAAGTCGTCACCGCCACTCCAGTAGGCCTTGAGATTGTCCTTGCAGGCGATGAGCTTCTCTTCCACCTGGTCGAGGATTTTCTGGTACTTGTCCAGGTCGCTGTAGGCGGCGAACGGGTCTTCGCCCATGGCGAAGGCCGTGCCCAGCAGGATGGTGCGGCGCAGGCGCATCGAGGTGCGGCCCTTGTACTCGGGGTTGCACAGGTCCGCCCAGCTCTTGGCGTTCGGTGCCTTGGTCTTGTCGACCATGATGCCCGAGGTGCCCCACTGGTGGGGTACGGCGTAGACCTCGCCGTCGATGGTGGTGTTGGCCTTCACGCCGGCCAACAGGCTGGCGTCCATGTTGTCCGTGTTGATCTTGGACAAGTCCATGGGTTTGTAGATTTCATATTCCAGCTGGGCGCCGTGGATACGGTCGTGGCTGGGCTGGGCCAGGTCGAAGCCGGCGCCCCCGGTGGCCCGCAGCTTGGCGACCATCTCTTCGTTGTTGGACAGAGTGACTTCGACATCGATGTCCGGGTACTCGGCCTCGAACAAGGCGATGACCTCATCCGGGGCATAGCCGCCCCAGGTCAGCAGGCGCAGGGTCTCGGCCTGCGCGCTGGGCATGGCGGCCAACATGGCCACACTCAGGGCGGTTACGGCGACGTGTTTCGGTGAGCAGGCTTTCATCTTTTTGTGTCCTCCATCCGATTGAACGGGTCTTGCGACTGTCTGGGCGGGAAAATCTCGCCGGTGTACTGCATTCGCGGGTCTCGAGCCCGCTGTTGCCGTGGCGCGGGTTCGACGCGCCGTCCATTGTCGATGTCCTGTATTTCAGTATTTGCTCATCGGTTCAGGCGATCGCGCCAGCGGTAGTAGCCGATGGACGGCGCCAGGAACCACGGGTTGCCGGTGTACAGCGGCCGGGTCTGGAACCGGATGCCGTCGAACGCGGTAGCCCCCTCGCGTTGGCCGAGCACCTGCTGGCCGACACGCATGCCCAGGTACGCGGCCATCGACACCCCCGAGCCGCAGTACCCCATCGCGTAGTGGATGCCTTCATGCCGGCCCACGTGCGCAAGCGTATCGAAGGTATAGGCCACAAAACCCATCCATGAGTGGCTGATACGTGTCGACACCAGCTCGGGGAAGATCCTGATTAGGTCGGAACGCAGCCGTGGCGCGCTTTTTCGCGGGTCGGCCTCGTTGAACGACACCCGCCCGCCGAAGAGAATGCGGCGCCGATCCGGCGAGGCGCGGTAGTAATAGACCACCTTGCGCGTGTCGCTGACGATGCGGTTGGCCGGCATCAACCGCGCCATCAGCGCCGGATCCAGCGGCTCGGTGGCGATGATGTAACTGCCGATGGGGATTACCCGCCGCCGCTGCCAGGGCGTGACCGCGCCGGTGTAGCCGTTGCTGGCCACGATGACATTGTCGGCGGCGATGCTGCCCGCCGGTGTGCGCACGATGAAACCATCGCCCGCGCGGTCGATGGCGGTGGCCGGGCAATGGGCGAACACACCGGCGCCGGCACCCAGGACGCGATCGAGCAGGCCCTTGTGGAAGCGGGCCGGATGCAACGCCGCATGGCGGGGGAACACCACGCCGCCGTGATAAGCCGTGGTGCCCAGTTCCCGTTGCATCTCGTTGCGGGGCACGGCGAAAGCCTCGGTTTCCAGACCTGCCGGCTGGGCGTCCAGGCTGCGTGCCAGGCGTTCGTAACCGGCCGGGTTATGGGCGGCATGAAAGCGACCACAGATGGTGAAGTCGCAGTCGATGCCCTCCGCTGCGATGAAACTGCCGATCCAGGCCAGCGCCGCATGCCCCTCGCGCAGGACGCCCAAGGCTTTCTCCGCGCCATGGCGGGCGCGCAGTTCGTCGTAGCCCGGCTTGATGCTGGTGCTGATCTGGCCGCCGTTGCGGGTGCTGCAGCCCCAGCCGGCGTCCTGGGCGTCCAGGACCACCGTGTGGCGGCCCGCACGTGCCGTGTGCAAGGCCGCCGACAGCCCGGTGTAACCGGAGCCGATGACCAGCACATCGCAGCGCGGTGGCGGCGCGGGTGGCGCCAGCTCGGGCCGGGGGACGTCGCCCCACCAGTACGGCTCGGTGGAGAAGTCGTCGCTGAACACGTTGGCATCAGACACGGACGGCGACACTCTTCACCTTGCAGTAGCTGCGTAACGCCTCCAGGCCTTTCTCGCGCCCGAAGCCGGAGCGCTTGTTGCCGCCGAACGGCACCTCGATGCCCCCGGCGAAGTATTCGTTGACGTAGATCTGGCCGGCGTCGATGTCGCGCGCCAGTTGCAAGGCCTTGTGGATGTCGCGGGTGTACAGACCGGCGACCAGGCCGTAGTCGGTGCCGTTGGCCAGGGCCAGGGCGTGCTCGGCGTCCTCGGCGATCTGGACCGCCAATACCGGACCGAAGATCTCCTCCTGGACGATGGCGTCGGCCGAGTCCACGGCATCCAGTATGGTGGGCTGGAAGAACCAGCCGCGGCCGCTGTGCGGGTCGCTGGTGCGCCGGCCACCGCAGGCCACCCGCACCCCGCGGGCGACGGCCCGGTCCACATGGCCGGCGATCTTGTCCAGGTGCTCGGCCGAGTTCACCGGCCCCAACTGCGGGTTGCGCAGACCGTGACCGAGGGTGAGCGCCGCGGCCCGGGTGGCCAGCCGCTCGACGAAGGCATCGTGAGCGCTGCGCTCGATCACCAGCCGCGAGCCGGCCGAGCAGATCTGACCGGCGTTCTCGTAGATAGCCCCGAGCACGCCCTCGAGCGCGCGATCCATGTCGGCGTCGGCCAGCACCACGACGGGCGATTTGCCGCCCAGCTCGAGCGTGACGCTGGTGATGTTGCGGGCCGCCGCCTGCATCACCAGGCTGCCGGTGTCGACCGAGCCGGTGAAGGTGACATGGCGCACGTCCGGGTGTGCGACCAGCGGTGCGCCGGCCGCCGCACCGGTGCCGGTGACCACGTTGCACACCCCCGGCGGCAAGCCGGCCTCGAGCAGCAGCTCAGCCAGCAGCAATGCGCTGAACGGTGTCTGCTCGGCGGGTTTGGCGACCACCGTGCAGCCGGCCGCCAGCGCCGGGGCGATGCCGCGGGCGGCGGTCGACAACGGGAAGTTCCACGGGATGATGTGCGCGGTCACGCCCACCGGCTCGTTGACCGTATAGGCGAGGTAGTCGAGCCCCAGCGGTATGCTCTGCCCTTGGAGTTTGTCGGCCGCCCCGGCGTAGTACTCGAAGGCGCGTGCCGCGCCGCCGACATCGCCTTGGGCCTCGGCCAGGGGCTTGCCGCTGTCGAGAGATTCGACCACCGCCAGGCGGTCGGCGTGAGTGCGGATCAAGGCCGCCGCGCGGGTGAGGATGCGCCCGCGCTCGGCCGGCAGTGTGCGCCGCCAGACGGTCTCCTGCGCGCGGCGGGCGGCGGCGACGGCATCGCTGATGTCATCGGCATCGCCGGCGGCGAAGCGGGCGAAGACCTGCGCGCTGCCGGGGTCGTAGGCGTCCATCGTGCGGCCGCTGCGGGCGGCGCACCATTGGCCGTCGATAAAGTGCTTCTCGGGCAGGCCGTCGATACCCTCGCCGGCAAGCGCGGCGGTGATCAGGCGGCTCAGATCGTCAGGCATGCTCAATTGACCTCGCTGATCTGGTAGGTGGACCGGCTGAGCCAGTCGGGGTCGATCTCCACACCCCAGCCGGGTGCATCGGGGATCGTCGCGTGCCCATCGACGATAGCGTATGGGGACTCGCGAAACAGCCCGTCCTGCCAGGGATAGTAGTCCTCGCCCTCGATGGAGAACTCCAGGTACTTGCCGGCATTGGGAATGGCGCCCAGCAGGTGCATGGTGAACAGCGTCACCATCGACAGGTTGGCGCAATGGGGCGTGCACGGCAGCCCCGCCGCGGCCGCCATGTCCGCCACGCGCAGGGTGCGGGTAAGCCCGCCGAGGTAGCAGATGTCCGG
>CBFGWV010000378.1:0-4147 GCA_965652545.1 uncultured Candidatus Competibacteraceae bacterium | reverse complement strand
CCGGGGCGGGACTTCAGCGGTGGCGAGTTCGTTCTCACCGAGCAGCGCCCGCGCATGCAATCGCGGCCAGAGGTGGTGCCGCTGATGCAAGGCGATGCGGTCGTCTTCGCGGTGCATCATCGCCCGGTGCAAGGCACCCGCGGCACCTACCGGGTCAACCTGCGCCACGGTGTGAGCCGGCTGCGCTCGGGTTCGCGACACGCGCTGGGTATCATCTTCCACGACGCACAGTAAGGAGTGGCCGATGACGCTGGACCTGTTTGCCGACCTGCCGGAGCAGCCGCGCAACGAGCACCTGTGCGAGGGCGCCATGGTGCTGCGGGGGTTCGCGGTGGCCTACGCACCCGCGGTGTTCGAGGCCCTGGCGGGCATTACCGCCGATGCGCCGTTCCGCCACCTGATCACACCCGGTGGGTTTCGCATGTCGGTGGCGATGACCAACTGCGGCCCCTACGGCTGGGTCAGCGACCGCAGCGGCTACCGCTATGACGCGACTGATCCGCAGAGCGGCCGACCCTGGCCGGCCATGCCCGCGGTTATGCAAACACTGGCGCGGGACGCGGCGGCCGCCGCGGGCTTCGACGGCTTTGCGCCGGATGCCTGCCTGATCAACCGCTACGCACCCGGCGCCCGCTTGTCGCTGCACCAGGATAAGGACGAGCGCGACTACGGCGCCCCGATCGTATCGGTGTCGTTAGGGATACCCGCGGTGTTTCTGTTCGGTGGGTTACGCCGTGACGAGAGGCCACAGCGCCTGCGGCTGACGCACGGCGATGTGGTGGTCTGGGGCGGCCCGGCGCGGCTGCGCTACCACGGGGTGGCGGCGATCCAGGCGAACCATCACCCCGCAACCGGCGCGTACCGGATCAACCTGACCTTCCGCAAGACCGGTTGAGCGCGGGGTCAAACCGCGGCGCGGCGATCCTCGTCAGGCAGCACGCTGGTGTCGCGCCAGTGCAGCACGCGGGCGGCCAGCTCGCGGGCCGAACCGACGCTGGCACGGCCGGGCGCCTTGCTGTCCATGGCCACGAAGCGGCCCAGCGTATCGCGCAGGCGGCGGATATGGACGCGGTTGTGGCGGTCGGTCACGTACAGGCACAGGAGGCCATCGGATTGGGCGGAGCGAATCACCGCGCAGATCTCGTCCACGTTCATGTAACGGATGTTGTGTTGCTTGACCATTCCCACCTCCCGGTCCGGCGTTATCGCGGTCTACGACCGCCGTTGCCGAGACACACCATCAAGAGTGGTGCCACTTGGGGGTTTTCGGTAGAGGGCGTAACAATGGTTTGCGATTGCAGCAACGCTTGGGACGCCAGGTCGAGGCCCGTCAAGGGTTTAGCTGGTACGCCCGGGGTGCAGTGAGTGGCGCGGCACCCATTTTGCGGCACACCGCAGCCCCGGGCGTCTGCCCCGCCCACCGCCCGGGTTAACCCATAAGTGTCAGAAAACGGCCTATTTGGGCACAGCCGCCTTGAGTACGTGCACTTCGACCTCGATCGACTCGCGCCCATCGGTGACCCACACTTGGCCGTCCTGCACCGTGCAGCTCAGGCTCATGCCGCGTGCCGCCAGCCCGCCCAGGGCCTGTGCGGTGGCCGCGGGGATCTCGGCCACGACGAGGTTGTCCAGCCGTGCCACCGTGTTGGCGATCTGCCCCCACCAGAGCGGGACGACGGTGCGCCCGCCGTAGGCATAGACGATGACCCGGTCGGCGCGGGCGCAGGCTTGGCGGATGTCCTTGTCAGAGGGTTGGCCGACGTCGATCCAGCATTCGATGCGCCCGGTCAGGTCTTTGATCCACAGATCCGGCTCGTCGTCGGTCGACAGCCCGCGCCCGAAGGCCAGGTGCTCGTGCGCATTGAGCGCGAACGCCAACACCCGCACCATCAGGCGCGCCTCGGTCTCCGAGGGGTGGCAGGCCAGGGTCAGGGCATGCTCGGCGTAGTAGTGCCGATCCATGTCCGCGACCTGGAGCTGGGCTTTGTAGACGGTTGCCTTGAGGGCCATTGGGTCCTTGGAGGTTTTAAGTTTTAAGTTTTAAGTTTTAGGTTTTTATGTGTTGGCTCTTTCAGATTCCGGTCAGGTCACGACTGGAGCTCCCCTCCCCCCTCGCGGGGGAGGGGCCGGGGGAGAGGGGGCCAGCTTGCTGTGGCGAAAGCCTGTGTCGGAGGCTGACCCGACATCCCCCTCTCCCCAACCCCTCCCCCGCCAGGGGGGAGGGGCTTTGTGGCTGAGCTGACGGGAATTCATGAAGAGCCGTGAGGATTAAGCATTGTGCCTCTGTTGCGGTGCGATTGGGTATCGCCAGCGAGGCTATGCGGCGGCGGTGAGGCTGGCGTCGGCATCGTCCAGGCCATCCAACACCTCGGCGATGCGCCGAGCCAGTTCGGGGGCGGCCGGCATCATCGGGGCGCGCAACTCGTTGCGGATCATACCGCTGCGAGCGAGCGCTGCCTTCAACGGTGCCGGGTTGGGTTCGGCGAACAGTAGGCGGATCAGCGGCCGCAGCGCACGGGCGATGGCGCGCGCCGAGGGCAGGTCGCCCGCGGCAATCTGCGTCAGCATGCGCTTGAACACGTCGGGGCGAAGATGCGCGGAGGCGGCGATGGCGCCGTGCCCGCCGAGGCAGGCGCAGGTGTAGATCATCGCGTCCTCGCCCGAGAGCACCGTCAGCGGCGTATCGTCGATCAGCGCCACCAACTGCTCGTGGTTACCCGCCCCACTCTCCTTGATGGCAACGATGCGGGGGTGCTCGGCCAGGCGCTGAACCGTGGCCAGTTCCAGGTTGACCCCGGTGCGGTAGGGAATGTTGTACAACACGATGGCCCGGTCGGTGGCGGCCGCCAAGGTCCGGTAATGGTGCAGGATGCCGGCCTGCGCGGGGCGTACGTACTGCGGCGGGCTGATCAGAAAACCATCGACACCGTCGATGCTGAAGTCCCCGACCTGCTGTGCCAAGCGCGCCGTGTCGTTGCCGGCGATACCAAAGACGATCGGGCAGCGACCCGCCGCCGCTTCGATCACCGCCGCCAGCACACGCTGTTGCTCATGGCTATCCAACGTGGCGGCCTCACCCGTGGTCCCGCACACCACCAGCCCATCCACACCCCCGTCGAGCAGGTGCTCGACCAGCCGTCCAATGGCCGCCACATCGATGGCATTGTCGTGAAACGGGGTGATCAGCGGCACCCACAACCCTTCGAATCGCTGCATGTTCCTGCTCTCCTGTACCTGGTTGGAAACGCACAACCGCACCGTCGCTGCGCGTCGGTGGATACCGGAAGGGAACAAGGGCGTAGGGCTTCAAACGGTGTACTGCAACGGCTTGGCCTGGCGATCTGTCCCGTCGGCATCTCATCCGACGGGACAGCGTTCCCGTCAGACGAGACGCCGTTTTTTCGATTTGTCCTGCGCTTGCGGGCACGACACGGTCACGCCGGTGAGGCGTTGATCGGGTGTGCGGGTGCGAAGCATCGAGGACATGGACCGGTCTAAGGCGGGTGCAGTGGCTGTGGAGTATTGGCCAGGACGGCGGCGGCTGTAAAGACCGCTGGCGCGATCAATAGGCCAGCAGCGCGGGCTCTTCCAGTGCCGCGGCCTGCTCGCGCAAGGTCAGCACGTGCTCTTCCCAGAAGCGTGGCGTGTAGAACCAGGGGAAGCCGCGCACGAACGCCGGGTCGTCGGCGCGTTTGGCCAGCCAGCCGGCGTAGTGAATGATGCGCAGGCTGCGCAGCGCCTCGACCAGGCTCAGTTCCAACGCGTCGAAATCGGCAAACTGGCGGTAGCCGTCCAGCACCACGTTGAGCTGCAGCTGCATCTCCTCGCGCGTGCCCGAGAGCAGCATCCACAAGTCCTGCACGGCCGGCCCCATGCAGCAGTCGTCCAGGTCGACGAAGTGCGGGCCGCTGTCGGTCCACAGGATGTTGCCCGGATGGCAGTCGCCGTGCAGGCGGATCCGACGCAGTGGCGAGACGGCTTCGAAGCGGTCTTCGATCATCTCCAGCAGCGTATCCACCAGCGAGTGGTATGCGCTGACCAGATAGTCCGGCAGGCGGCCGCAGCCGAGGACGATATCGCGCGGTTCAACGCCAAAGCGTTGCACATCCAGCGTCGCGCGCCGTTGGAACCGCCCGCTCGCGCCCAC
>CBFGWV010000377.1:0-4159 GCA_965652545.1 uncultured Candidatus Competibacteraceae bacterium | reverse complement strand
ACCTTGGCCGTGTTGAGCACCGCACCGATGCCGGTGGTGATGCCGCAGCCGAGCAGGCACACCTTATCCAGCGGGGCGGCCGGGTTGACCTTGGCCAGGGCGATCTCCGGCACCACGGTGTATTCGGCGAAGGTCGAGCAGCCCATGTAGTGGTAGATCGCCGACCCGTTCTTGGAGAAACGCCGCGTCTTGTCCGGCATGTAGCCGGTCCACACCGTGCCGGCGATGGACTGGCACAGGTTGGTCTTGGGCGAGTGGCAGTACTCGCACTCGCCGCACTCGGGGATGTACAGCGGAATGACATGATCGCCGGGTTTGAGGTTCTTCACGCCCGGGCCGACCTCCTCCACCACGCAGCCACCCTCGTGGCCGAGCACGCAGGGGAAGGCGCCTTCAGGGTCATCGCCCGAGAGGGTGAAGGCATCGGTATGGCAGACGCCGGTGGCGACCACGCGCAGCAGCACCTCGCCCTCGCGCGGGCCGTCCACGTCGATCTCGGTCACCTCCAACGGCTGCTTCGGCGCCCAGGCCACGGCGGCACGTGCTTTCATCGTCGACTCTCCTTTGAATTCGGAACTTACAAGTTTAGTGGCCACTGTCGCATTCACCGCGTCTACCGACGACGATGAGTTGGATGGATGCGACCACAGGGCCCTTACGCGGCCGCAGCCCACGCCTCCAATAGCGCAGTCTCCAATGCACGGGTATAACCCGCGGTATCGAACGGGTCGGACGGCCCTCGGCGGGCATCGATGTTCGCCCGCACCGCGGCCAGGCGGGACGGGTCGCGCGCCAGCGCGAGCGCCAGATCGCGGTAGGCGGCCTCGTCCTCGGTGACCAGCTCCGCAACCCCCGCATGAACGAGCAGGCTGGCGGCCACCCGCGCCTGAAACGCCTCGCCCGCACGCGTGACGATGGGGGTGCCCATCCACACGGCATCGAATGCGGTGGTGTGGGCACCGAAGGGGTAGGTGTCAAGCATCAGGTCCGCGGCGCCACAGCGGGCAAGGTGCTCCTGCGGTGGCAGCCATGGCGCGAAGATCAAGCGGTCCGGCGATATGCCCTGGTGTTGCGCTGCCTCCCGGAACGCCTCCTCCGCGGGCCCCGCGAGCAGCCACAGCACACTCTCCGGCACCTCCGACAACAAGCTCATCCAGGTGGAAAACCGTTCCGGGAGTATCTTCCGGCTGTCACAGAAGCAGGCGAATACAAAAGCGCGCTCGGGCAGGCCGAGATCGCTGCGCTGCGGAATCGATGGCCGCGGCAGTTGGTAATCCGTCGGGTAGTAGCAACGTGGCAGGCGCAGGCAGCGCTCGGTGTAGTGCGCCTCACTGCCATGCGGAACGACCACATCATCGACCACCACGCCATCCACATGCGCCGTACCCAGCGTACCGGCATAGCCGAGCAGGGAGAGCTGGAGGGCGGCGGGGTCATGATTCAACACACCGGTACGCCCGCCTCGGGTATAGCCGGTCAGGTCGATGAGGATATCCACCTCAAGGGCGCGGACCTGTTGCGCAATGGCATCGTCGGGCCGCCGGCTCACATCCACGATACGATCGAAGGCAGCCTCCAACCGCTGCCGCTCGATGCTGCCATCGGAACCATTGGTGTCAAAACCGATGACCCGGAAGCGATTGCGGTCCATCTGCGCGACAGGGCCGCGGATCAACCGGCCGATCGGGTGATTGCGCAGATCCGCCGACAGCACACCGACGGTCAGCACGGTGGTGTCGGTCAGCGGCCGACGTTTGCGCTGCGTCCGGCGCGGCGAGAAGCCGAGCCGGCGGTCCGCCCATTGCTGTGCGTTCAGCCGATGCAGTGGCGGGTCATCGAACAGGGTCAAGACCATGTACGGGTCGACGCGGGCACCTGAGCCATTCTCGATGGCGGCGCGAATGACCTGTTTGTCGTCATCCAGATCACGCCAGTCGCCCCGGCGCATTCTGAGGGTCCGCCGCAGCAACCGCGGTGCGTGCCAGCCCGGCGCCAGCCGCAAAGCCTTCTCGGCATGGTCATCGGCCTCCGCCAGCTGCCCCGTCTCGAACAGTACGGTGGCCAGCTGCTGCATGGCCGGCGCCGAACCGGGGGCGCAGGCCACCGCCCGCCGCGCCTGTTCCAGCGCGCCATCGGTGTCGCCCATGGCCATCGACACGACTGAAAGATTGCGCCGGCAATCGGCGAATTCCGGGTTCAGATCCAACGCCTGCTGGAACGCCCGCTTCGCCTCAGCGAGATCACCCGTCATCTGCAATGCCGCGCCTTTGGCGTTCAGCAGTTCCGGCTGTCGGCCACCGAGCTTGATTGCCTCATTGATGGCGGACACCGCGCCGTGGCCATCCCGTTGCGCCATGCGCACGTTGCCCTGGGTGAGCCGCAGCACGAAATCCTTGGGGAAGCTGCGCACCCCTTGGGCGACGATCTGCTCGGCGGCCTGGACTTGGCCGACCGCCAACGCAATCGCTGCAAGGCCGTTGAGCGGCGCCGGGTGGGGACCATAGGCTTGGAGCCAACGCCGATAAGCCGCATCGGCCTCCTGTAACCGACCGGACCGATACAACTGCTGGGCCTGGTCGAGCGCCCGGCTGGCCGTCTCGGTAAGTGGCTTGGGGTGCGTCACGAAAAACCTCCGGTGAAGAGCGTCAGGTTGCAGCCGAACTGTCGCGGGCGGCCAGCGGCAACTGCCCGGTCCCGGTGGCCGGGTCGAACCAGTTCAGGCTGCCGTGCAGGTTGACCACCTCACCGACGATGAGCAGCGTGGGGGGGCGGATGGTGTGGCTGGCGACCACATCGGGCAGGCCG
Organism: uncultured Candidatus Competibacteraceae bacterium; assembly: GCA_965652545.1. Classification (GTDB taxonomy): domain Bacteria; phylum Pseudomonadota; class Gammaproteobacteria; order Competibacterales; family Competibacteraceae; genus CBFGWV01. The sequence continues at coordinate 1,354 of CBFGWV010000377.1, read as the reverse complement.
GCGAGCGTGGTGATGTAGGTGCGCTGACCACGCGTGGTGCCCTGCTCCACCAGGGCCGCGGGCCAGTCGGCGGGCAAGCCGTGAGCCTGCATCTGGGCGGCGATTTCACCGATGCCCTGCAAGCCCATGTAGAACACCACGGTCTGAAAGCGCTGGGCCAGGGCGGCCCAGTTGAGGTCCAGCGCCCCATCCTGGCGGCGGTGGCCGGTGACGAAGACACAGGCCTGGGCGTAGTCGCGGTGGGTCAGCGGGATACCGCCGTAGGCGGCGCAGCCGCTGGCTGCCGTGATGCCCGGAACCACCTGGAAGGGCACGCCTTCGGCTTTGAGGGTTTCGATCTCCTCGCCGCCGCGGCCGAAGATGAACGGATCCCCGCCTTTGAGCCGCAGCACCCGTCGCCCCTGTTTGGCCAAATCGGCCAGCAGGCGGTTGATGCGGTCCTGTGGCAAGGCATGGTTGCTCTGTGCCTTGCCGACGTAGATGCGCTCGGCATCGCGGCGCACCAGGGCCAGCACCTGCCCGGACACCAAGCGGTCGTAGAGCACCACATCGGCCTGCTGCATCAGTTGCAGGGCACGCAAAGTCAGCAGGGCCGGGTCGCCCGGGCCGCCGCCGACGAGATACACCTCGCCACGGTCGGCGGACAGACGACCGGCCTCGCCCAGCAGCCGCTGCAGCCCGGCCTCGGCCTCGGCATCGCGGCCGGCCAGGGCGTGCTCGGCCACCTCGCCCTGGAAGACGTTCTCCCAGAAGCGTCGGCGCCGAGGGGCCGGCAATGCATCGCGAACCCGGCCACGCCAGCGGCGGGCCAACTCGGCAAGGTCGCCGTAGGCCGACGGGATCAGCGCCTCCAGACGCCCCCGCAGCAAGCGCGAGAGCACCGGCGAGGCGCCGCCGCTGGTCACCGCGACCAGCAGCGGCGAGCGGTCGATGATCGCCGGCACGGTAACGGTGGACAGGCTGGCATCGTCCACGACATTCACCGGTATGCGTCGCTCGCGGGCGGCATCGGCCACGGTGGCGTTCAACGCCTTGTCGTCATCGGCGGCAATCACCAGCCACACGGCATCCAGCATCGCGGGGGTAAATGGGCCGTCGTGGTGGCTGACATCGCCCGCCGCGACCCGCGCCGCCAATGCCGGCTCCAGCTGCGCGGCCAACACGGTGACCCGCGCACCGGCGTCCATCAGCAACGCACACTTGCGCTCGGCGGCAGCGCCGCCGCCGATCACCAGCACCGGGCGTTCACGCAAATCAAAACACAGAGGCAGTCGTTCCACAGCAGGCCTTCGCAGGTCGATCCATAACCCCATAGTGTGCCCGCCCGCCACAGCGGATCACAGCGTCCGATCGA